>NZ_CP063110.1:300000-392500 GCF_014931275.1 Haemophilus parainfluenzae
AAAAAGGCGCCAAACGTAAAACGACGGATACTGGCGGCTATCACTATTCCTTTGATGAAATGGATTTATTAGGCGATCACTGCTCGATGACAGAACGCCGTGCCGATGATGCCACTCGCGAAGTAGCAGATTGGCTGAAATGTGAATATATGCAAGATCACGTGGGTGCTGAATTTAGCGGAGTGATCTCATCTGTAACGGGCTTTGGCTTATTCGTGCGTTTAGATGATTTATTCATTGATGGCTTAGTCCATATTTCTACTTTAGATAACGACTACTATCAATTTGATGCGGCAAAACAACGTTTAATCGGTGAAAATAGTGGTATGATCTACCGTCTTGGCGATAAAGTAAAAATTCGTGTAGTTGCCGTTCATTTAGAACAAAAAATGGTAGATTTCAGTTTAGTCGAAAGTGCCAGAAAACCACGTCGTGTTGGCAAAACGGCGAAACAAAAAGTGAAAAAAGTCTTTAAGGAACTGCCACCTAAAGCGTCAAAAAAACGTAAAAGTGCGGTTAAAAATAAAGATGTTTCGAAGAAACCGACGAGAAAACGGAAGAAATAATAAACAAGAGAACCCTATGTCAGAAAATATCTATGGTATCCATGCTGTAAACAGCATTTTAGCAAATAGCCCTGAGCGTTTAATTGAAGTATTTGTGCTGAAAGGCCGTGAAGATAAACGCCTACAATCCTTACTCAATGAGCTCTATGCTTTAGGCATTGCGGTGCAATTTGTAAACCGTCAAACATTAGATAAAAAATCCAACGGTGAAGTGCATCAAGGTGTGATTGCTCGTGTGCAAGAAGCGAAAGAGCTGAATGAACATGATCTGGATGAACTTCTTACTCGTAAGCAAAATCCACTTCTGTTAGTGCTTGATGGCGTGACAGATCCCCATAACCTGGGTGCCTGTTTACGTACTGCGGATGCTGCTGGTGTGAGCGCTGTTATTGTGCCAAAAGATAAATCTGCTCAACTCACTTCTATTGCACGTAAAGTGGCTTGCGGTGCTGCGGAGACTGTGCCATTAATTCGCGTAACCAATTTAGCTCGTACTTTACGAGATCTACAACAAAATCATAATATTTGGGTAGTAGGTACATCTGGCGAAGCAACAGAAACCATTTATCAAAGCAAACTTACTGGTTCTCTTGCCTTAGTGATGGGGGCCGAAGGTGAAGGCATGCGCCGTCTTACTCGTGAGCATTGTGATCAACTCATTAGTATTCCAATGGCGGGCTCTGTTTCATCTCTGAATGTTTCCGTTGCGACAGGCGTATGTTTATTTGAAATTGTGAGACAACGTCTTGCCGCCTAAAAATACGTGAAAAAACGACCGCACTTGATATAAAAAATGCCGACAAATCATTGTCGGCATTTTTATTATTTTGAAATTGTTTTCCCGAATATCATGGAAAGCACTAAAGTACATAATGCGGGCACAAGCCACGCAAGCCCTTGTAAATAGAGCGGGAAATGAGTCATGATCTGATGTAACCCTTCTGGCAACATATCCAAGTTTTTCAGGCTATCAATCAAACTAAAACAAACTGTCACAAAAATAGTGGTGTAATAGCTCAATCGAATAAAAGGCAATTTATTACGCACAAGCTGTAAAACCACTAACATGATCGCCATTGGGTAAATCAACAACAAGGCAGGAATCGTCACTCGGAGTAATTTTGTTAAGCCATATTGTGAAATAATTGTCGTCATGGCGGTGAAGAAGACAATCCAAAATGGATAAGAAAAACGCGTCGAAAACTTGGAGAAGTAATCACCACACGCACTGGTTACGCCCACTAATGTGGTTAGACTTGCTAAAGTAATAATACCCGCCATAATCCAGGTTCCCGCCGTGCCAAATAAACTGTTCACATAACGAGAGAAGATTTGGCCGCCATTTGTTGCACCTTGTGCCACCGCATCAGAAGTCGCCCCTAAGTAGAATAAGGCAAAATATAGACAAGCTAATAAAATGACAGATACAAAACCCGCTGAAATCGTATATTGAACAATCTTTTGTGGATTGGTCACATTTTTTGCAGACAACGCCCGTGCAACAATGCCACCAAAGGCAATCGCAGCCAGTACATCCATTGTTTGATAACCACTAATTAATCCTGTGGTTAATGCTGAATTCTCGGCATAAGCCTGCGATGGGGCAACAATGTCAGAAAGAGGTGAAACAAAAACCGTGATCCCAACAACGAGTAATAATACCAACAATGCCGGCGTCATCACTTCACCCACTGTTGAAATAATGGTACTTGGGCGAATCATGAATCCCATGGCGATAATATTAAAGATCACAGAGAAAATAAGACGTGTCGTCGCGCTATCTTCAACGAGCCCCAATGGTAACCATGCCATTTCATAAGCGACATTGGTAATTCGAGGCATGGCAAAGGTTGAACCGATGACTAAATAAAGAATGGTTAAGAAGGATACGCCTGCCCACTTGGGTAAGTCCTTAGTCAGTTCTTCACCACGTCCTAATACTGACACAACAACTAATGTAATAAATGGCATGAGTACGCCTGTTATCACAAATCCTAGCGAAGCGGTTGCCCAATGGTTACCTGCGGAGTAACCTTCCATCGGTGGAAAAATAATATTTCCTGCGCCTAAAAATAAAGCAAAAATCATCATGCCTAATACGATGATATCTTTCTTTGAAAACATAAGTATTCTCGAATAAATAAATTTTAAGGATTTTACTATTAAATTGTTTTTTATTCCAAAAATGAAAATAAATTTTGTGAAATAGATCACGAAATCTATCACACTCCGATTAAATCTCACATTATCCAGCGACGCTTTTTCCAAAATCAGTAAATTTGTGATAGTATCTAAGCTTTATTATTTTTTATTACTTTTTTAGGAGAGAATGAATGAATAAACTGAGTTTGATTCAACAAATTCAGCGTTTTTTAAAATTAGAATCAGCTGGCGGAATTTTATTACTTTTCTCAGCGGTAGTCGCAATGCTATTAGCTAACTCACCGCTTAATCAAACCTATAATGACTTTTTAAATTTACCAGTCAGCATTCAAGTAGGATCTTTTTCCATTGATAAAACCTTAATCCATTGGATTAACGATGGTTTTATGGCGGTATTCTTTGTTTTAGTAGGAATGGAAGTCAAAAAAGAATTATTTGAAGGCTCCCTTTCAAGCTATCAACAAGCGATTTTCCCCGCTATTGCAGCGGTGGGGGGAATGATTATTCCTGCATTAGTTTATGTATTTATCGCCCAACACGATCCCGCTTTAGCCGATGGCTGGGCTATTCCAATGGCAACAGACATTGCCTTTGCACTTGGAATCATGGCGTTATTAAGTAAACAAGTGCCACTCCCACTAAAAATCTTCTTACTTGCTTTAGCCATTATTGATGACTTAGGCGCCATTGTCGTTATTGCACTGTTTTTCTCACACGGATTAAGTGTACAAGCACTCATTTTTGCTGCAGTTGCTATTGTTGTACTTATCGCATTAAATCGCTTTAAAGTGACCGCACTTTGCGCCTATATAGTGGTGGGAATAATCCTATGGGCTTCGGTATTAAAATCAGGCGTGCATGCTACCCTTGCTGGCGTTATCATCGGATTTTGTATTCCATTAAAAGGTAAAAATGGCGAAACACCGTTACATGACTTTGAGCACATTCTTGCTCCTTGGTCATCCTTTGTTATCCTGCCATTATTTGCGTTTGCTAATGCGGGTGTAAGCTTCGATGGCATTGATCTCAGCATGCTGACATCACCATTATTGCTCGCGATTTCTCTTGGCTTAATTATCGGAAAACCTCTGGGTGTATTTGGTTTCAGTTATCTTTCCGTTAAACTTGGCATTGCAAAACTTCCACAAGGCATCAACTTCAAACAAATTTTTGCTGTGGCGATTTTATGCGGTATCGGTTTCACTATGTCGATGTTCTTAGCAAGCCTAGCCTTCAATGCCGATGCAGGTGAAAGCATTAACTCCCTTTCTCGATTAGGGATCTTATTAGGCTCTACTGTTTCAGCGATTGTGGGGTATATGGCGTTGAAAGTGACTACTGCTAAAAATAAAGGGTAATCAAAACGATGGAAAAACTAACCTGTTATGTGATTTATGCTTCTGAAAAAATAGAGAGACTGAGTCATTTTTTACAATTCGCCTCTGACTCTCATGTTGTTCCTATTTCTGCAGTAACTAAAGAACAGGTTAGCTTAGTCGGTAATTCTTCAGCCTTATTTAATTTAAAGAAAGCAGAAGAACTACTTGATCGGATTCCCAATAACAAAGAAATTGCCCACACGCTATCTCATATTCAGTGCTGGAAGACGATTGCTGAAAATGAACAGTTACAAGATAATGATTTTGTTTTAATTGCTGAAAGTGAAATACAACCTGTTGAAAACTTCATTCAGCATGCTATCAATTATGCTAATAAATACTCTTCTTACGGAATTATTAAATTACAGCATGATAGCGAGGGTCGTTCTGGAGAGCGTTTATTTCAAATAGGTGATGAGCCTGATGCATTAATCTATGGCGACACAAATCAGTACAACTATGGTTGTTCGCTTTATCTCATCCGCAAAAATGTCGCAAAAAAATTGACCGCACTTTTAAGTGAAACAAAACCCTACTGGCTTGCAGATCAATTTACTGCATTCCATGAACCTCAAAATATTGCTCAAGCACGTTATCTATTGGGGGAAAATCCAGTCCAAAAACAACAAGATAAAGTTGAAAACCCACTATTTAGTATCATTGTGCCAATCTATAATGTTGAACGTTACCTCGAGCAATGTATTGAATCTGTCTTGGCACAAGATTATCAGAATTATGAACTTATTTTAGTTGATGATGGTTCACCAGATAATTCTATCGACATTTGCGCCAAATATGCTAAACAATATTCTAATATTGTTTTTATCCATAAAATTAACGGTGGAGTATCCGACGCAAGAAATGCAGGCATTCAAATTGCTCGAGGCGAGTATTTAATGTTTTTAGATAGTGATGATTATTGGGAAGGAACAACTGTTCTCTCTGATTTACAAAAGATAATTACTGAAAATAATCCCGATATTATCTTCAATTATATGAGCAGTATCTATCCTGACAAAATTGTAAACCATTACATCAACCGAGATAAGCTAATAGGTTCTTTTAGGGAAGACTTTCAAGGTCTTTATCAAGATGGAATTTATCTTGGGTTCCCCTTTACAAAAACAATAAAAAGAGAATTAATTTTAACAAACCACCTCTTTTTTATAAAAGGGCGATCTTTTGAAGATGTGGTATGGAGTTTTTTTCTTACTAAATATATTAGTAGTTATGCGATTTATAAAAACTGCTTTTATATGTATAGAAGAGAAAGAAAAGGTTCAATTAGTTCTGTTGCGACCTCTAAAAATCAAGTAAGTCTATTTCAAAATCTATCTGATGTAATAACTGAAATAGAAAATATGAAACTCAACAATGAGTTGTTGCCTGGATTTAAAAAATATGTAGATGATATTTATGGGTATGTAATAACATGCTATGAACTACTGCCAGAGAATGAAAAAGTAGATTTTCTTAATTTGAAAGAAAAATATGAAAAAGAATTTAATGCTTTGTGGTAAATATTATAGATAAACACACTATTAATACTAATCAAGATTTATAAGTTGAATAAAAAATCCCTTAGTGCTCACTGAGGGATTTTTACAAATCTTATTCAGAAAACAACCGCTTGATCTCTTTCTCATACAAATAAATATTCACAGGATTAGTTGGTAATTGAGAATCCAAATATTCATTTGCTCTTTTCACATATTCTTCATGATGCTTATCATGGTTATCAATCACATCAAGCAACACTTTTGCACCTTCAAATGCGTCAAACTGATCGTAGTAATACCCCACGCCTTTAGGGATAAGTTTTGAATTATGAATAAATGGATAGCCACCATACAATGCATCATTATAAGCATAATTTAAGCCATTTTCCCATTGATGACTAAGCACAATATCCACATAACGGGTCAGAAAATCTGGCATTTGATAACGCCCTTCTACCGTCATTACTCCATTTTTGACAAGATTAGTTCGTCCTATGAAATTAAAAAAGGTTGGATTATCTTTTTTATCGTAGGTGTTGCACATATAGACGTTTTTAATTTTCTCAGGAGCTTCACGATAGGCTTGTTCAGCAATTAACACTGGCGTAAAGCAAGTTTTCACTACGTTAATATTGGCTTCAAAAGAGGCTATACGTTTAGCTTTTTTCTCAGCATCTGGTTTATAACCAAAAGTAAGATTATGCTTCTCTTTGATTCGCTTAATCACCTGATCACAGAATACCGGCGACCAAATTGCAGGCACCACATAAGCAGGACAACGATACATAATGGAAAAATAAGATTTACAGGTATTTTCATGTTGTGGAATCATCCACACTGAATCAAATAAGGTCCCGTTAAAGATTCTGCCTGCTTTTTTATCAAAAAGGAAATTTTCCATATCCATAATGAAGTCATTACCCATTTTATAGCAAACAACTTTACCACCATGCTGATGCATTCGAGTAACTTGATGAGGTTCAATCACCAATGTTCCCTCAATCAATACGTCTAATTGATCAATTACATCCTCAATATAAGCGTATTTCAAATTTAATCCATCAAGCATAAACCCTTCTGGAGGTGTAGTGCGTTTCTCAGGCCCCCAAGAAACCAGAATAACATCTTCTACAATTGACGAATGTTGAAATAAATGAAAAAGATGAATAACATTTTGATTCGCACCATTTGCCCAAATATCTGTGACTTTTGCTTCTAAATTAAAGGTGATCCCAATTTTATATTTACGCATAATTCTCTTCCTTTTTATTATTTAAATCATCTGAAAGTGCGGTCAAAAATAAACGTATTTTCAAATGACTTAAATAATAAAAATCACTCGGATATTCCTACCCGAGTGATTTATCTTGATTAGTTGATTATTACCATTGGTAACCTACACCGGCACCAACATTGTAATCACCTTGTGTAGTTGCTGCACCACTCACTTTGAAGATAACTTTATTGTTATCACTCGCACGTGAGTAACCTACTGCAACTGCACTTTCACCTTTGTAGTTACCTACACCAAGGCCAACCATTGAACCACCTGGTTTAGTCACTTGTGGAATATTTGCAGCAGCAGTTGCCCCTGCGATACCACCACGAAGTTTCTTATCAGTTTTCTTCATTTCGCCACGAACTGCACCAACAGAACGATCAACATATTGTTTGTTTGCTGCATCCGTACCACGAACTGGATCTGCCACATTGGTGATTCGACGCTCATTACCAACTGAACCAACTGAAACAGTATTGGCTTCATTTGCTACAGAGCCTTGACCTAACGCCACTGAGTTATCTGCAGTTGCTTTCGCACCTTGACCCACAGCTGTTGAGTTTTTACCTGAAGCTTGTGAGTTATTACCTAACGCAGTGCCATTTTCACCACTTGCATTCGCACCATAGCCAACAGCAGTTGCATCTTTACCTTTCGCTTTCGCACTATCACGTTTGCTGGTGTTATCCGCTGCAAAGGCTGTTTTGCCATCTTTACTAATCAAGCCAGAGTCTTCAATACGTTTTGCTGAACTTTCTGCTGCTGTTGCAGAAGAAGCTGCTGCAGTTGCTGAAGAACCTGCCGCTGAAGCTGAAGAGCTTGCTGCGGTTGCTGAGCTATCTGCTGCTGAAGCTGAAGAATCTGCCGCCGAAGCTGAAGAGCTTGCTGCGGTTGCAGAAGAATCTGCAGCTGATGCGGATGAGCTTGCTGCGGTTGCAGAAGAATCTGCCGCTGAAGCTGAAGAGCTCGCTGCTGTTGCAGAAGAATCTGCCGCTGATGCTGAAGAGCTCGCTGCGGTTGCAGAGCTGTCTGCTGCTGAAGCTGAAGAACTTGCTGCGGTTGCTGAGCTATCTGCTGCAGATGCTGAGGAGCTTGCTGCGGTTGCAGAGCTATCTGCCGCTGATGCTGATGAGCTTGCAGCTGTCGCTGAGCTGTCTGCCGCTGAAGCTGATGAGCTTGCTGCTGTTGCTGAGCTGTCCGCCGCTGAAGCTGATGAGCTTGCAGCTGTCGCTGAGCTGTCCGCCGCTGAAGCGGATGAGCTTGCTGCTGTCGCTGAGCTGTCTGCTGCTGATGCGGATGAACTTGCTGCGGTTGCTGAGCTGTCCGCCGCTGAAGCGGATGAGCTTGCTGCTGTTGCAGAGCTATCTGCTGCTGAAGCTGAAGAGCTTGCTGCAGTCGCTGAAGAATCTGCTGCTGAAGCTGAAGAGCTTGCTGCAGTTGCAGAGCTATCTGCCGCTGATGCGGATGAGCTTGCTGCTGTCGCTGAGCTATCTGCTGCTGACGCTGATGAGCTTGCGGCTTTCGCTGAAGAATCTGCCGCTGATGCGGATGAGCTTGCTGCTGTCGCAGAAGAATCTGCCGCTGATGCGGATGAGCTTGCTGCGGTTGCAGAAGAATCTGCCGCTGATGCGGATGAGCTTGCGGCTGTTGCAGAAGAATCTGCCGCTGACGCTGATGAGCTTGCTGCTGTTGCAGAGCTATCTGCTGCTGAAGCTGAAGAGCTTGCTGCAGTCGCTGAAGAATCTGCTGCTGAAGCTGAAGAGCTTGCTGCTGAAGCTGAAGAGCTTGCTGCTGTCGCAGAAGAATCTGCCGCTGATGCGGATGAGCTTGCTGCGGTTGCAGAAGAATCTGCCGCTGATGCGGATGAGCTTGCGGCTGTTGCAGAAGAATCTGCCGCTGACGCTGATGAGCTTGCTGCTGTTGCAGAGCTATCTGCTGCTGAAGCTGAAGAGCTTGCTGCAGTCGCTGAAGAATCTGCTGCTGAAGCTGAAGAGCTTGCTGCTGTCGCAGAAGAATCTGCCGCTGACGCTGATGAGCTTGCGGCTTTCGCTGAAGAATCTGCCGCTGACGCTGATGAGCTTGCTGCAGTCGCTGAAGAATCTGCTGCTGAAGCTGAAGAGCTCGCTGCGGTTGCAGAGCTATCTGCTGCTGAAGCTGAAGAGCTTGCTGCGGTTGCAGAGCTATCTGCTGCTGAAGCGGATGAGCTTGCTGCGGTTGCAGAAGAATCTGCCGCTGATGCGGATGAGCTCGCTGCAGTTGCAGAAGAATCTGCTGCTGATGCGGATGAGCTCGCTGCGGTTGCAGAAGAATCTGCCGCTGACGCTGATGAGCTTGCTGCGGTTGCTGAGCTATCTGCTGCTGATGCGGATGAGCTTGCTGCTGTCGCTGAGCTATCTGCTGCTGACGCTGATGAGCTTGCTGCGGTTGCAGAAGAATCTGCCGCTGAAGCTGAAGAGCTTGCTGCGGTTGCAGAGCTATCTGCTGCTGAAGCGGATGAGCTTGCTGCGGTTGCAGAAGAATCTGCCGCTGAAGCGGATGAGCTCGCTGCGGTTGCTGAGCTATCTGCTGCTGATGCGGATGAGCTCGCTGCGGTTGCAGAAGAATCTGCCGCTGACGCTGATGAGCTTGCTGCGGTTGCAGAGCTATCTGCTGCTGAAGCTGATGAGCTTGCTGCGGTTGCAGAGCTATCTGCTGCTGAAGCTGAAGAACTTGCTGCTGTTCGCTGAGCTATCTGCCGCTGACGCTGATGAGCTTGCTGCTGTCGCTGAGCTATCTGCTGCTGACGCTGATGAGCTTGCTGCTGTCGCTGAAGAATCTGCTGCTGAAGCTGAAGAGCTCGCTGCGGTTGCAGAGCTATCTGCTGCTGAAGCTGAAGAGCTTGCTGCGGTTGCAGAGCTATCTGCTGCTGAAGCGGATGAACTTGCAGCTGTCGCTGAGCTGTCTGCCGCTGACGCTGAAGTACTTGCAGCTGTCGCTGAGCTATTTGCTGATGAAGCGGCACTTACAGCTGCTGAAGCTGCACTTTCAATTTTACTTAAGTTGCTGGTAACCACTTCCGCCGCTGATGTTGCAGCTGAAGCTGCTGTAGAGGCTAAAGAAACTGCATTACTTGCACTTGAAGCTGCTGTTTTCGCTGTTTCGTTTGTTTTATCTAATTGTGAAGTTACTGCATAAAGTTGTGAACCATTGATCGCTTCTGTTGAAGTCGCGGAAATATTTCCTGCTGCAACATTGATCAATTTACGCTCATCATCTACCGCACCTACGCTTACAAAGCTACCTGCACCTGCAACGGTTCCTTTGAAGCCACTATAGGTTAAATTACCCACAGTTGCTTCAGTTACATTTGCAATAGGATGAGAACCTGTCGTAGTTGAATGATTACCTAAAACCACTGCTTCATCTAAACCTGCAGCGATATTTAAGTTATTACCCAATACGGTTGTACCGTTTGATGCAATAGTATTACCGTGTCCAATAATCGTGTTATTTTTAACGCCATCTTTTACGTTATTTGCAACACCTACAGCAATAGTATTTTGGGTGTTATTACCAACAAGGTTATACACCCCTAATGCTGTACCATTTTTTACATTTTCACCAACCCAAGTGCGAGCACCAACTGATGTACCATTTGTTGTGCTGTTATCCACACCAGCGTAATGACCTAATGCTGTACCATCATTTGTATTTGGACGAACATAACTTCTTGAACCTACAACGGTTGCATTCACAGAATCTTTACCCGCTGCAGAGAATTGTCCCACTACAGTCGCATTCACTGAATTTGCTTCGGCCACAGAATTAGCACCTAATACGGTTGCATTTACTGTCCCTGTGCGAGCTGCACTATTAGACCCCACTACCACTGCATCTTCAGATGCTGCTGAAGCACCGTTACCCATAGCAATTGCATTATATGCTGTTTCGGTGGTTGTTGCTCGCATACCTGCTGTAATAGAAAATATACCTTGTGCACCAGCAGACGAACGAACTGAGCCGCCATTAGTTCTTAAACTCTCCTCTGAAGGAAGTCTATCTATATCCTCTGTTCCATCATTTACATGGAAATAAATATTAGCGGCTTGATTAGCCAACTCTAATGCATTATTTGCAGTAGTGTTTGCCGTTGTTGCGAGAGCTAGAGCATTATTTGCCGTACCTTTCGCACCGGCTGCTGCATCGTCTGCTCTTTCTGCTTTAGTTTTAGCATCATCTGCAACAGTTTTAGCATTATCTGCGGTAGCTTGTGCTAATGTTGCCGTACTTGCCGTTGAATTTACGACTGTAATCACGTTGTAAAGCTGTGAACCATTAATCGCATCGGTAGAAGTTGCGCTAATTAAGCCTGCTGAAACATATTGAACCTGTCTAGCAGAGGTACTATTACCGACCGCGAGAACAGACGTTCCACTCTCTTGACCATTATTACCAACTTCATTTCCATTAATTGTAATTGAAGTTAATGAATTACGATTTCCAGTGACTGAACCTGCACCTAACGCGACATCATCAGTATTTTTTGCATTAGCACTAGCCCCTACTGCTACTGCAAAATTTGAGCTCGCTACAGCATCTGAACCAACTGCAACTGATTTAGTACCTGTTGCTTTTGTAGCAATACCGTAAGCCGCGCTATTAGCCCCTGTTCCCTTAGAAAAACGGCCATAAGCCACACCCCCATGATCTGCGGAGGCTTGATGACCAATAGCAACAGAGCCAGTATCAGTTGCTGTACCACCGCCACCAGCAATCAAAAAGTTATTCGGTTGATAAGTGAAATTATTTAGAGGAGCCGAAATCGCATCTGCCTGTCCTGCAACACCCAATGTTGCCAATGCAACAGCACTTAATTTAAATAATTTACTGACTCGACCTACAACTGTCGGCACTGAAATATCAGAAGATGATTTTACTTGCCCTTTTGCTAATTCGGACGTCACCACCAACGACTGAGTAGTACGATTCCAAATTACTTTAAAAATCTTATTCATAAAAAAATGAAACTCCCTTGCATAAATTTAATAATATAAAACTATGAGCCTGCCTCAAAACACCCAAGCAGAGACCAATCCCCATTATCTAACACACGCTTAATAAAATCTAGGCATTTTCAATATAATTTATGTAAATGTATGTAAATAAATTATCCTAAAAAAACAAACACATATTAATTTTGCTTTTATATCCAAATACTATAACAAAATCCCACTCTCTGCTTTAGCAATACCGACACCTGTTTGTTATGAAAAAACGTCATTAAAATTGACCGCACTTTTATCTAAACAAGTGCGGTCATTCTTGAAATAATTCTAATTCACGTTCATAATGAACAAACATTCATATTTTATAGACTGAAGCTTTTTTACTTCAGCATTTTCCGATAAGGCTCACATTATGTCCGATCAACAAACAGATACACAAAACTCTTCAAATAATAAATCTCAACAACGTAAAAAAGGGCTTTCCATTTTTATTCTTTTGCTTCTTCTGATTGCAATCGGTTCTGCAGCTTATTGGTTTTTCTTTATTAAAGGCTTTGAAGAAACGGAAGATGCCTATGTCAGCGGCAATCAGGTGATGGTATCGGCACAAGTCGCGGGGAATATTTCGAAAATTAATGTCGATAATATGGATCCCGTACAAGCGGGCGATGTGTTATTAGAACTGGATGACACCAACGCCAAATTGAGTTTTGAGCAAGCTAAAAGCAATTTAGCCAATGCCGTTCGCCAAGTTTCTCAACTGAATTACACCGTAAAACAATTAAAATCTGCTGTTCGTGCGAATGAAATAACCCTTGCTCAAGCACAAGGAAACTTGAACCGTCGTGTGCAATTAGTCAAAGATGGGGCTATTGATAAAGAATCGTTCCAACATGCAAAAGAAGCCGTTGAACTGGCAAAAGCGAACTTAATGACCTCACAAAACCAACTTGAGGCAAATCAAGCCTTATTGCTAGATGGTCCTTTAAGTGAACAGCCCCAAATTCAAAGTGCGGTCAGTAATTTAAAACAAGCTTGGTTAAATTTAGAACGTACGAAAATCCGTAGCCCAATTAAAGGCTATGTGGCTCGTCGCAATGCGCAAGTAGGGCAAGCGGTTTCTGTTGGAGGGGCATTAATGGCAGTGGTTACCACGGATCAAATGTGGTTAGACGCCAACTTCAAAGAAACACAATTAACCCATATGCGAATTGGTCAACCGGTTAAAATTCACTTCGATCTCTACGGAAAAGATAAAACCTTTGATGGTAAAGTTGTCGGAATTGAAATGGGTACAGGCAGTGCATTCTCATTATTGCCTACTCAAAATGCGACCGGTAACTGGATCAAAGTGGTGCAACGCGTGCCTGTGCGTATTCAATTAGATCCGCAACAACTGGCTGAAAACCCATTACGCATTGGACTTTCTGCCACCGTGAAAGTGGATGTGAGTGATAGCCAAGGCGAAACCTTGCGTAACCAAGCACCAACCACAACGCTTTATTCCACCAATGTGCTGCAATATGATGAAAGTGCGGTCAATAATTTGATCGAATCCATTATTCGCGACAATAGCTATTAGGTTTCACAATGTCGCAATCTCATTTTACGCCGGTACAAGGCGGTGCACTGGTTATTCTCACGTTAGCGCTCTCGCTTGCGACGTTTATGCAGGTGCTTGATTCCACCATCGCTAACGTTGCCATTCCTACTATTGCAGGTGATTTAGGGGCTTCATTCAGCCAAGGCACATGGGTCATCACTTCGTTCGGTGTGGCCAATGCGATCTCAATTCCTATCACCGGTTGGCTGGCAAAACGTTTCGGTGAAGTGCGGTTATTTTTAATCTCAACCTTACTTTTCGTCCTTGCCTCTTGGCTTTGTGGCATTTCACACAGTTTGGAAATGTTGATTATTTGCCGCGTCATCCAAGGTGCAGTTGCCGGTCCAATCATTCCTCTTTCGCAAAGTTTATTACTCAATAACTATCCGCCTAAAAAACGTGGCATGGCACTGGCATTTTGGTCAATGACCGTGGTGGTCGCTCCTATTTTTGGGCCCATTTTAGGCGGCTGGATCAGCGATAACATTCATTGGGGTTGGATCTTTTTCATCAATGTTCCCATTGGATTGGCCGTCGTCTTAATGAGTTGGAAAATTCTAGGCGATAGAGAAAGCCAAATATCTCATCAACCTATTGATACCGTTGGGCTTGTTTTATTAGTTCTTGGCGTAGGCTGCTTGCAATTAATGCTGGACCAAGGAAGAGAGCAAGATTGGTTTAATTCAACGGAGATTATTGTTCTCACCGTGATTGCGGTTGTATGTTTGATCGCGCTCACCATTTGGGAACTCACTGATGACAATCCCATTGTGGATATTTCACTGTTCAAATCACGCAACTTTAGCGTAGGCTGCCTTTCAACCAGTCTCGCCTTTTTGGTGTATTTGGGGTCTGTTGTACTTATCCCACTTCTACTCCAACAAGTTTACGGCTACACCGCGACTTGGGCAGGGCTCGCAGCCGCCCCTGTGGGATTATTCCCGATTTTACTTTCGCCAATCATTGGTAAATTAGGGCATAAAATTGATATGCGAATTTTAGTCACAATCAGCTTTATGGTTTATGCCCTGACCTTTTATTGGCGAGCCGTGACCTTTGAGCCTGGCATGACCTTTGCCGATGTTGCATTGCCACAATTTGTGCAAGGTTTAGCGGTCGCTTGCTTCTTTATGCCGCTGACAACCATTACGCTTTCAGGTTTACCACCCGAAAAAATGGCTTCGGCATCGAGTTTATTTAATTTCCTTCGAACCCTTGCTGGTTCGGTAGGAACATCCCTCACGACATTTATGTGGTATAACCGTGAAGCTGTACATCATACTCAACTCACGGAAGCGATTACTCCATATAATCCAATTTCCCAACAGTTCTTCCAGACGATGGCAAGTTTTGGTCTAAACGAACAACAAACAGCATCATATCTTGCCAGACAAATCACCGCTCAGGGCTTTATTATTGGCGCTAATGAGATTTTCTGGCTATCGGCAATTACTTTCCTAGCATTATTCATTATCGTCTGGTTCGCCAAACCGCCTTTTGGAAATCGCCATTAAAAAACCTCAAAAAATAACCGCACTTTGATGATATTCAAAAGTACGGTTATTTTTTCTAGCCTTTTGCCAAAATGTCTTTTAGGAATCTCGCAGTGTGCGAGCCTTTGACTTTGGCGACCTCTTCCGGTGTGCCTGTCGCGATGATTTGACCACCGCCACTGCCCCCTTCTGGACCAAGATCCACAATCCAGTCTGCGGTTTTGATCACATCTAAGTTGTGTTCGATCACCACGATAGTATTGCCTTGATCGCGTAAGCGATGTAACACTTCGAGAAGCTGTTTTATATCGGCAAAATGCAGACCAGTTGTCGGTTCATCCAAAATATAAAGGGTTTTACCGGTATCACGTTTTGAAAGCTCCGTTGCTAACTTAACACGTTGTGCCTCACCACCTGAAAGCGTGGTAGAAGACTGACCTAAACGAATATAAGACAAGCCTACATCCATTAGGGTTTGCAATTTACGCGCAATCATTGGGATGGCATCAAAAAACTCACGGGCTTCTTCTACCGTCATATCTAACACTTGGTGAATAGTTTTGCCTTTATAACGGATCTCCAAGGTTTCACGATTATAGCGTTTACCTTTACATTGATCACAAGGCACATACACATCCGGCAAGAAGTGCATTTCCACTTTTAGCACACCATCACCTTGGCATGCTTCACAACGACCACCGCGTACGTTAAAGCTAAAACGTCCTGGATTATAACCACGCGCACGCGCTTCTGGTACGCCCGCAAATAATTCACGAATTGGGGTAAATACCCCCGTGTAAGTCGCAGGGTTAGAACGTGGTGTACGACCGATCGGGCTTTGGTTAATATCGATCACTTTGTCAAAATATTCCAAGCCTTCAATGGATTTATAAGGCGCAAAATCCGTTTTTTCCGCACGATTTAAGGCGTTTTGAGCCAATGGGAATAACGTATCATTAATTAGCGTTGATTTACCTGAACCTGATACCCCCGTAATACAAGTAAATAAGCCCACTGGGATCTCTAAATTCACACCTTTCAGATTATTCCCTGTCGCACCTTTTAATTTTAGAAGTTTGCTTTTATCAAGTGCGGTTCGTTTTTTCGGAATTTCGATTTTTTCTTCACCCGATAAGAACTTACCCGTAATCGAATTTGGGTTCGCCATAATTTCTTTGGCTGTCCCCTGAGCGATCACTTGGCCACCATGTACACCAGCTCCAGGGCCAATATCAATAATATGATCGGCTTCTCGAATGGCATCTTCATCGTGTTCCACCACGATCACGGTGTTACCCAAATTACGCAAGTGAATCAGTGTATTTAGTAAGCGTTCATTATCGCGTTGATGCAAACCGATAGAAGGCTCATCCAAAACATACATGACTCCCACTAATCCCGCACCAATTTGGCTAGCTAGTCGAATACGTTGCGCTTCACCGCCCGAAAGGGTTTCTGCTGAGCGAGAAAGGGAAAGATAATTCAACCCCACATTCACTAAGAATTCCAACCGCTCTTTGATCTCTTTCAGGATTTTTTCCGCAATTTGTGCTTTTTGACCCGTTAAGGTGAGTCCTTGGAAAAACTCAAGGCTTTCACCAATGCTTTTCTCTGAAATTTGCGGCAAGTTAATGCTGCCAATATACACGTTTCGAGCTTCAGGGCGAAGACGTGAACCACCACAATCTGCACAAGGGCGGTTGCTGATATTTTTTGCCAATTCTTCGCGTACAGACATGGATTCCGTTTCTTTATAACGGCGAGCCATGTTATTCAAAATCCCTTCAAAAGGATGTTTGCGGATCACCACATCGCCACGGTCGTTCATATATTGGAATTCAATTTCTTCCTTGCCTGAACCGTGCATCACAATATCTTTAATTTTTTGTGGCAAATCTTCGTATGGCGTTTCAATATCAAATTTATAATGTTTCGCTAACGAGGTAAGCATTTGATAGTAATAGAAATTGCGACGATCCCAACCTTTTACCGCACCGCCTGCAAGAGAAATACTTTCATTTTGTACCACACGGCTTTCATCAAAGAACTGCTGAACACCTAAGCCATCACAAGTCGGACACGCCCCTGCCGGGTTATTAAATGAGAACAAGCGAGGCTCTAATTCCGGTACGGAATAGCCACAATGTGGACAAGCAAAATTCGCCGAGAAAACCAATTCTTCAGCTTTAGGATTATCCATATCCGCCACAACTGCTGTACCACCAGAAAGCTCCAAAGCCGTTTCAAAGGATTCTGCCAAACGTGTGGCTAAATCTGACCGCACTTTAAAACGATCCACCACCACTTCAATGGTATGTTTTTTCTGTAAAGCAAGTTCTGGTGGATCAGATAAATCACAAATCTCACCATCAATTCTTGCACGAATATAACCTTGTGCCGCCAAGCTATCTAACAACTTAACGTGCTCACCTTTACGGTTTTTCACCACAGGCGCAAGCAACATCATTTTGCTTTCTTCTGGCAGACTTAAAACTTTATCCACCATTTGGCTGATGGTTTGTGCCGTTAATGGCACATCATGATCCGGACAACGAGGCTCCCCTACGCGAGCAAACAACAAACGCAGGTAATCATAAATTTCGGTGATCGTGCCCACGGTTGAACGTGGGTTATGAGAAGTGGATTTTTGCTCAATAGAAATCGCCGGCGACAAGCCCTCAATCGAATCCACATCAGGTTTTTCCATCAAAGAAAGGAACTGGCGCGCGTAAGCAGAAAGTGATTCCACATAACGGCGCTGCCCTTCCGCATAAAGCGTATCAAATGCTAAAGAAGATTTGCCCGAACCAGACAAGCCTGTTATCACAATTAATTTATCGCGCGGAATGGTTAAATTGATGTTTTTGAGGTTGTGGGTTCTAGCCCCACGAATGTCGATAGTATCCATAAAAAAAGCGATTGCCTTAAGAAAATAAATTCAAAAATTGCGACCATTATCGCATATTTCAATATCTGTGCAAATATCCAGTTAATTTTTATGGATCTTTTGTTTCTTTTAAGGCAAAATAGCCAAAATTTTTCATCTTATTTCTAAAATATAGAGGATTCTATGGCAGGTATTAATAAAGTAATCATCGTAGGTAATTTAGGTAATGATCCTGAAATCCGCACAATGCCAAATGGCGAAGCGGTAGCAAATATCAGCGTGGCGACAAGTGAAAGCTGGACAGATAAAAACACTGGCGAACGTCGTGAAGTGACCGAATGGCACCGCATCGTGTTATATCGTCGTTTAGCGGAAATTGCGGGTCAATACTTACGCAAAGGCTCACAAGTTTATGTTGAAGGTCGTTTAAAAACCCGTAAATGGCAAGATAACAACGGCCAAGATCGTTACACCACTGAAATCCAAGGTGATAACTTACAAATGTTAGGTGGTCGTAATCAAGAGATGGGCGGTTATACACCTGCACAATCAGCATCACAACCAAGCTATCAATCTCGTCCAGCACAATCTGCGCCAGCGCCACAAGCTGAGCCACCAATGGACGCATTTGATGACAACATTCCATTCTAAATTGTATTAATACAAGATTATCAATACGAAGAGAGACCTTTCATTGAAAGGTCTCTTTTTTATCTCTCATTTTGACATCAATTATTCGTGCGCCTTATCTCGCTCAAGCACTAAAACACAATAAATACTCAATTTATTGCACAGCATCCGAATCTAAGATATCTTTATTTGAATACTGGAAAATAGTATAAATATCAAGGAGAACATTTCTTAGATGGGCAACATCACTCGAATCAGGAAAAAGAAAACGATGTATCTTTGCTTTATTTCCTTTGAACATCTTCAGGAGTAAGAATATATGGAAAATTTTAAACAAATCCTTTCGAAATTATCTGTTATTTTTTTATTATTCTATTCGCAAAATATATTTTCCATGACACAAACAGAAATCCAATTGGAAAAAGCTTATTTAGCAGAAATGATTGATATAGCATCTGAAATTATGGAGAAAAAACAATCTATTGATCCTGATTCATTGCAATATAAACGTAGGAATATCAAGGTTCTTACTCATACAAACATGAAAAATGGTTATACAAGCTACACTTTGGAAAAATCTAAAATTCATTTGATAGTACCCAAAGAGTTAAATCCTGATACAAGGCTCAGTGTTTATTGTGATGAAAGTGAAGATGCAATAAATATCCTATTTGACAAAGATGAATTGACAAAATACTTTCATCTGAATCTTAAAAAAAGTGAAGAAAAATCAGAAACATTGAAAACAGTTTTTGATGAAACCACATATTTTTTTACTTCCTATGAATTTTCTATCGATAAATACCCTAACGTTACCGTTGAGTTTCGTCTCTACCATTCACCCAGTACAACATTCAGATTGGACTACCCGACTGAATTTACGCGGATTTTGATTTATAGAAAAATGTAACAGACGATGTTTCCTTATACCGTTTCTAACTTGGGCGACATTGTTCCACCACCGACCGCTCTTTGCCCCTCAAAAAAGAACCTAGACACCTAATTTTAGGTTCGGATTATTATTCAATTTCGTTATAACTAAAAATCAGTACATATATTTAACAATTCTTTCGGTTTTGCTATGTGGTTTGCTACATTTTTACCGTCTTATTTTTACTAGAGGTACAACTATGCAGCATCGCGATCTTTATCCCCACGAAATCTTACAAGATGTCATTGATAAAAGTTATGCTAAGTCGCAAGGACATCTAAAAACACTGTCTATTTTAAGTTTTTTAGGTGGCGGCTATGTGAGTTTTGGTTATATGGCCTATTTAAAAGTCGTGAGCGGTATTCCTCCTGAGTGGGGAGGGCTGGCGACATTACTTGGTGCGGCTGTGTTTCCTATTTGTTTGATTTGTATATTAATCGGTGGTGGTGAATTGGCCACGGGAAACATGATGATGATGGCATTAGGCCGTTTAACAAAAAGAGTAAGCCTTAAAAAATTATTTCGTAACTGGATTGTCGTGAGTTTGGGCAACCTGCTCGGTGCACTGTTTATGGCCTATTTCTTAGGGCATTATGTCGGTTTATCAGAAGGTGCTGCAGCCGCTAAAACCATCGCGATTGCCGAGGCTAAAGTGCAAATGGATTTTGGTCGCGCCTTTGTTTCTGCCATAGCTTGTAACTGGATGGTCTGCATGGGTATTTGGTTCTATTTTGGCGCCAAACAAACCTCCGGTCGTATTCTCGCCATGTGGTTCCCAGTGATGATTTTTGTGCTTATCGGATTACAACACTTTGTCGCCAATATGTTTATTATTCCTGCCGGGATTTTTGCTGGTGCTAATGTGACTTGGAGCCAATTCTTCTTCAATATGATTCCAGTCTTTTTAGGCAATGTTACCGGTGGTGCAGCATTTGTCGGCGCATCTTATCTGTACGCCTATCGCCACTTATTAAAAGAAGATTATTGTATTTAGTAAACGAAAATCTGCCCGCACTTTGACGTGAAAAAGGTCTTTTGAAATGTCAAAAGGCCTTTTATTCTCCCTAAAATGTATTGAATCCTCTCTTAATTAACTCGATACCATTTTGAATAGTGAAGAGTTGCACTTTACACTTAAAACATGTAAACTCATCTATTAAGATCAATATGGAAAGAAAAGTATTAGCAGAATTTCCATGTTATTTAACATCTTCAAATTTACACTAAGGAAGAGATCACATGCCAAAGATGAAAATTTCTAGACTGATGTTTTATAGCACTGTTTTAACTAGTGTTATGTTGTCTTCTTGCAGTCAACATCCCCAAACCCACTCAGCAGTAGAAAATACAGCAAGCAATTATGCTCAAAAAGCGGCTACGTACTGGACTGAGCAGCCATTTTGTAGTGGGCGTTACCAAATTAACTTACCATCTAACCGTATAAGTGGAACTGGTTGGCTTAAATACAATGGTTGGCAGATAATTGTGCGACCAGATTATTGGAATCTGGAAGTAGAATCCGTATTAGAGGTTAAAGAAAAAGGATATAACGGAAGCGATAGTTTTATAGAAAACCGCACGGTTATTCCTAATAAAGCGATAGCAATGGTCACACAGGCTCCTGGTTCATGGGATAGCCCATTATTTACTCAGGTAAATGGAATGCTTTACAATCTTGATTTTAGTTTCAAGTTAGGTAAGAACGATGCCTATAAGGTTAGAGCTTTTGTACGCATTATGCCTGTCAACGGCAAAGCTCCCCCAAACCTTAAGCAGCTGGAAAAAAGTAAAGTTGACGAAGCTATTGGGCATATACGGAATGATTTTTTCGACAAACTGAGAGATCGTAAAGATACTGAAATGCCACAGCAACAAGGTGTCTGTTTAACAGAGGGATTTATTGCCGATAAGGGAAATGAGCCATTTTTTGGCAGTGCGGGCATTAAAATCAAAGACTATAAAGACGTTTATGCCGAACTAACGACGGGTGGCTCTTTGGAGGAAGGTGATAAACCGCTATTAGAACGAGATCTTTTCGCTAAAGATAGTGCTTTGGATAAACTCTTCTCGTGGGCGAAATACAGCACCATCCGCAAAGGAAAGCGCAACATAAATGGCATGACCGGCAGTGAAAAACTGGTTAAGTGGCAGGGAAATCGATATCTATTTATCTGGGAAAAAGATGATGGTAGTGTGAGATTTAAGATGACTTTCGGTACCAATAAGAAAAATACCAAGGGTTCGCCACTCAGTGAGAAAGAGGCTTTAACCGCTTGGGATGCGATATTGCCGACATTAAAAAAACGGCTTTAAATAAGGGATTACTACAATTAAGTTAAAGTAAAAATACAAGCGGTCATCTTTTAAAGAGAAGTTGCAAAAACACCTAAAAATCTGACCGCTCTTTTAAACCAAAAGCCTTCAAAACTTAGCGCATTGAGATTTTTATTATTAGTATTAAATTAAAAAAATCTAATGTGGCTTGCCTTGGAAATAATTATAGAAATCTAATTGAAGAATGGATAAACTGAAATCATCAGCAATTTTCGAAAATCTTCAGTTAGAGATGTAAAAGGCCTGTCTCAATTTAGTCGCAAATCAACCTTATTTTAAATACTCGCCAAATAGCATGCACAAAGAGGAAAGTTACAATGGCTATTTTTAACAAATTTCAACGTGCCAAGCAAGTTGCAGAAATCTTATTACGTTATGGTTTAGATGAGTTTTTTGAACGCAGTAATTTAGAGAAGTGGTTACCGGAATCCCTTTCAAATAAGTTAGCCAATGAATCAAGTGGAAGCGTGTCCGTATATGAACGTATCCGTCGAGCGATGGAAGAGCTGGGCACAACTTACGTTAAATTAGGGCAGATGTTAAGTGATCGCCGCGATTTGCTACCAGTTGAAATGATTACTGAACTACAAAAGTTGCAAGATAAAGTAGAAGTTCAGCCCATTGATATTGCAGAGAAATTTCAGCGTGAATTAGGCATAGATATTCATGAACATTTCGAAACGCTTGCTTCAGAGCCTATGGCATCAGCTTCTATCGGTCAAGTATTCAAAGGGCGGTTGAAAAACGGACAAGATGTTGCGGTAAAAATCAAGCGAGAAGGCATTGATGAAGTCATTAAGGCAGATTTACTTATCTTACAAGATCTCGTGAATTTTCTAGAACAACGCAACGACATTATTTCTAACCTTCAACCTAAAGCGTTATTAAATACCTTCAAAGAATCCATTACAACAGAACTCTCCCTTGAAAGTGAGCGTCGTAGCATTGAGCGTTTTGCTAATAATTTTAAGCAAGATTCACGTATTTTAGTCCCACAAACCTATTCGAATTTATCAAACAATAACATTCTTTGTATGGATTTTGTGTATGGCTCAAAAGTAACCAATAAAGCACAGATTGAACAACAAGGTTTACTGGCTAAAGATGTTGCTTTACTTGGATTAGATCTCTATATGAAACAAGTATTTGAGTTTGGCCTCTTTCATGCTGATCCCCACCCTGGCAACATTCTATTAACGCCTGACGGGCAGATTGCTTTTATTGACTTGGGGGCAATGGGCAAACTCAGTCCTAAAGAACGCGAATTACTTGGAAATTGTTTGTACTATGCCTCTCAAAAAAATGTGCGAAAAATCATCGAGACCATTAAGCAGCTTGCTGTCAGTTATAATGTGCCGAATGAAAAAACGCTAGAAAATGATCTTTCTGAGATTTTCATGCTCCTCACTGAAAGCAATTTGGCAGGGTTAGATGTCAGTGAATTGATGAATCGTTTTACCAAAATTATGAGCGAAAATAGCATTATTATGCCTGAGGGCGTTTATTTGCTAGCAAAAGGCTTTGCTCAGATTGAGGGGATCGGACGTTATCTCTATCCTGAATTAGATATTGCAGCCGTACTTAAACCTTATGTTACACAAATGCTCAAGAAACGATTTTCACCTAAACGCGTGATGAGTGAAAATTTCGAAAAAATTGCTGACAGCTACAACAACTGGCTTTCGCTTCCGGAAGAAATCAAAATTTTCTTACAAAAAATCAGCAATAAGGAAATTCGTCTTGAACATGAAATCCACGGATTAGAGCATTTTCGTAAGACTGTCGAACGAGTGGGCATTATGTTGATTATTGCCGCACTCATTATTGCAGCGTCTATTTTATCGTTGAACGAAAATCTCCCTCAGCTCAATGGTATCCCAATACCAAGCTTGATTTGCGGTGCGATTGCATTAGTACTGGCGGTCTTTTTATTGATTAAGCGAATAGATAAGAATTAGTGTAATGAGAACAATACAAGCGGTCGAATTTTTAAGATGATTTGCAAAAACACCTAAAAGTTTGACCGCTCTTTGTTATGAAAAAGGCCGTCTGAATTTTCAGACGGCCTTTTATTTCTTGCTTTATTCTCCAAATACTGCCCGATCGAAACGTTCAATATAGGCGACTAAATTTGCTTTGGTTCTTGCATATAGCGCAATTTCAGTGTCGATGGGGGTAAGAATCAGGTTTGCAACAACAGGCACGATGGACACATCAACGGAGGTTAATTCTTCGCCGAAAAAGTAGGATTTTGTGCCTAAGTAGTTGCTAATGGCGTCTAAATCTCCTTTTCCGAAGGCGTAAATATCGGATTGCGTGTGTCTTCCGATACCATGTCCGTACATTTCTTTTTTCGCGTTTTCCTGTAACACAGCAAAAATCGCTTCGGCTTGTTCGGTCGGCATGCCATCAAACATTGCCTTCATCATAAATGGTTTGCTGAGAGGATCGACGAAACGGTTATATACGACCATCCAATATAAATGTTCTTCTGTCATACGGCGAAAGGCTTCAGCAATCGCTTTTTGTTCAGGCGTTAAATGTTTATCTAAATCAATGCCGTAGGTTTCGGTTAGATAACGCTGAATGAGAGAGCTATCAGGGATCAACTTCTCGCCATCTTGCAATACCGGAACTTTGCCTTTAGGCATTTTGCTGAGATCGGCAACATATTCTTTTTCGAAATCTAAACCGGATAAACGCAGCATCGCTTCAGTTTTCCAAGCGAAAGGTGATGGACTGTGAATTTTACCTTCACCACGATAGCGCACGTTTCCTAACGCGTGCCTGAAAATCAATTTCGTTTGATTCAGATTTTTACTATTTTCATGAATAACTTCAATTTGCTTATTTTTTAGATAGATAAAACTACGCGTCAGAAGGGGGGCTATCTGGGGAGCCGTTGGCAAAGCCAACGTTCAGAATCCTTTTGATTTTATGACCGCACTTTTTTGTCATTAGAAGAAAATGAAGAACTTAAACAGGTAATCACTTTATCGCCAAATATCACTTTTCCGGTAAACTTTATTCGTGAGCTTGCCTCGGGATTTTGCTAACTCCGAAACCACAATAGATTGTAATGGCACAAGCGAGAACGCTTGCGCTATCAGGGGGAAAGAATGAAGGATTTGCTCTCTTGGTAGTCGTTCCTGCTGTTTGCCGGCATGCTGGCGGTAACGTATTCCACTCGCCTTATTGGTTTTTTCGTCTTGCGCAACCGTACCTTAAGCCGCCGCGCACAAATCGTGATGGAAGCTGCGCCGGGTTGCGTGTTGATTTACGTCATCGCACCTTATTTCGTGTCCAACAAACCGCACGAATTGATTGCCATTGCACTGACCGTGCTTGCCGCAAGCAGGTTTTCCATGTTGGTTACCGTGTTGATCGGCGTCGGCAGTTCTGGGCTGTAGGGGTATTTGATGCGGTAGGCGGCTGCGTTTTCGTGATATCGGTTACACTTGTTTTCAGACGACCTTTCCCTTTCAGACGACCTTATCTTGTTATAATGTCGTCTGAAATTTTTTATAAAGCAAAATCATGGCAAACCAAAGACTCATCTACGGCTTCTACGCCGTCAACGCCCGCCTGTGGCAAAACCCGAAATCTATTACCGAACTCTACGTCCAAGAAGGCAAAAACGATGCCCGCACGCGCGACGTGTTGGAGAAAGCGGCAAACGAAAACGTGCGCGTACACTTTGCCATCGCCGGCGCGCTGGCAACCGCTATCACCCTGAACGCAGGCGCAGCCTACACTTACGCCCTGCGCACTTTGGAAGCGGTTGACGCGCAGCGTTGATTTTGTCTCAAAGGGTCGTCTGAAAACCACTCCTGTTTCAGACGACCCTTTTGCTGACGGGCATTGCTTTTTGCCGCCGAACCGTTTAGATTGATGTCTTTGTTCAACCGTTTGGAGAAACAACCATGAAAAAATTACTGACTGCTGCGCTGACTGCCGCCGCACTCGTCCTTCCTGCAGCCGTATCTTATGCCGCGCCCGCTGCTAAAGCCGCCTGCGCTTCACATAGCGGCGATGCCGCCCGACAAACCGATTCCCGACAAAGTTCAGCCATGAATCAAACCCATACCGCCATCAGCAAATACAGCTTCGACGATACCGTCCGCCGTTTGGAAACCGTCGTTAAAGAAAAAGGCATGACCGTGTTCGCCGTCATCGACCACCAAGCCGCAGCGCGACAAAGTGGTTTGGACATGCAGCCCGCGAAAGTCATCGTTTTCGGCACGCCCAAAGCCGGCACGCCGCTGATGCAAAAAGACCCCGCCTTCGCCCTGCAACTGCCGTTGCGCGTCCTCGTTACCGAAGCCGACGGCGCAGTCCAAGTCGTATTCAACGATACGCGCGCGCTGGTGTCGGGCAGCAAAATAGAGTTCGCCGAAGTGGAAAACACACTCGCCAATGCGGAAAAGCTCATCCGTAAAACGGTAACGGAATAAGGTTCGCCCAAATCCGAAGGTCGTCTGAAAACCTGAGCAAACCCTGAACTGCACCCCAAAAGTTGGACATCCCCTCCAACTCACAAGGTGCAGTTTTTTTATGAGCAAATATACATTACACTTCAAATACCAAGCCGTACTCCACTACCTGCATATACGCAGCCAACAGCGTACCGCAGATCATTACGGTATCTCCCGAACCCACCTGCGACGATGGATACGCGCCTATCAAGAAGGCGGCATCGGCGCACTCGAACATCCCCAATCCAAAACCATGACTGACCACCGCAAAAACCCCTTCATTGCCGACAAACCCGACCACGAAAAAACACAGGCAGAGCTTATCGAAGAGTTGTGCTATATGCGCGCAAAGGTTGCCTACCTAAAGGAGTTAAAAGCCCTCAGCCAAAAGCGGACTGAAAAGGATAAAGCCAAACCGTCCAAACACTGAGGGCGCAACACCCGCTCAAATACCTGCTGCACATCGCACACCTGCCCAAAAGCAGCTTTTACTACCACCATCAAGACCGACCCGACCCCGATGAAGCCGACAAAGCCCTCCTCGTCGAAACCTAGCGGCGGCATAAAATTTAAACTTATCTATATTTTTGCCACCGTGTTGCAATACGGCAGCATGAATGCCGCCGCACCACATTTGGGCATGACCGCCAGCGCAATCAGCCAAGCCATTCGCAAGCTGGAAAATCATTACGGCGTCAAATTACTTAACCGCACCACACGTAGCCTCACACCAACGGCAGAAGGGCGGCAGTTGCAACAATACGCGCGTCAATTGACCGACTGGCACGATGCCGTTGAGCGCGAAATGGGCATTTTGCAAACCGAACCGGAAGGCGAAGTCCGCATCAGCCTACCGACCGGTTATAGCGCGGTTGAACCGATGAAACGCACCGTGCAAACCTTACGCCATCGCTACCCCAAAATTCGCTTAATAATCAATGAAAAAAACCGCTTGGTGGATTTACAAAACGATACCGATATCGCTATCCGCGTTGTTTTACACCCTGACGACCCCGACAGCATCGCGCGCCCGTTGGCACAATGGCAAACCTTGATTTGTGCTTCTCCTGACTATTTGCGTGAACACCCCATTGCCCAGCCGCAAGATTTACTCAATGCCGACTGGCTCAATCACAATAGCAATGTCCTGCTGCACGCCTTCAAGTGTTTAGGGCTACCTGAAACGCTACCCGAAAATCGCACCGATTGCCCAGGTTCTTCACTGGTCGCACGCGAATATGCCTGTGCCGGTATGGGATTGGCGGTGCTACTTTCTGGCGATGTGGCACCTTTGATAGAAAATGGTCAGCTAAGTGTTGTATTACCTGAACACACGCTTCCCACCCGCACCCTTTATGCCACCACCGCGCATCGCACCCAATCAGCAAAAGTACGCATCGTATTGGATTGCTTAATATGTTGTTTTGGTGAAGAAAAGGGATTGGCAAAAAGCGCTGAAAATTGACCGCACTTTTTCTAAAAGGCCGTCTGAAAAACAAACCCTCATATTTCATCTAAAAAAATGCAAAGTAACACATTTTTTCATTGGGAAAAATGTATAAATGTAAACTTATATTATTAGAAAAAGTGTATTATGTACTGTATAATTAGCCAATATCCCTTGTTTTAGAGAGGCATTATGCAGCGTAAAATCATACAATCCTTAGAAAAGTGGAAGCACAAAACAAACAGAAAACCATTAATTATTCAAGGAGCAAGACAGGTAGGAAAAACCTGGGCGATGAAACACTTTGGCGAGCAATCCTTTGAAAAAGTGGCGTATATCAACTTTGATAATAACCCTCGCATGAAAACGCTATTTTCTGGCGACTATGATATCGATCGCTTAATGCTCGGTTTGAAAATTGAAAGCGGTGTCGATATTCAAGCAGAAAACACTCTGATTATTTTTGATGAAGTACAAGAAGTCCCGCAAGCATTATCATCACTCAAATATTTTTACGAAAATGTACCTCAGTTTTATATCGTCGCGGCAGGCTCATTGCTTGGGGTGTCGCTACATCATCAAGTCTCTTTTCCTGTCGGCAAAGTGGACTTTCTACCACTTTATCCCATGGATTTTCATGAATTTTTAACCGCACTTGGCAAACAAGATTTAGTGAAATTGCTTGAGCTGAAAGACTGGTCGCTAATTTCAGCCATGAAAACCACTTATATTGATTTACTCCGTTTATATTATTTTGTAGGCGGTATGCCTGAAGCGTTAAAAGTATTTATCGAAACACAAAATGTCGATGAAGTGCGTCAAGTACAACGTAATTTATTGATGGCGTATGAACAAGATTTTTCCAAACATATTCACGATGGCCAAACTGTGCAAAAAGTGCGGTCAATTTGGGCTTCCATTCCTGAGCAACTTGCCAAAGAAAATAAAAAATTTATCTATGCTCAGCTACAAAAAGGGGCGAGAAGCAAAGACTATGAAATTGCTCTGCAATGGCTAAAAGACAGCGGCTTAGTGCATAGCGTGCCTCGTGTGAAAAAGCCACATTTACCACTTTCCGCTTATCAAGATAACGCCTTTAAATTGTATGGGTTAGATGTCGGGCTACTTGCCGCACAAAGCAATTTGGATGCCAGCGTACTTCTAGAAGGTAGCCGTATTTTCACTGAATTTAAAGGAGCTTTAACCGAACAATATGTCTTGCAACAATTGATTGCCACGCAAGAAAACCCTGTTTTTTATTGGGCCACTGAAAAAGGCACAGCAGAGGTCGATTTTGTTGTACAACGTAAGCAAGCTGTGATTCCGATTGAAGTCAAAGCAGAAGAAAATTTAAAAGCGAAAAGTTTGAAAGTGTATGTAGAACAATTTCAGCCAGCGCAAGCTATTCGTTTTTCCATGGCGGATTATCGGGAGCAGGATTGGCTGGTGAATGTGCCGTTGTATGCTTGTTCTATTTAAGTAAATATAATTACAGTAGCCATATTATTTAAAAAGGAAAAATGATGTGTAATGTAAATATCCCCAGAAAAGACAATTCAAATTTAGAATTAACTCTAAAAGCTGGAAAAACAACAATTATTATTGGCGCAAACGGTTCAGGCAAAACTCGGCTTGCTGTATATTTAGAAGAACAGTTAGGCGAAAAAGCACATCGAATCGCAGCGCATAGAGCCTTAAGTTTAAATCCTAATATAGAAAAAATATCAGAGGCTAAAGCCAAACAAGGGCTTTTTTATGGAAATCCTGAGTGGGCAAAAGATATCTCCCAAAGAAAAAGTGCTCGTTGGAATAATAAATCATCAACGTATTTATTAAATGATTTTGACCGCCTTCTACAATATTTATTTGCTCAACAAAATAATCTTGCTGTTGAAAATCACCAAAAAAGCAAGCGTGGTGAAGAAATTACCAATAGCGAAACTAAATTAGACATTTTACAAGAAGTATGGGAACGATTATTACCGACTAAAAAACTGCGTATAACAGCAGATGATATAAGAGTGTCTTCTATTGGTATTGAAAGTGCTGATTATTCTGCTTCAGAGATGAGCGATGGGGAGCGAGCTGTTTTTTATATTTTAGGGCAAGTGCTTTCCGCAAATGAAGATTCTATCTTAATTTTTGATGAACCAGAATTACATATTCACAAATCAATCATTTCTAATTTATGGGATGAAATTGAAAAATTACGTCCTGATTGCTCTTTTTTGATGATTACGCATGATATTGAATTTGCAGCAACACGAATCGCGAAAAAATATGTGATTCGTAATTATTATTCTGATCCTGCTTGGGATATTTCAGAAATTCCAGATAGCGAACTTGATGAGCAAACGATTACTTTGATTTTAGGTAGCAGAAAACCCATTTTATTTGTAGAGGGTGAAAAAACAAGTTTAGATATGGAAATTTATCGTCTTTGTTATCCTGAATGGACAGTTATACCTAAAGGTGCTTGTAAAGATGTCATTCAAGCTGTTTCATCATTACGAAAATTAAATGAAGATATGCCTATATTAAATATAAAGTGTGCAGGGATTGTAGATAGAGATACGCGAGATAACTCTCAAATACAAAAGTTGGAAGGAGAAGGAATCAAAGTACTACTATGTTCTGAAATTGAAAATATATTTAGTCGTTCCTCTGTGGCATATGAAATATTAAAGATAGAGGATTTCACTGATGATGAATTAACTAATAAACAAGAACAATTTAAAACTGAATTACTTGATTATATACAAGATAAGCTATCTGGCGATAAGCTTGAGAAGTTTGTTGTTAAGAGAATTCATAGACGAATTGATACTTACCTGAAAAATATTGATTTATCAGATACACAGAATAGTAATGACATGAAAGATAAACTTATTTCAGAGTTATCAGCTTTAACCAATTCTAAAATCAATGAATGGATTTCTGAAATGAAAAATGAAATTCAAAAATGCATTGACCATCAAGATATAGACGGGTTGCTAGAGATTTATGAAGATAAAGGTTTATTGCAAAAACAGCTTCTATATTAAGAGATGCTCGAAAATCTGATTTTGAAAACTGGTTAATGCGGAAGTTAAAAGTACCCAATAACAGGCTATTGCAAGCTATCAAATCGGTTTTGCCTGAATTAAGTTAGATGAAGATGAGCGGTCAGATTTTGAAGATGATTTACAAAAACACCTGAAAACCTGACCGCTCTTTGTTATGAAAAAGGCCGCCTGAAATTTCAGGCGGCTTTTAATTTTAGCGCATCCACAATCAACTTAAACACATTGGAATGCCCGCGGCGGCTGGGGTAATAGAGGTAAAGCGGTTCGTAAGTCATAGCATACTCAGGCAACAGTTCGACCAGGTGCCCAGAATTGAGTGCATCTGCTACGCTCATATGTGCTATCCACGCAATGCCAAGGCCGTCTGAAACGGCTTGCAGACGCAGATGATTGTTGATGGAAAACTGCGATTTTGGCGTGAACGTAATCAGCTCTTTTTTGTATTTGAATTCCCACTGCATCTCCGTGCCGTGTTCAGCGGAGAGTTTTATGCCGATAAGGCGGTGCTGTTGCAGATCATCAATATTTTTCGGTGAACCGTGTTGCGCCAAATAATCGGGCGAGGCAACCAATACCATTTTGAGCGGCGCAGAAATCGGCACCGCAATCATCTCTTTCGCTACCTTGTTACCTAACCGAACGCCCATATCAAATCCTTCTTTCACAATATCTGCCCAACGATCGTCCACCACGATTTCCAAGCGGATTTTCGGGTATTGGTTCAAAATCGGCTTTAATTTTGGATACAACACGGCTTCCGCTGCCATCGACGGGGCGTTGATGCGAATCAATCCCGATGGCGTATTCAAAAAATCATTTAATGCATCGACTTCTTGGTTTATGGCTTGATAAAGTGGGGAAAGTTGGTCGAAAAGCTGCTGCCCCGCTTCGGTCAGCGATACATTGCGCGTAGTGCGGTTGAACAGGCGCAAATTTAGCCGCGTTTCTAAATTTTTCATGCTGTGGCTCAACGCCGAAGAAGAAATCCCCAAAAGCTGTCCCGCTTTTACAAAACTCTGTGTTTGCGCCAACGTCAAAAAATAATTCAGTTCGTTAAAGTTCTGCATTTTCTCTTTAAACTCTCTTTTATTAGTGAATTTAATTCATTACATCATAAAGCTAAACCCTATTTATCTCAATAAAAACAAATCATAAAATGACTGCAACTTCATGAGAGTAAACAGAAGACAATATCCGTAAACATCACATCCTTTTTTTATAAATTATTTATTCTAGGAGTAAAAATGAACATTTTATTATTAAACGGTGGTAAAGCTTTCGGCCATTCTCATGGTGAGTTAAACCACACGCTTCACAAAAAAGCAAAAGAAGTTTTGACCGCACTTGGACACAATGTAAAAGAAACTGTGATTGATGCTGGCTATGATATTGAGGCAGAAATCGAAAAATTCTTGTGGATGGATGCCGTGATTTGGCAGATGCCTGTTTGGTGGATGCACGAGCCTTGGACAGTGAAGAAATACATAGACGAAGTATTTATCGCTGGACACGGCAAGCTTTACCACAGTGATGGCCGTCATCGTGTCAGCCCGACCGAAGGCTTCGGTACAGGTGGTTTATTGCAAGGCAAAAAACACATGCTTTCGCTTACTTGGAATGCGCCGATTGAAGCGTTCACCCGTGAAGGCGACTTCTTTGAAGGCAAAGATGTGGATGCTGTGTACATGCCTTTCCACAAACTCAACGAGTTCCTCGGTATGAGCCGTTTACCGACATTTACATGTAACGATGTAGTTAAAAATCCACAAGTAGAACAATACTTAGCAGACTATCAAGTACACTTGAAAAAAGTGTTCGGTTAATGATAAAACATCAACTTGAAGCGGTGGACTTTTGCCCTCAGCGATGAAGACAAGGCCGAAATTGCCAAACTGGACGGCACGTTCGCCGCCATCGTCAATCACGACACGGTGGATAATTTGAAACGTATCGCTTCATGGAAAACGGGTGCGCAAATGTAGCGAGAGTAATAGAGAAAATCTAGACGACTCAAACCGTTTTCTTGTTTTCATTTCGTTGAAAGCCCCTTTTCTAGACAACTTGAAACCTGCTTAATCGCTCAAAGGAGTACATGACATGCAACAACTACACACTCTGAAAGACATCGAACAGGCCATCGCCACACACCCTTTAGTATCACTGTACATCAAAGCCCCAATCTGCGGTGTTTGTACGGTCGTGGCCGCCCAGCTTGACTCAGCTTTGGCGGAGGAAGGAAATGTGTATGCCGTAAAAGCCGATATTGCTGAAATACCCGAAATGGCCGGACGTTTCCACGTGCTGACCGCACCTGCATGGCTGCTGTTTTATCAAGGCAAGGAAGTAGAACGGATGGCCCGCTTCATCCCTCAGGCACAGATGAAGCAGACATTGGCAAAATGGACAAAAGTAGCAGAAAGCGGGCATCAGTAACAGGTCTATCAATGTTTCAGACGGCTGCGGTCTTGATAATGATGCAAGTAGTCAAATTTTTAAGATGATTTGCAAAACACTTAAAAATCTGACCGCACTTTATAGTAAAAATCCCCTACTGTCTGCTCTAGGGGATTTTTACGTTAAATGATGCGTTGTTTATTTCAAACCTTTTTTAACCAAATCTTCATAACCGCCGTGGTTGGTTACATTGGTATAGCCTGCATTTTTCAGCTCAGTGAGCGCGGCTTCGGCACGACGACCGCTACGACAATAAAGGTTGATCGGTGCATCTTTATCTGAGCCAATCGCTTTAACGCCTTCAATGATTTTATCGTGTGGAATATTCACTGCATCTTGCAAATGACCTGCATTAAATTCTTCGGCTGAACGTACATCAATCCAAACGCCTTTTGCTTTTTCTGGTTGTACTGCGCTTTGTTCTGTTTGTGGTGCAGTATTCGCAGAAGCAAAAAAAGGTACAGCAATCGCTGCCGCAGAAAGTACTGCTGTGAATAATTTTTTCATCATTCAATCTCCTATTAAATAGAAATAATATATTTACCTAAATAAATTTAGGGGTTATGTAAAACTAATAGTCATCATACGCCTAAATATAAAGATAATAAACTGTAAATGAAGTAAAAATTAAGTAAAATTTTCGTAACATTTAACCGCACTTTGTAATATTTCCCCTATTTAATACACCCATATCTCTAAACCTTACTATTCATTATTTCCGATTAGTAAAAAATGTTGTTCATAAACGGGTATTTTTCACACAAAGATTTAACCGTACAATCTGCTCCACCAAATATTTAGGAGAAAATAATGAAAAAAATGCCTGTATTGTTTGTTGGGCATGGTAGCCCGATGAATGCGTTAGATAAAGAAAACCCGTTCAATCAGAATTTCAGCCTAATTACACAAAAGTTTGCCAAACCAAAAGCCATTTTGATGATTTCAGCGCATTGGTACAGCAGCCGTTTGCAGGTTACGTCTGGCAAACACCCTGAAATGATTTACGATTTCTACGGCTTCCCCGATGAACTCAGCCAAGTGCAATATCCCGCGCCCGGTTCACCTGAGTTGGCAGAGCAAGTGCGGTCATTATTACAGCCGGAGAATGTCGAGCTGAACCCAACGCGTGGTTTTGATCATGGCACATGGGCGGTGTTGAAATATCTCTATCCCGATGCCAATATTCCCGTGGTGCAACTTAGCCTTAACCGTTTGAAATCGGCAGAATGGCATTTCAACTTGGCGAAAAAGTTAGCTGCTTTACGAGAACAAGGTGTGCTGATTATCGGCAGCGGCAATATTGTGCATAATCTGAGGGCGATAAGTTGGGAACATATTGATCAAATCGGCGCGGGGTATGATTGGGCGTTTGCTTTCCGTGAAACAGTCAATCAGGCGATTGCGACACAAGATGATAAAACCTTGGTACATTATGATCAGCTAGGCGAAAAGGCCGAGCTTTCTGTGCCAACACCCGATCATTACTTACCGTTGCTATACATCATGGCATTACGCGAACCGCAAGACAATATTACGTTTTTCAACGATAATCTGATTGCGGGATCGCTTAGTATGACGTCGGTTTTAGTGGGGTAAAAAGGAAAAATCACCGAGTCTACGCGTGAATTTGAAGCCTTACGCGCTTTTCAAAAAGCCCGTTACGAAGCAGGTTTGGATACGGTAAAATTAGACGTATTAGCAGAGGTTTTACAAAAATAGGTTGCTTACAAGCGGTCAGATTTTGAAGACGATTTATAAAAACGCTTTGAAATCTGACCGCACTTTGAAATGAAAAAGAGCGTCTAGGATATTAATTACAGTGACCGCCTTTCAAGAAATACCCTAGGAATATTATTTAATCAACTGATAAGTCTAAAACAAAAACATCTAGCCTTTTTTTCAATTCTTCAGACATGTGCTTTTGAAGATCAAAATATAGTTCTTTGGCATTATTTATTCCATGAGTACTCCGATTAGCTACCTTTTCATTTGCACCAAACCACAATACTAAATAAATACCTTGTCCATCGGCATTTGGGTGAATAGTATATAAACGATCCAACTGCGAATCGAATGCAGAATAAAGTTTCAGATGCCATTGTCCTTTTACTTCAACAGGTAGAATTTTTGTTTTACTGTTAATCAGCTTAGAAAAAACAAGATCACATCGATTATTATCTTTCATATAGCCTTCACGCATAATATTAACTTGCTGATTTTCAAGCCGTAATCTCAAACGCTCTGCTATACGCTGTGTTGCAGTATTTTCATCAACTCGATTCTGGATATTTATTTCTCCATGATAAAAGATTGATTTTGTAGTAATATCATGTCCATCTAAATCTTTTTGATAATTTCGTAATTCTTCCAATATAACTGCGCGTAAATTTTCAACGCTAATTATTTCATTCTGCTCTAAAAAATTAGCCACTTGATCCGCTGTTGGCATTTGGAAATTTTGGACTGATAATTTACGTAAGTAATTAAATCGAATACTTTTTAAACTATTATAAAAATTTCTATATTGACTATTATTCAATAAGCGATCTAGAACAGGTATTGGATTATCTTGATAACTATCTCCTAATTTACCAATTAGTTCACTTAAAAAACGGTAAGCTTTTTCTGAATCTGGGCTATCCGAGCCATAAGAGGTAGGTAAATACACTTCTTCCCATTTTTTAATAAAAGCATTCAGAATTAATTCAATTTTGACAGGCGAAAGCATTATCCATTTTGTATAATCACCAAAACTGCCAAAATGCTCTTCTAAAATAAAGATACTATTAACATCCTTAATTAACTCTTGCCAAAAAATCTCATAATTTTCATCTAATAGATAAAAAGCGTGAGCAAACCAAAAATTTCTTTTAGATTTAATATCTTCCTCTTCTAAGGTAGGATTTATATTGAGTAAGTTTTCACAGTATTGCTGCACGATCTCTTTAAGTTTTTCGCGATCACCAAACTGAATAGCTAACTTTAATAATTCCTTTTGTGCTGAAAAATTCATATCAGGAAAATCTTCCAACCACTCTAAAGGAAGAGTGGTTTGCAAAAATTTAAATGTTTCATCATCTGCCAGCCAATTTACTTGTGCACTTTTACACTCCATGCAAGCCAATTGTGGTTCAATATACTTGCGTAGAAAATTTTCTGCATCGGCAGGATTAGAGAATAGACATCTATCCACTTCTTGTTTTAGTCGATCTCTATCATCAGAATTTACACCTAGCCAATAAGTAGATAAATTAGTACGTAAAGCTGTTAATATTTCAGCTGATACAGCATTTAGTGCCCCATCTCGTTTTAAAATCTCTAAACACGCGGCATATAAAATGAACTCAAGGTTTAAAGATTTAGATTGACATTGTAATTCTGCTAATTTAGATAAACTTGGGATATTCGGCTGTATATAATCTAAACAGTTATAGAGCGCATTCCTAACCAGTTGCTCATCTCCAAAATTTTCTACAATTTTATTAGGTTCGTGTAAAAGAATTTGAGAAAAATGTAAAAGAGAGTTCCAGTGTTTCCCGCTTTCTATTAATTGTCTATTTTCTTGAATAAATTGAATATTTTTATAATGAATATTTTTTTGTCTTTTATTATCTTCTCGATATCTCCTCTTACGGAGACATCTTAAAACATTGTGTTTGTAATTATTTTTATCTTCTATATTCGTTCTGTACCAAATACGCAAGAACTCATATTTTTTCAATGCTTGCATGCGCATGTATTGACGCAATTGATTAGGTCCCTTATGGCCATAAAAATTATGTCTAGCCATAAAGTACGACCATAATTCAACATCATCAATATCAAAGGCTAAATCAACAATGTATTTGTAATCTTGCGATTGGAAATTTAAGCCGGAATGGCCTTGTTCAAATATATAAAATTTAGTTTCATGAATAGATTTATTATCAAATATATTTTTAAATGCAATTCTAATAATATTCTGTCTTAATTCATCATTTTCAGATAAAATTTTTACCGATAAACTTTCTTTTTTTGTTGCAGCATTCTGAAAATATAGATTTTTAGTCCACTCCCAAATTTTTTCAGGCTCCCAAGGTTCTTGAACTAGTTCAAAATAGCGATCTAATAACATACTAATAATCTTGCTAATACCAACTCTGCACTGGCAATCATATTTTTTTTGACAAGAACAAGATAAATTAGCAGATAACTCATTTAACAATGGCATAACTAGAGCAAAACTCAGTTTTTGAATAAATCGCTTAATAAAGAAACGTTCATCAATAACTCTTTCAATACGATAATCTGTAGGATATAACTTGGAGCAAATTCTTAAAAATTTAATATAATCATCTATTTCAAATTCAGTATTAGATTTGGTCATCATATCCGCTACGATAGCAAGTGAGGTATTATCTCTAGCTTCAATTAGATATTCCCAAATCTCTCGGTAATTAGAGTCTTTAATTTTTGCTAAACACTTTCCTGCCAATCTTCGGTTATATTCATATCTAGATTCAACGCTAATGTTACAAACAATGCTTTTTAGTTCATTAGTTAGTTTTGAAACTATTGGAGAATCTATTAATAGTTCTAATAACAGTCCTTGTAAATCCCCATCAGAATTATCTGGAGATAACAAACTTTTCAGTTCATCGAGCAATTCATCTGTGAAAAATCCAGAGATACTGAAACTTCGCCATCTATCGCTACGGCGAAAATAAGGATTTTCTTGATTTAAAACTTTTAATTTGGATAGTAGTTTTTTCTTTGCACAAGGTAATAATAAAGCAGGGTCTCCATTCGATAAAATAGCATAAGGATCTAAATCAATTAGCGCTTCCTGAATGCGTTGATTTTCTGATAATACAGCCATCCAAGCGAACAAACCGCGTAATTCATCACGTACAATATTATTCGGAGCAATAATAGATAAGATTTTGAACAGTGATAATGGATTGTCTATTGAGGTCAATCTTTTAGCAAGATAATTACCAGCACAATATTCTACAACAATCCTATGAACAGGCCTGTGTTGTTCTATTCCATCACTAGGAAGAAAAAATTGTGTAGATAAAATTTGATTAATATTTTTATCTGAATTTAAAGTAACAATATGAGGGTAAAAACGATTAGATGCGGAATCACTTAAACTAACGCCTTCCGAACCTGATAGCATCAGCTTAGTAAAAACATCTTCTACTAATTCAATTTTTTTAGATGCAGGCAATATATTTCTATCATAAGAATAACCACTATTATTTTCTTTTGCTAATCCTTCAATAGCCAACTTAAAAGCAGAATGACGATTTGCAAAACATTGATTATTTTCCACATAGGATTTTGAAAATAATTTCAGAAATAAAGGATTAGATAATAGAGGGCTTAACTCAATACTAGCTGCATCCTCTAAAAATTTTTCTACATTTTGACCTGGATAATGGTATAAAAATAGCGCTTTTTGTTCTTGTTCATTAAATTGTTTCAAATAAACTAACAAAGGCTCTTCACCAAAAATATCTCTACAGTGTTGTGTATAACCCTCATACCATTCACTAGAACGACTTGATAGAATTATTCTTTCTACCGAGGGTTGGTTAGCCATCACAAGTGCTTTTACTACTGTTGATGAATCAATTTTTACCAACTCATCAAAACCATCAATAGCAAACGAAGAACATTGCTGTGGATTCGAATGAATAAATATATTGGCAACACTTTTTCTGATACCTAATTGCTCTGACAAGCTATCCAATAAACAACTTTTACCAGCTCCTGGCTCAGCTAGAACAATAATCACTTTATTCTTAAATGAAAGCAATTCAGATTCATTAAATTCTTTGCCATCAGTACCATGTAAAACTCGAGGAAGATAAATTTCTTTAGACATAAGACATAAATAAATTGATATTTATATGAGATTTATTCTAGCACTTCTAATTATTTATATATGCAATATTTTTATAGTTTATACAAAAAAGACAATCTTTTCAGATTGTCTTTTTTATTCAATTATTTCTTTGCAGGCTCTACTTCACCCACGGCTTTCTGAGATTTTTCATCCATTTCCACTTTAATATTGTGATCCACTACCACATTCATATTAATGGTGATGCCTTCCTTTGGTGTATCCAATTGAATGGTTGGTGTGCAAGCTGTAAGTGTAAACATCGCCGCAAAAATAAAAAAGTGCGGTTGAAATTTAAGGTGTTTTATCATTTGTCTTGTCTAATTGCTTATAAAGTTTATATTGCAGATTTTGTTCAAATTGCGAGCCATAGTCAATCATATTCCACAATTCAAACATATTTTCTTGGTGCGTATAATTTAACGTTATCGGATTATTGGTTCGCTTGGTTGGATTAAACCCGCTGATACTCGCACGCAACGTCATTTGCCCTTTAGGATCGAGCGTCACCGCTGCATGGGAATTTTGCAGTTCCATTTCTTTTAATAAATCCACCAAGATATTTTCTGTCCAACCGCCTTTTTTCAGTCCTTTCACCATTTCATCGGTTAATTTGATAGAGACATTCCCCACTTGTTCCAATGTACCATTACAAATCAAACATTCCTTATGTCCAAGCCAAAATGGCAGGGTCGCATTGGCGCGGCCGGTTAAGGTTACTTGGTTATATTGTGCCAAGGCCAACACTTGGGCTAAATCAATATTAGTAAAAGAAAGTGTCGCCATTTTACTTTGTGGAAAACTGAGCTGAGGCACCGTCAATACGCCATCAAATAAGGAAAGTTTCACATTTCTCAAAGTAAGCGGATTTTTCATGGTATTCGGATAACGCCCAAACAAATCCAATTCTCCATTTGCGACGGAAAGCGCACCATAGCGAATATTTTGAGTCGAAATATGGATCGGTTTACCCGAAGCCACTTGCAATGCAGAGTTTTCATAATTCATTGGGAAACGAATATTCAAGCCATAAATCTCACCATCTGGCATAGTGATTTTACCGTTTTTCAGGTTCAGCTCTCCCTTCATCTTCACGCCATTGCCATTGATTGCGAATTCACTTTGTCCTTTAATGCTGCCCTCATGAATTAACCAATTCCATTGTTGAGGGAAAAGTGATTGGAATACTTTTGCAGATTGTTCTTTCCAGCTGATTTTGCCTGAAAGTGCAGTATTTTGATATACACCCAAGACATCTAAAGGCCCAAGCGAACCCGCCTTTAAATCACCTGCAAAATTGAAGTTACTGATACTCTTACCATCAATACCTAAACCGAAAACAGGCGAAACAAAACGACCGCCATAAGCCAGTTCAATCCAATCTGTTTTAGCTTGCAACAAACCTCGAATATGCTCTTCTTCATAATCCCAGCGGAGTCGATCTTTGAGTTCCAACGAAAGCGGTGCCATTTTCACCTCTTTCATATTTACTTCATTAGAACGTGCAGAAAGCTGATTTAATTCAATATGATCCGCTTCCCAAAAGCCTTTCCCTTCCATTTTGACTGGCGTATTTAAAGATTTCCAGTTTGCACTGCCATTGATTGTCCAATCCCAACGGTTTGTCGCTTGTTTTTCCACAGACTGCAACTTATGTTCTTCATCTCGCAAATCAAACACGGTTTTAATACCGGCAATAAACTCGTGGGCATTTCCGTCTAATTTTAGATTGAGGTTTTCAAACTGCGGAGTTGTGCCATTCAACGTTGCCTGCAAACGCCCTTCTAAGCCATAACGACCGATAATAATGTCATCTAACGGTAAACGAACATGTAATTTGGTTTCTGGCTGAACGGTATCCATTTTAAAGACGGAACCCGGGTAAAAATACACCACTGGATGGGTGAAGAGCCCGCCGAGATGATAGGTTAAATTGGTTTGTGCCACAGTAGCGTTATAACGTAAATCCCCGCGTGTTTTCAGCTCAAAATCCAATTCGTTATTGTCATCGCCACCGCCGATTTCACCATTTTTGCCTGAGATCACGATCTCCCCTTTGCCCATTTCGCCAAAGGTTTGCAAGATCACGTTCATATCAATGCTTAATGGCAATAAGCCTTCTGCCGCACGGTGAATAGATAACCCAAGGAAACCTTTGATTGGTTGATAGCTATCAAAGGTCCAATAAAATTTCCCCCACGAAATATCCAAGCCATCTTTGGTGAACACAAAAGGCACATCCAACAATGGTGAATTAGTTGTTAAATCTTGGGCATTTAACTGACCATCCGCCCCTTGCCACGACACTTTTGCCTCGCCTTTTGTGACGGCTAGTTCTGAGTTATTCCAGTTGAGTAAGACATTGCCTTGTTGAGGCAGTTGAGAAAGATCAGGATCAAAATTCGCAGAGAAATGAAGATCGTAGGTTTTATCTTCCGCTTGTTTAATGTCGGTACTGCCCGCCCATTGGAAAATGCCATCTTGTGGCGTGACAGTCGATTGATGATGCAGCTCAAGCCCGTCATTATTGGCTTGAGCTTCGAGTACTAATTGGTTGCCGTTATAGTTTGCGTCTAACGCCCAATCAGCCGATAAGAAAGGTTTTAAAGCCCCTTGTGTCAAGGCTTCGGCATTCGTTAATTGAAAGTGTTTAACGTTAACATGAGAAATAGGCAATGCTGCCCAAAGTGCGGTCAAATTTGGCGGTGTTTTTTCGCCATTATCACTGGGTAAATGGGTTAAACAATCATAATTCAAGCTAGCCTTTTCAACATCAAGACTATGCGTATTCCACCAAGTCACCTGAGTATTATTCAGGTTTACAAGCGTACATTGGTCTGTTTTCACTTTTAACTCTGGCAGCGTTAAACCTGTGGTTTCCCATTGCCAATCATCGGCTAATTCAACGTGATAATGCGGTGCTAAAAAATGATTTGCAAGTTGTTCCACTCGTTTCGGGGTCGCAAAAACGCGCACTAAGCCAACGCTTACTACGAGCAACAGCAACAAAATAATCAAAGCCCACAGGCAACGCTTTCGCATAGTTTCCCCAATTACGCGATTAATCAATAAATAGAGGCGTATTCTATCCTATCTCGCTCCAAATAGCTCAACCAACTTATCCCCAAAGAAATAAAACACTAATCCAAAGGCGACAATAATTAATCCGATGAGTTTCGTGATATTTACTTCTCGGATCGGCATACCAATAAGACCAAAATGATCGATAGTTGTTGCCGTAATTAATTGTCCAACGATGATAAAAAATAACATCGCAGTAATCCCCAATTTAGGTGCAAGCAAAACGGTTGTGAACACAACAACTGCGCCGAGTACCCCTCCAATTAATTTCCACCAAGGTTGTGATGGAATTGTGGATAGATTGCTCCATAAATCAGTTTTAGCCAATGCGATAAAAAAGAGAAAAATCGTGCCTACCGCAAAAGAAATAAAGGTAGCAATCACCGCTTCGCCACTCATGGCTTTTGCTAATTGCGTATTAATCGCTGATTGCGTCGCGAGTGCTACGCCTGCCGCTAAAGCGACGATGAGATAAACAAAAAACATCGAAACTCCCAACATAAAATTTGGTTTATTTTAACCTTTTCTAATTTGCCGTGAAATGCTTTCTATTCGGCAAAAATCGTCCCAAAATCAACCGCACGTTGTACTTCATTCACAAATACCTCAAAAGTTGTAAGTCATCTTACCTGTTTATTTGATCTCGATCACTATTTGACTATTCTTTATTTGACGCTAATCTTCAAATCCATACACTAAACTCCATTCGGAGCAATCGTTTGCGTAATGCGTATTGAAAGCAAAATAGACTGATTTTATCAACTCAATGGGAGGAATATCCATGACCCACATTATCGTTGCAACGCACGGTAAGTTTTCTGAAGAAATCGTCAATTCCGCCGCTATGGTGTATGGCGAAGATGAAAACTGCCATGTCGTGACTTTCTTACCGGGTGAAGGCGGTGAGCATTTAATCGAGAAATACAATGCGATTATTGCCACACTGCCTGAAAATGAACCGGTGCTCTTTCTGGTCGATTTATTTGGTGGCAGCCCATACAACGCGGCAAGCCGAGTGGCCAGTGAAAGGGATAATACCGATATCGTTACCGGCATTAATCTACCGATGTTGCTAGAAGTGCTTGATGCCAAAGATGGCGCCAGCTTAGATGAATTGGTAGAAACCGCGAAAGAAGTCGGGGTCGCTGCTGTGAAATCCTTCCGTCAACCTAAAGAAAGCAAGCCTGCTCCAACGCTAGCCGCTAAACCAGCTGAAGCACCAAAAACCGCTCCAAATCCAACCGCACTTTCTGGCAATATGAACATTTCCTTATTGCGTATTGATAGCCGTTTAATCCACGGTCAAGTGGCAACCTCTTGGGCGAAAGCAGTGAAATGTGAAGCGATTTTTGCGATAAATGATGATGTGGCGAATGATGCGCTTCGTCGTGATTTATTACTTCAAATCGCCCCTGAACATTTGAAAGCTTATGTGATTCCTGTGGAAAAAGCCATTAAGGTGTATCACAACCCGAAATATGCGGGAAAAAACATTCTTTGGTTAGTGACTAATCCAACAGATATCGTGCGCTTAATCGAAGGCGGTGTGAAAATTGATAAAGTCAACGTGGGCGGTATGACGTTCCGTGAAGGCGACAAAATGCTTTCCCAAGCAGTTGCTGTCAATCCAACTGATGTGGCGGCATTTAAACAGCTTTTAGATAAAGGCGTGGAATTAAGCTTACAACAAGTGGCGAGCAGCCCGAAATCAATGCTCACACACAAAGAGCTTGATGCGATTCAATTTTAATTACGAGGACAATTCATTATGACAACAATGGAAATTATTTTAGTCACGCTCGTTGCCGCTATTTGCGGTATGGGTAGTGTATTGGACGAACGTCAAACTCATCGTCCTTTAGTTGCTTGTACCCTAATCGGCTTAGTATTAGGTGATTTAGAAACCGGTATTATTGTCGGTGGTACCCTTGAATTAGTGGCATTAGGCTGGATGAACGTCGGTGCGGCAATGGCACCGGATGCGGCATTAGCCAGTGTGATTGCAACGATCCTCGTCATCAAAGGCGGCCAAGATAAAGGGAGCGCATTAGCGATTGCGATTCCGGTAGCCGCGGCAGGTCAAGTATTAACCATCTTCGTACGTACTTTAACCATCTTCCTTCAACACAAAGCCGATGATTTTGCCGCAAAAGCGAACTTCCGCGGTATTGAATTCTGTCACTTCAGCGGTCTTGCATTACAAGCGTTACGTGTGGCAATTCCAACCTTCTTCGTTGCCTTAGTAGCAGGTACAGATACGGTGACTGAAGCATTGAACGCGATTCCAGAAGTGGTCACTCGTGGTTTACAAATCGCCGGTGGCTTTATCGTAGTCGTCGGTTATGCAATGGTAATCAACATGATGCGTGCAGGCGCATTAATGCCATTCTTCTTCCTAGGCTTCGTAATCGCCTCTTTCACCAATTACAACCTTGTCGGTCTCGGTATTTTAGGCACATGCTTAGCGATGATTTACATTCAATTAAACCCACGTTTCCATCAATCTACTGCACCACAAGCAGTTGCAAAACGTGAATTAGCTGACGATGAACTTGAAGGACTATAAGGAAGAAATTATGACTGAACAAACTAAAAAATCATTAACAAAAGGCGATATTCGTAGCACTTACTGGCGTTCAACTTTCTTGCTAGGTTCCTTCAACTTTGAACGTATGCAAGCAATGGGTTTCTGTGTATCGATGATCCCAGCCATTAAACGTCTTTACAGCAAAAAAGAAGATCAAGCAGCGGCATTAAAACGCCACTTAGAATTCTTCAACACCCAACCTTGGGTCGCATCATCTATCATTGGTGTTACTGCGGCGATGGAACAAGAACGTGCGAACGGTAACGATATTGATGACTCAGCAATCAGCGGGGTGAAAGTCGGTTTAATGGGCCCATTAGCCGGTGTGGGTGACCCAATTTTCTGGGGAACATTACGTCCTGTATTGGCCGCACTTGGTGCAGGTTTAGCCATTACCGGTAGCCTTTTAGGGCCATTACTTTTCTTCATCGGTATCAACCTTTGCCGCGGCTTAACCCGTTGGTATGGCTTTAAATATGGCTATGAAAAAGGTACCACCATCGTTAACGATATGGGCGGCGGCCGCTTACAAAAATTGACTCAGGGGGCGTCTATCCTCGGTCTCTTTGTCATGGGCTCACTGGTATCGAAATGGACGAGTATCAACATTCCATTAGAACTTTCCCGCTATAAAAACCAAATGGGCGAAGAAGTAGTGACCACCGTACAAAGCGTGTTAAACGATCTTCTCCCTGGCCTTGCGGCGTTAGGTTTAACTTTCTTATGTATGTATTTATTACGTAAAAAAATCAACGCCATGTACATCATCTTCGCCTTATTCGGCGTGGGTATTTTAGGCTATCATTTTGGTGTGTTAGCCTAATACATTATGATATTGCCTTCCCTCTTTCGCTTGAGGGAAGGCAAATTTTTTAGCATGACATATAAATCCTATGAACCTGAAAGATCTCATCAAGCCACCACCGGCTGAAGGCTATATCAAAAATTCATCCAATTTAGTGACCGCACTTTTTGTTCTGGCGGGCATTCTTTATTATCCCACTAACGGCTACGGTGCCGTCATCGCATTAATTGCGGCGCTGATTGTGTTAATCGGTCAAAAAATGCTGATTGCTCAAACCAATAAAGATTTCACCGAAATGCAGTTAGCCGAAAAGCAATTCCAAGAAACCCAAAACAGCGATTACCTCCGTTTTATTGAAGCGCGAGCCACCCAAATGTTGCGCGACAACAAAGTCCTTTCCGAAAAAGGCAAAAAAGAGTTGGAGAGATTACTGTCTGTCGTCAAAACACATTTAAAGGTATAATGCTGCCAAATTTATATTTGGAAAATATCCTTTAAAGATGAGACATACAAAGAAACTCATTACTCTTGCGGGAATTGCCGCATTTGTCAGCTATTGGTTTTATCTGCCAACTTATCCGGTATATCCGAAGAGTGATCATTATGATCCTGATACACAAACTTTCTATAATGCAGAACCTCAACGCGCACCAACAAATGTTGCAAGTGCGCTTTGGGAAATGACATTTCATGAAAAAGATTTTCACCCGAAAAAACCGTTGCCAACAGTCAAACCAAATTGGACTGAGTTTTTAGCACCAACTGAACAGAGTCGCTTTATGTGGTTTGGACATTCGACGCTACTTATGCGCATTGGCAATCAAACCATTATTACCGATCCGCTTTTTGGAAATAGTGCGTCTCCAGTGCCAATAATGATGCACCGTTTTCAACCACCCGTGGCAGAAATTGAAGAATTACCACCTGTAGATGTCGTGTTGCTTTCACATAGCCATTACGATCACCTTGAACAAGAAAGCATCGAAAAATTAATGAAAACGCAAAGTCATTTTGTGGTTTCTTTAGGAATGGGCGTGATATTACAAAAATGGGGAATAGATGCAGCTAGAATTACTGAATTAGACTGGTGGCAAAGCACTGAACGCAATGGTGTAAAATATACCGCATTACCCGCAAGACATGATTCTAGCCGTAATTTGTTTGATCAGAACAAAGCATTGTGGTCTGGCTTTTTAATAGAGCATCAGCGCGGTCAAAATGAAGAACGTTTTTACTTCCATGGTGATTCCGCCCAAGGCAAACATTTTGATGAAATTGCCAGCCGTGTTGGCAAAATTGATATTGCGTTTATCGAGAACGGACAATATGACGAAAGATGGCCCAATAACCATCTTTTCCCTGAGCAAACCGCACAACTTGCGGCAAAACTACAACCAACAAGATTTATGCCCATTCACTGGGGAGCTTATCCGCTGGCCTTACATACATGGAATGAGCCTGTACTTAAAAGCATACCAATGGCAAGAACACTGGGCGTAAATACACTTACGCCATTGTTAGGGCAAGTATTTGACGTAAATACAAAAACAGAAGATTGGTTTACCCAAGAATAATCATAACTTTTAGCTATATGAAATAAGCTTTTCTTCTTTTTCTTACTTAAGTTAGAAAGGTATTATCAAGCGGAAATTTATGATTTATCACTTAGGAGTAGTTTATGTCTCAATTTAAAATTCACACCATTGAATCAGCCCCTGAAGCGGCACAAGAAGCTTTAAAAGCCGTACAAAATGCCAATGGGTTTATTCCAAATTTAATTGGTGTTCTTGCGAATGCCCCTACTGCACTTGAAACTTATCGCACAGTGGGCGGCATTAATGGTCGTAATAGCCTAACGGCAACAGAACGCGAAGTGGTGCAAATTACCGCGGCTGTAGTCAATGGATGTGGTTTCTGTGTAGCTGGCCACACGAAGATCGCGTTAAAAGTGCTAAAACTTGAAGAAGAGCTTGTAAACCAAATTCGTGCGACAGCTCGTATTGAAAGTGATAAAAAACTGGATACTTTAGCACGTTTCACCCTTGCTGTTATTTTACAAAAAGCAAAATTAACGGAAGCGCAGCTTAAAGCATTCTTTGATGCAGGTTATACCCAAGAAAATGCTATTGATGTGATTTTAGGTGTCAGCCTCGCCACATTATGTAACTATGTGAACAACATTGCTGAAACCCCAATCAATCCTGAATTACAGGCATTTGCATAATCAAGCCAATATTAAAAGTGCGGTCAAAAATGACCGCACTTTTTTATTCCTTCACAAATTGTTTAATTTGATCTGAATTCAAATGTCCTGGTTGTGCTTTGATAAGGTTTAAATCCTTATCTAATAGCAAATTAAATGGATAGCCTAATACATTGGCTCGTTTAATGATTTCACCCTTTTCATCCAATAATACGGTGATATTTTTATAGTCCAAGCCTTTATACCAATTGATAAATTTTTGGCTATTTTGTTCGTTCTTTTGTCCTGGTGAGGCAATCGTAACCACATTAAAATCAAGATTCTTTTCAGCACTGAGATCGTCAATTTCCGCTAAACCTGCCAAGCAAATTGGACACCAAGATGCCCACATTTTGATATAAAGCGGTTTGCCTTGATATTGTGATAAAGAGACGGTTTGATTATCCAACGTTTTCAAGGGAACATCAGCCAAAGACACCTTTTCTTGTGCAAAACTCAATGGACTCAAAAACACTAAAAGTGCGGTCAATATTTTTCTCATTTTGCCCTCTTATTTCACAAAAGGAATCAAATCACCATAACCTTGTTTTTCCATTTCATCTAATGGAATAAACTTGATCGATGCGCTGTTGATGCAGTAACGCAAGCCACCTTTATCGCGTGGACCATCATCAAACACATGGCCTAAATGGGCATGACCACTGCGACTTAACACCTCAATGCGAGTCATATTAAAGCTATTGTCTCTTTGATACTCCGCCACTTCAGCGGCAATCGGTTTAGTAAAGCTTGGCCAGCCGCAACCCGATTCAAATTTATCTTTAGAAGAAAATAACGGTTCTCCCGTGGTGATATCCACATAAATACCCGGCGCGAAATTATCCCAATATTCGTTACTAAAAGAGCGTTCGGTATGTTTGCCTTGCGTCACATCATATTGAAGTGCGGTCAGTTTTTGCTTTAATTCTGCATCACTAGGTTTGGGATATTTTTTATCATCAATTAATGGCTCATCGGCTTTTTTGATGTCGATATGGCAATAGCCATTCGGATTTTTCTTGAGATAATCCTGATGATACTCTTCCGCCTCCACATAATTTTTCAGCGGTTCTACTTCAATTTGAATCGGTGCCTGATATTTACTTTGTAAGGTTTTCAATGCTGCCTCAATAACCGCTTTATCTTGTTCATTTTGATAATAAATGCCGGTTCGATATTGTCTGCCACGATCATTACCTTGCTTATTAATACTGGTTGGATCGATAACGCGGAAATAATATTGCAATAATTTATCTAGCGAAATTTTATTTGGATCGTAAGTGACTTTCACGGTTTCAGCATGATCTGTCGCATGCAATAATTGATAGTTCGTGGTATCACCTTTTCCATTAGCATAGCCCGAAACCGCATCAGTCACGCCTTGAATGCGTTCCATATAAGCTTCTAATCCCCAAAAGCAGCCACCAGCAAGATAAATAATACGTTGTTCTTGTTTGCTTTCCATTGTCATTTTTTGCTCCTTTGATGAGGTTGGATTATCAGCATACGTTAAACTACTTTGCAAACCGCCAAAAAGTGCGGTCAATATGAGAAATGTTTTTGTATATTTCATTTTCTTTCCTTATTATAGAAAAATCTTCAACTACATTTCATTAGACGAAGACAAAACCATTTTCTTACAAAATAAGGCAATTTTTTTACCGCACTTTGTGCAAGGAACCTTTATGCCAAACATACATCTCCGCAATAATTATCAAAAAGCTGTTGTTTGTATGGTGTTAGCTTACATCAGCATTGCCTTAATGGGTGTATTTGTAAAATACGCCTCTGATGAATTACCGTCCAGTGAAATTTTATTTTCCCGTTTCTTTATTGGTTTTGTGTTTCTCCTCCCCTTTTTAATTAAAGATGGAGATTTCAAAGTCGATATGTCGCAATGGAAATTTCTCGTTTTGCGCAACCTCGCCGGCATTGCCAGTATGTTGCTAACCTTCTACGCCATTAAATATTTACCGATTTCCATTGCAATTTTATTGATGAATACGTCCGCACTTTTTGTGCCTTTATTGCTGTTTTTCTTTAAAGTCAGAACACCATTAAAAGTATTAGCTTGCAGTTTTATGGGGTTTGTCGGTGTGTCCATCATTATGCTGACCAACGGCTCAATGAATATCAACCCTATCCATGTAGGCTATGCCTTAGGTGCTGCTGTCTTGGCTGCGATGGCGTTTATCAGTTTACAAGAACTCAATAAACACAATTCACCTAAAAATATCGTGTTTTACTTTCACTTATTAGGCTCGATTTTGTTGCCGCTCTTTTTCATTGCACAGTGGAAAATGCCAACACTGCATGGGTTTACGCTGTTACTTTTAGTAGGCGGATTCGGACTTATTTTCCAATTATTACTCACTCGTGCCTTTAAATACGCCCCTGCCAATGTCATTACGCCTTTTGCTTTTACTGGCGTAATTTTCTCCAGCATCTGTGACTGGCTCTTCTGGGATAACGTACCAAGCCTAAATTTCTGGATTGGTTCATTAGTCATCATTATCGCTGTCAGCTTGCTTGCTAGAATGCGGGCAAAATAGAGAAATCCGACCAAATAGCTAAAATATAACTATTCCCAATAACATTGTTTGAATGTATAATCCTAATGCTTTTTATTATTGAGGACACAATATGAAAAAATTATTCAAAACCACTTTAGCTTCTGCATTATTAATGGTATCCGCATTTGCTAGTGCAGTGACGGTTAAAGATGCGAAAGGTGAATTTACCCTTGATAAAACCCCAAGCCGTGTTGTGGCATTGGAATATTCTTTTGTGGATGCTTTAGCCCAAGTCGGTGTAAGCCCAGTGGGTGTGGCTGACGATAACAAAATCGATCGTATTTTGCCGCAAGTGCGCGAAAAAATTGCTGCATGGCAATCCGTTGGCACGCGTTCTCAACCGAGTCTTGAAGTGATTGCTTCTCTCAAACCCGATTTAATTATTGCTGATCCATCTCGCCATACTGCAGTATTTGAAGAATTGAAAAAAATCGCGCCAACGGTGATGTTCGATTCTCGTCATGAAAGTTATCAAGAAAATCTTGAAACCGCGCAAAAAATTGGTGATTTAGTCGGTAAAAGTAGCGAAATGAAAGCAAAAATCAATGAACATAATGATTACATTGCCAACATCGCAAAAAATTTAGGTGTGCAAGGCAAAAAAGCCTCATTTGGTACTTCCCGAGAAGATAAATTTAATATCCAAAATGACAATGGCTATGTGGGTAGTTTCTTAACGACATTAGGTTTTGCCCCAACTAAACTCAATAGTGATCAAGCTTTCGTAGAAATCAACCTTGAACAATTAGTAATGGAAAAACCGGAATACTTGTTCATCGCCCATTATCGTGATGAAAGTATTGCCCGCAAATGGGAAGCTGAGCCACTTTGGAAAGCCATTCCTGCCGTCAAAGCAAACCATGTTTACAGCGTTGACTCGGACATGTGGGCGCGTGGTCGCGGCTTAGAAGCAAGCAAAATTATGGCAAAACAAATTGAAGGTTTCGTGAAACAAAAATAATGATGAAGTCCACTTTCCGTTGGGGACTTCCCCTTATCATTCTGGCTTTCCTATTATGGGGAAGCCTGTTTTTGTATTATCCCATCGAAATTCGACCGCTTGCAGCGTTACAAGCGTTCCTCCCCGATGGCGATGAAATTGCCAAAATTACCGTAACCGATTTACGCCTGCCGCGCGCATTAGTTGGCATGATTTTAGGGGCCAATCTTGCGGTGGCGGGGGCGTTGTTACAAACCATTACGCGCAACCCGCTTGCTTCACCTACGCTACTCAGCGTGAACTCAGGCGCTAGTCTTGCCATGGTAACCGCCAGTGCGTTTAGCCCCTTGATTCTTTCTGGTTATAGCATTGCCTTAGTGGCCAGTATCGGCGGCGGTCTGAGTTGGTTTGTGGTAATGCTGATCAGTAATGGTTGGAAAGACAACAGTGGAGATCGTAGCCGAGTGATTTTAGCGGGGATTGCGGTATCACTACTTTGTGCCGCCCTCACGAAATTAGTGCTCATTATCGCGGAAGATCATGCCTTTGGTATTATGAGTTGGCTAGCGGGTGGCATTGCGCATGCGCGTTGGAATGAATTATTGACGTTATTTCCATTCTTTATTTTGACCGCACTTTTCTGTCTATTCTTTGCTAGTCGTTTGAATTTACTCAATTTAAGCGATGAATCTGCGCGTTCGTTAGGCATCAATCTCTTCCGTTTACGCTGGTACGCTAACATCATGGCATTATTGATTGTGGGTTCAAGCGTGAGTGTTGCTGGCCCTGTTGCCTTTATCGGCTTACTCGTGCCCCATCTTGCTCGCTATTGGATTGGTTATGACTTGCGAAAATCGCTTCCCATGGCGATGTTACTCGGTGCAATTTTAATGCTCGCTGCAGATACCATTGCCCGTGCGGTCAACTTCCCTAGTGAAGTGCCTGCTGGTGCGGTGCTTGCCTTAATTGGTGCACCAGTCTTTGTATTATTTGCCAGAGGAAGACACTAATGCGAACCTCTCATGTATCTTTTCGCGCTATCGGCTTTTATGTTATTACGCTTAGCCTGATGGTACTACTCTTTGGATTGAGTATTCGCCTCGGCACTTATACGCTTTCTTTTGAGGAAATTTGGGCGGCCTTTCAGCCTGACGATAAAAACTATTTTACCTTGATGGAATATCGCCTACCGCGAGCAGTGTTAGCGATTTTATTGGGTGGCGCCTTAGCGATTTCTGGTGTATTAGTGCAAAGTGTGGTGCGTAATCCGCTTGCCTCTCCCGATATTTTAGGAATTAACAATGCGGCAGGGTTGGTTGCTGTTTCGGTATTGATGTTCTTACCAAACTTAGCATTTTACTGGATGCCAATTTTTGCCTTTTTAGGCGGTGTGCTCTCTTTTGTCATTTTATGGATCGTGTGCGGTTTTAACTTCCGTCCTATCAAAATGGCAATCATTGGGGTCGCACTATCCGCGTTATGGGCAGCGATTAGTCATTATCTGATGCTTACCAATCCGGTCGAGATCAACACGGCTATGTTATGGCTTACCGGCAGTCTATGGGGACGTAGCTGGTCTTATTTGAATGTGGTATTGCCATGGTTAGTAGTATTGCTACCCTTACCATTTATTTTCTGTCGCGATCTCGACACCCTTGGTTTAGGTGAAAACAAAGCCTCAACCCTTGGCGTGACCGTAAATAAAGTGCAAATCAGCGTTTTAGTGCTAGCGGTAGCCCTTTCTACTACAGCCGTGGCAATTTGTGGTCCAATTGCCTTTTTAGGCTTAGTTGCTCCGCATCTTGCTCGTCGTTTAGTCGGCGGCAGACATCGCACTCTATTACCGGCGGCCTTGATTATTGGTGCCCTCTTATTACAACTTTCGGATATTTTGGCGCGGGTGATTGACCCACCAACTGAACTACCAGCGGGTATTCTGACCGCGATTATCGGTGCGCCATATTTCTTCTACTTATTGATGAGAACTAAATAATGAGCATTGAAATCAATAATTTATCTTTAGGTTATCAAGATAAACTCGTGGTTAAAAATCTGTCGCTAAAATTCCCGAGAAATAAAGTGATTGCATTAATCGGCCCAAATGGTTGCGGTAAGTCCACCACATTAAAAGCGGTGGCTCGCTTGCTTAAGCCAAAGCAAGGCTCAATCACCCATAAAGGCAAGGACATTTGGCAAAAAAGCCCTAAAGAATATGCCCAAGAATTGGCTTTTCTCCCGCAGCAACACCTAGTACCAGAAGGGATTAAAGTGCGGGAATTGATCGCCTACGGGCGTTCGCCTTACTTAAATCTCTGGGGCAAACTCAGCCAAAAAGATGAAGAATTGGTTAATTGGGCGATGGAACAAACACAAACTGCCGAACTCGCCGAACAGTTAGTTTCTGATTTATCTGGAGGTCAACAACAACGGGTATTTTTAGCCATGACTCTTGCGCAAGATGCTGAATTAGTGCTACTCGATGAGCCCACTACTTATCTGGATTTAAACCGCCAAGCTGAACTCATGGGCATGATGCGACAAATGCAACAAAACGGAAAAACCGTGATTACGGTATTGCATGATCTCAACCAAGCCTGCCGCTATTGCGATTACTTAATCGTCATGAAAAAAGGTGCCGTAATGGCACAAGGCACACCTGATGAGGTCATGACCGAAGAGTTGCTGAAGGATGTGTTTGATTTGGATGTCATCATTTATCGTGATCCTATCAGTAACACACCGATGTTTATTTTGAAATAACTTTCAATCACTTCTCTAAATATCAAATAGGCGTTTTATTTTACTAAAATGCCTATTTTTTCACCTAAAACACTCGATGTTATACATAACTAATACTTTTTATAGCTCAACTTGAGGTCGGACCACTTTACGAAACTTATACTTTCCTTACATTGTCATAAATATGGAGTCCACAATAAATAATTATAATTAAACATAGTAGAAGTTAATATGAAGTCTCTATCCCATGTCTTTAAGGCAGTGCTATTAGTAGGTATCAGCACCTCAGTAGTACAGGTTGCCTATGCCCAAAATTCCTCTATTGATACCGAACGAGAAAATATCATCATTTTCTCTCGTCAAGGAGAGGCCCAATTAAATCAAGCTATTCCAAAACTTGAGGCCTTATTTAAGAGGACGCACGATGTGAAAGTGCGCGATGATTTAATTACACTCTATCTGAGGACGAATCAATCCGCTAAAGCACTTTCACTTTGCGAAAGCTGCGCACCAGCGCAATTTTCCCAAAATGAACTGGAAAATTTAGGCAAAGCCGCTCGAAATGAAAAACAATACGACCGTGCCGTTGCATTCTATTCCCAATTGCAAAAGCAATTCCCTGATAATCCAAATGGATGGCTTGGTGGCGCATTAGCCTCCACTGAAACTAAAGACTACACTGCGGCAAAAAATGCACTGAATGTTTATAAACAACATTTTGGACAAGATAATGCTTATCTTGATGCAGAAAGTTATTTGCTTGATTTCACCGAACCCGACATGGCTAAACTTGGCCGTTGGCAACGTCAGTTAGAACAAAATCCGAAAAATATCACCTTAATGAGAGAGTTGTATCGTTTAGCATCGAAATACAACCTTCAACCATTACAAGAGAAACTACAAAAAGCCTATCCTGATCAATTCAATCAAAAAGATATGATGTGGTTTGAGCATGGTAAGACGATTACCTCCTCAAAAAATGCGACGACGCCTACACAACAAGAAAAATCATTTGAAGAATTGACCGCACTTTTGAGCAAAATTAATCCTGAGCATCCTCTGTATCAACAAGCATTGCAAGATCGTTTTGTGATGGGTGTTCGCTTGAATAAATTTGATGAAATAGAAGATGACTTCAATACATTACAGGCTCAATCTAATGTGCCTGCGTATTTAGAAGAAGCCTTTGGGGATTATTGGGCAGCAAAAGGCTCACCACACAAAGCATTAGCGATTTATCAAGCAATTGAACAACAAGCCTTAACCAATAAACTCGCTGTGAGTGATGGTTTACTTCATAAACTCTCTCTCTCCGCAAGCGATGCGGGCAAATTTGAATTGGCGCAACAATATTTAGAGCGTATGAATTCAAATGTTTATATCAATGACTATACCCGAACATCAAAAATTCTGAATCCAGGCTACGATTCTCGCTATTTTGGTTTGGCACGTTTAGCTTTATGGCGTGGTAACAGCAAATTAGCTCAGCAACTTATTGATGATCGTCTATTTAACAAAACGCCTGGTGATCCATGGGTGATGTTGCAAAAAGCAGAACTTGAGCGAAATCGTGGCAACTATGATGATGCTAAATTATGGGCGGAAAAAGCCGGTTATTTTTTGAGTAAAAATGATCAGCAAGAAGCTCGTAATAACCTGGCTGAAACCGCCTTAAGTCAAAATGATTTACCAACAGTTTCAAAAACGATTGATGCAATGAATGAAGAACAACGTCAGTCAGCGCAATCCCTTATTAAGCATTATGAACAAGCACGTTCTGGCAAAATTGTAGGGAGTGTCGGCTTACAGCATCGCACCTCACCAATAAGTTATAGCAATGAAAGTAGTCAAGATTATGCGATTTACACACCTAAAACAGCAAATGGGCACGATCTCTACGTTCATTACTTAGAAACTCGCTCCCCTTATGACAAAGAAAGTCTTATTTCGCGTCGAATCGGTGTAGGCACTGAACTCAATTTCTATCCACTCCAAGTAAAAATGGAAGGTGGGAAAGGCATTAAGCTTAATGATAAAGCCTATTTCTCTACAGAGGCAAATTATACCCTCAACCAGCATTGGTCATTTAATTTAGACGCCAATATTAATGGTAGTGGCACTCCAGTTAAAGCCATCAATAAGGGTGTGTATACCAAAGATATTGGTTTCTCTACCACGTATTCCTATTCCGATATTTTCCAAGCAGGACTAGGTGGTGGCGTCATGAAATTTGATGACGGCAACTTAAGAAAAGAAGCCAATTTCTGGTTGAATCTCAATACATTTAAACATGACCGTTGGGCGCTAACCAACAATTTCAGAGTCGATTACAGCAAAAATAAAACCATTGATTCTGCTGAATATTACAACCCATCAAAAGCGACAAGCTTGGAATTTGGTGCGGATTTAAGTTACTACCAACCACTTAATTATGGCTTAGTCTTAAATCATCACCTGAAAGCCAGTGTGGGTGCTTATAAACAGGCTGAACTCAGTCGAGAAAAAATGTGGTCAATTAGCTACGGACATCAATGGCGTGTTGGTAAAAAATTTGGCGTGTCTTATGAAATTGGTCGTAAAAAGAATATTTATGACGGCAATGCTGAATTCAACAATTTCGGAAATTTAAACTTCTCTATTTATTATTAAATACTTAAGCGGTATAACTTTATGAGATCTCTAAAACATTTTGCAAAAATCATTATTTGCACGCTTTCCCTTTTTTCGGCTTTTGCCTTTGCGCAAGATCGTTATGGCGTATTAGCTTATCACTCTGTTGTAGATGAAAGTGCGGCTGAAAATCAAAAACATTATTTTCCTCAAACGATTTCTGCCCAAACCTTAATTAACCATTTTAATTGGCTAAAAGAAAACGGATACAACGTGATCAGTTGGCAGCAAGTTATCGATGCTGAAAATGGTAAAGGCACATTACCTGATAATGCGGTGTTGCTAAGCTTCGATGATGGCTATGAGACTATGTATAACGTGGTCTTCCCTCTATTAAAGGCCTATAACTACCCTGCTGTTTTTGCGCCAGTGACAGGCTGGTTAGATACGCCGGCAGATCAAAAAATCGCTTATGCCGATAAAATGCTGGATCGTTCTGTTTTTGCCACTTGGTCGCAAGTCAAAGAAATGGAACAAAGTGGGCTCGTTGAAGTTGCCTCACATACTCATAATCTTCATAACGGTATAAATGCCAACCCATCTGGTGGTCAATTACCCTCAGTGATTGCACCTGAATATAAAAATGGAAAATATGAAACTGAAGATGCCTACAAAAACAGATTGAAATCTGATTTCACTCGTTCTGTTCAAACGTTAGTCAATCATATCGGTAAGAAACCACGTGTAATGGTGTGGCCGTATGGACAATTTAATGATGTTGCTGTGCAACTTGCACGACAAGCAGGAATGCCACACTACTTCTCATTAGGTGAAAAAATCATCAATAAAGTTGGCGATAAACATATTGGACGCTTATTACTTAATGCAGAAACCGATCTAAATACCGTTAAAAACTATCTTGATGGCATTGATGAAAGCAAACAAATTCAACGAGTACTGCATGTCGATTTAGATTATGTCTATGATGCGGATAAAGCTCAGCAAGCCAAAAACCTTGATAAGTTAATCGACCGCATCTATCGCTATGGTGTGACGACAGTTTATCTTCAAGCATTCTCTGATCCCGATGGGGATGGTGTAGCGGATGCCTTGTATTTTCCAAATAAATACCTTCCTGTACGAGATGATATTTTTGGCCGAATTGCCTGGCAATTGCAAACGCGCGCGGGCGTACAAGTCTACGCTTGGATGCCTGTACTCGCCTTTGATTTACGAAAAGGCGTAAAAGAGGCGGAATATGTCATTGATAGCCGCACGGGCAAGCCTTCAACAAAGGCTTATTTACGCCTTTCACCTTATAACAAACAGAATGTTGAAATCATTAAATCTATTTATAACGATTTGTCATTCTACGCCAAATTTAATGGCATTTTATTCCACGATGATGTGTTCCTAACCGATTTTGAGGGCGCAGAAGGTGATCATGCTGAAGGTATGGTTAGCCCACAAGCAAAACAAAAAACACAAGATTTAATCCAATTAACCCATCAGCTCACTGATGCGTTAAAACCTTATTTCTTGCGTGGTTCATATTCTCTTAAAACAGCTCGTAATCTTTATGCATCAGTGATCACCAATCCAAATGCAGAAGAATGGTTGGCACAGAACTTAAAAACGCTCACTGATAATTACGATACCACTGCCATCATGGCGATGCCATATATGGAAAATGAGCAGCCAATTTCACAAGAAGAAGCCTATCAATGGTTTTCCTCTCTCATTGAAAATGTGAAAGCTCAAGCACCATTAGATAAAGTCTTGTTTGAATTCCAAGCGGTGAATTGGCGAACTCAAAAACCAATTCCTGAATCCGAGTTGATTGATTGGATGAAGCTATTGCAAAAAAATCATATTTATAGCTATGGCTACTATCCGGATAACTTTTTAACTAATCAACCGGATCTGAACAAAATGAAACCGTATTTTTCGGTAAATACTAATGTGGGAAAACCTTAAGGATTGACTATGAACCAACAATTCTTAGAGGCAATTAGTATCTTCGTATTTATGTATCCTGCTGGAATGGCAATATATTGGGTCAGTGCAAGCCTCTGCTATTACCTTTTTATGGAAGGAAAACTTGGGCAACCAACCTTCCAACAAATGCCTAAAGAACGCGTTCCTATGGTCAGCATTATGGTGCCTTGCTATAACGAAGGCGACAACTTAGATGAAGCCATTCCTTACTTGCTTCAACTCAGATATCCAAACTATGAACTCATCTTTATCAATGATGGGAGTAAAGATAACACTGGCGAAATTATTGAACGTTGGGCGAAAGAAGATGAGCGAATTGTAGCTCTTCATCAAGAAAATCAAGGTAAAGCCAGCGCATTAAACCATGGCTTATTGGTCGCTAAAGGAGAATATGTAGCCTGTATTGATGGCGATGCGGTATTAGATTTTGATGCGATCGACTATATGGTGCAATCCCTTGAATTAAACCGCACTTATGGTGGTGTTACAGGCAACCCACGCGTACGTAACCGCAGTACGATTTTAGGTCGCTTACAAGTGTCTGAATTTAGTTCCATTATCGGTTTAATCAAACGCGCTCAAAGCCTAATGGGAACCATTTTCACCGTATCCGGCGTATGTTGTCTATTCCGCAAAGATGTGATGGAAGAAATTGGTGGCTGGAGCACCAATATGATCACGGAAGACATTGATGTCAGTTGGAAAATTCAAACAGCCGGTTACAACATCATGTATGAACCCCGTGCTTTATGTTGGGTATTAATGCCTGAACGTCTTTATGGTTTATACAAACAGCGTTTACGCTGGGCGCAAGGTGGCGCTGAAACCATCATCAAATATTTTCCTCAGGTCTGGCGCTGGAAAAACCGCCGTCTATGGCCAATGTATGCCGAATATTTTGTTACCGCAACTTGGGCAATCTTATTGGTTGCACTGGTTGCGCTTGCACTATACCGCAAGATTACTTTGGGTATAGGCATTCAAAACATGGAATTGTTTGAAACAAATATCTCGCTCATGTTTTTTTCCTTCTTCTTACAGTGTCTCTTGAGCTTATACATCGACTCTCGTTATGAAAAAGGATTGATCCAATATGGAATTTCTTGCATTTGGTATCCCTACGTTTATTGGTTACTCAATACAGTAACCTTACTCGTTGGAATCCCAAAAGCGATTTTTAGAAACAAGTCCAAGCTAGCTGTATGGACAAGCCCTGACAGAGGAGTTTAAATAATGGCAACCGCCACTTTACAACAATTGATGGTTATTAATAAAGGTAGCAGCCTTCCCTTGCTGATTAAAGCCAAAAGCTTTGTACTAGATATAGTCACCTGGGCTTTATGGGCTTATATCATCACTTTTGTCGCGAGATATGCGGAACGCATCTTCACTAAACCGATTCTGGAAAGTTTCTTTTTCGTTGATGTGATAAGCATAATGTTTTCTGTTTCTGCGGTATTGGTTATATTGGCTTATATTTGGTCTATTCTTACCGTAGCAAAAGAATAACTCGCAAAAACTTAATATAAAAAAACCGCACTTTAGTTTTCAAATCAAAGTGCGGTTATTTTTATGGGAGTTTTAACTAAATAGACCAGAGAATACATCATCTCTAAACAGACGTTCTTCATTTATCGTAAAGCATAATACTTTCTGTATTAACCCTGTAATATTGGCTTAATTGCTATTCCCCCATATCGAAAGATGTCATTCACATAAAAAATTGAAGATAAAGAAAACCGCACTTTGATTTAAAAACCAAAGTGCGGTTATTTTTAGAGATGTTTAATTAGATGCTGTTTATCTAATTAAGCTTTTGGACCTGCTGCAATAAGTGCTTTACCTTCTGCATTAGTCGCATATTTTTCGAAGTTTTTCACGAAACGACCTGCAAGATCTTCAGCTTTAGCTTGCCATTGTGCTTTGTCCGCATAAGTATCACGTGGATCTAAGATCGCAGAATCTACACCTGGTAATGCTTTTGGAATCGCTAAATCAAAGATTGGTAACTTGCCCATTTCTGCTTTTTCGATAGAACCATCTAGGATTGCATCGATAATACCACGAGTATCTTTGATTGAGATACGTTTACCTGTACCGTTCCAACCAGTATTAACTAAGTAAGCTTCTGCACCAGCAGCTTGCATACGTTTAACTAACACTTGAGCATATTGTGTCGGGTGGAGAGTTAAGAACGCCGCACCGAAACATGCTGAGAAGGTTGGAGTTGGTTCAGTAATGCCACGCTCTGTACCAGCTAATTTAGCAGTGAAACCAGATAAGAAGTAGTATTTAGTTTGCTCTGGTGTCAATTTAGACACAGGAGGTAATACACCGAATGCATCCGCAGTTAAGAAAATTACTTTCGTTGCGTGACCAGCACGAGATACTGGTTTAACAATATTATCAATGTGATAAATTGGGTAAGACACACGAGTATTTTCAGTTTTAGAACCATCATCGAAATCAACTGAACCATCAGCACGAACCACTACGTTTTCTAATAACGCATCGCGACGGATTGCACGATAGATATCTGGCTCATTTTCTTCAGAAAGATGGATAGTTTTCGCGTAGCAACCACCTTCGAAGTTGAAGATACCTACATCATCCCAACCGTGCTCATCGTCACCGATTAATTCACGTTTTGGATCGGTGGAAAGGGTGGTTTTACCTGTACCTGATAAACCGAAGAAGATTGCTACATCACCGTCTTTACCTACGTTAGCAGAACAGTGCATTGCACCTACACCTTTAAGTGGTAGGAAGTAGTTCATCATTGAGAACATACCTTTCTTCATTTCACCGCCGTACCAAGTACCACCGATTAATTGGATACGCTCAGTTAAGTTGAATGCAACGAAGTTTTCAGAGTTCAAACCTTGTTCTTTCCAGTTCGGGTTGGTGCATTTAGAACCATTCATTACCACGAAATCAGGTTTAAAGGTTTTTAATTGTTCTTCTGTCGGACGAATGAACATATTTTTCACAAAGTGTGCTTGCCATGCTACTTCAGTCACGATACGTACTGCGATACGGTCTTGTTCACTTGCGCCACAGAAACCATCAACCACGAATAAACGTTTACCAGAAAGTTGTTTAGTCACAAGACCTTTCAAGCTTGACCAAGTTTCTTGAGTCATTGGTTTGTTATCGTTTTTCGCCACATCAGAAGTCCACCACACAGTATCTTTTGTGGTATCATCTAAAACGATGTATTTATCTTTCGGCGAACGACCGGTAAAGATCCCTGTATCAACAGCCACCGCTCCAGTTGTGGTAAGTGTACCTTTTTCAAAGCCTTCTAAGCCAGGTTTGGTTTCTTCTTCAAAAAGTTGTTCATAGCTTGGGTTATAAACCACTTCTTTTACATCATGAATACCAATGGCTTCAAGTTCTTTAATTACATTTTTAATGTCAGTCATAGTTCACCTCTTGATTAAAGTTTAAAAATTTTTCCTATGGTTATTGTAGGGGAATTACCAGAAAAAAAATGTTAACTAGATCAAATTTTTGAACATTCATTGAAAATTTCTACCTATTTTTAGGGTGTTTTGGGGAGCCAAGATGAAGTGCGGTTGATTTCACCTTTACTTTTCCTATATAGTGATAACCATTCTCAAATTAAGACCGGATAACCATGTTCTCATTTCTGCGTTTACCCTTTTTATTTTTCCTGCTGATGTTTACGCAAAGTACGCAAGCAGAACCCGACTTTAAGATTCCTCCTATTCAAGAAAGCATGAAAAAAATGTATCAAATTCAACAAAAAGATTTTACCTTTGAAGACAAACATTACCGTTTGTTTATTGCTGTTCCACCAAAAACATCGCAAAAACTGACCGCACTTTACACGTTGGATGGCAATGCACAATTTCCAATAGCAGTGAATGCTGTCAATCCTCATAAACCGCTTCCTCTTATTGTCGGTATCGGTTATGTATCTGATAAAGCTTACGTTATTGAGGAACGAATGAGAGACTACACGTTTCCTGTAGAAGGAGCTGAATTTGCCAAAGGAGGGAAAGCCGCTGATTTTCTACGTTTTATTCAAGAAGATGTAAAGCCTTATATTGAACAGCATTTTGATATCAATAAGGAAAAACAATATTTCTTTGGCCATTCTTTTGGTGGGTTGTTTGGATTATACGTGCTCTTCCATCAACCGGATTTATTTCAACATTACACATTGGCAAGCCCTTCTCTTTGGTGGGGAAATGGCTCATTTTTACCTCAACATGAACCTTGGATTACCCAAAAACCATCACATATTCTGATTACATTAGGCTCTTACGAAGAACATCCTGAACAGGATCCGAATATCACTGAAGAGCAATTACAGCGTATTAATCAACGGAAACAAATGCGAACAATCAATGCGCATCAACTGGCGGAAATATTAACCAAACAAGGAAATTCCGTGGCGTTTATTTCCATTCCCAATAAAAACCACGGTGGCTCAATTCCTGACGCAATCAAACATAGCTTGGAACAAGTGCAACAATAAAACGTCCAAAAAAAGTCCTTGTGATTTTTTCAGGCGGCCAAGACTCTACAACTTGCCTATTTCAGGCCATCGCAGAATTCGGCAAAGAAAATGTCGAAGTAATGACCTTTCAATACGGACAACGTCATGCAATTGAGCTAGAAAAAGGGCTTACGAATAATTAGCAGAAAAAGGACTAGCAAATGTTTAAAATTGCAAAAGAATTCAGTTTTGATACGGCACATATGCTTAATGGGCATGATGACAAAATGAATTTATTAGAAACTATCACTCAATTAGGTCAATTAAATCTTCGTGCTAATAAACCTAAATGGCAGTTAAGCCTCCAAACTCATAAGATTATTGGTATCGAGTAATATCTTATTAACATCTTTCTGAGAAGAATCAGGCGATTCTTCTCAAATTTGCTTTTCTATTTTCTTCAAAAACTAAAAAATATCGCTATTTATTCAGTATTTTCGTGAATTTTGCATTATTTTCACACAATTCTGTGAAGTGATTCACAAATTCGAGAAAAAAGCATTTACTTTTCCCTCTGTTGATTTTATGTTCATTAACAATCTTGTAACAAAGTAACAAGGGGTGATTACTATGTCCTTCCAACTTTCTAAAACCTACCGTCCTGAACGCCAACTCATCACCGAAAACTATCGCTTAGATGAGAAAACGGCAGTAGATAACTTGCTTAAAACCTTAGATTTTACCCAAGAACAAGAAAAACGCATTACTAACAATGCGATCAAACTTATTAACAAACTTCGCCATCTTAAACAAAAACAATATGGCGCAGATGCCTTAATGCAAGAATTCTCATTAAGCAGTGAAGAAGGTGTCGCACTAATGTGCTTAGCTGAAGCGCTGTTACGTATTCCTGATGCAGAAACCCGCGATGATTTGATTTATGAAAAATTACGTGATGGTAACTGGAAATCTCACATTGGTAACGCTAACTCATTTTTTATCAACGCAGCTAGTTATGGCTTAGTTTTCGGTAAAAAAATTAGTGAAAATTTAGACGAAAAAAGCCTCGCAAATGCGTTAAGCCGTAGCTTTGCTCGCTTCTCTGCCCCGATTATGCGTACGCTCATTGTAAAATCCATGCAAATCTTAGGGAAACAATTCGTAGCTGGCGTTACCATGCAAGAAGCGCTAACGAACATTAAACCTCGTTATGAAAAAGGCTTTACCTTCTCTTTTGATATGCTTGGTGAAGCAGCCATGACCCAAGCGGATGCAGATCGTTATTTTAATGATTATCTCCATGCCATTGAAAGTGTGGGGAAAGATGCTGCAGGTCGCACTATCTATAATGGTAACAGTGTTTCCGTTAAACTTTCTGCTATCCATCCAAAATATTGGCGTGCGAAATATGATCGTGTTATCGACGAGCTTTATCCGCGCGTAAAAGAACTTTTCTTACTCGCCCAAAAATATAACATCAGTGTAAACATTGATGCTGAAGAAGCTAGCCGCTTAGAGCTATCTCTAGATTTAGTAGAAAAATTACTAGATGAGCCAGAACTCAAAGGTTACAAAGGTATTGGCTATGTTGTTCAAGCCTACTCTAAACGTTGCCCATTTGTGTTGGATTACTTAATCAATCTTGCCCGAGAAAAAGACGGTTACTTAATGATTCGCCTTGTAAAAGGAGCTTATTGGGATAGCGAAGTAAAATGGGCGCAAGCGGATGGCTTAGATGGTTTCCCGCTTTATACTCGCAAAAATCATACCGATATCTCTTATATTGCCTGTGCGAAAAAATTACTTGCTGCTCAAGATGTGATCTACCCTCAATTTGCGACTCATAACGTACAAACCATGTGTACGATCCACGAATTAGGTCAAGGCAAACAATTTGAATTCCAATGCTTACATGGCATGGGTGAAAGCTTATACGACAACATTGTTGGCAAAGAGAATTTTAATCGCCAAGTCCGTGTTTACGCCCCCGTAGGCACACACGAGACCTTATTAGCTTACTTAGTTCGCCGTTTATTAGAAAACGGGGCAAACTCATCATTTGTTCATCAATTGGTCGATGAAAATATTCCGGTAGAACAATTAGTGATTCCGCCTTGGAAACTCTATGAGAAATCTAATGGTGAACCGAATAAATTAGTACGCAATCCACTTGAGCTATTTAATGATCGTAGAAACTCTGCAGGTTTTGATTTAAGCAACGAATTTGAGTTAGCTAAATTAGAACAAGCATTAAACGAAGCACCTATCGAAAATGCGCAATCACTCACGGTGCTGGCTAATGCAGAAAACTTAGCTGCGCATACCGTGGTCAATCCAGCTAATCTGAAAGAGAACTTAGCAGAAGTTGCTTTCTTAAACCCAACTGAAGCACAAGCTGTGTTTAACGCGGCAAATAATGAGACATGGGCAGCACAAAGCGCAACTGAACGAGCAAATGTATTACGAAAAGCCGCCAATTTATACGAAGAAAACTTCGGCTTATTGATGAAACTTGCCATTGTTGAAGCTGGTAAAACATTACCAAATGCAATTGCAGAGCTACGAGAAGCGGTCGATTTTCTCAGATATTATGCAAATCAGCTTGAATATCTCGCAAAAGATCAACACTTGGGTGCACCACGCGGAAAAGTTCTCTGTATTTCGCCTTGGAACTTCCCTTTAGCTATCTTTACTGGACAAGTCGCTGCAAGCCTTGCAGCAGGAAATGCGGTAATTGCTAAACCAGCAGAACAAACTTCTCTTATTGCATATGCAGCAGTAAAACTTTTACACCAAGCAGGCGTACCAAAAGAGGCATTACAATTGGTGCTTGGGGCAGGCGATTTAGGGGCGGCATTAGTACAACAAGCTTTTGATGGCGTTGTGTTTACTGGCTCAACTGAAGTTGCAAAATTGATTGAAAAACGAATTGCACAAGCGGATAACGATCCTGTTTTAATCGCTGAAACTGGTGGACAAAACGTATTAGTATCTGACTCCTCTGCATTACCAGAACAAGTTGTTGCAGACGTTTTAAGCTCTGCATTTGACTCTGCTGGTCAACGCTGTTCTGCACTACGTATCTTGTTATTGCAAGAAGATGTCGCAGATCATTACTATAAAATGATTACAGAAGCGATTAACGAATTTAGCCTTGGCGACCCTCGTTTACTCTCAACAGACATTGGCCCTGTAATTGATCAAGAAGCGAAACAAAATCTAGAAAATCATAAAGCGAATATGCGGAAAGTCGCTCGTGCTTATGTCGAATTAGAGGCACCAACCAATGGTCATTTTGTCGCACCAGCAGTCTATCTTTTAGATAATCTTAACCAATTACAACGTGAAGTGTTTGGCCCAATCTTACACATCGTGCGTTATAAAAAAGAGAACTTAGTTAACGTACTCAATGAAGTTAATGCGAAAGGTTATGCCCTCACTGGTGGTTGCCATAGCCGTATCCGTAAACAGATGGACTTAGTTGAAAAACACCTCCACTGCGGTAACTTCTATATTAACCGTAATATTGTTGGTGCAGTTGTGGGCGTACAACCATTTGGTGGTCATGGTTTATCTGGTACAGGCCCGAAAGCCGGTGGCGAATTCTATTTGCAACGTTTAACAAAAACAGACCGCTACTACAGCCAATTTGGGGATGAAAACAGTCTAGGTAATGCACAACCTGTTTTAGACAGTATTACTGGTGAACGCAACTCTTTAGCTTACTTGCCTTCTGAAGTAGCAATTCTAAATGGCGATTTAGCTACATCAGAAAAAGCTGCCAATAAACTATTGGCAAAAGGCTTTACGATTTTAGTTGAGCCAAGTCATCCATTAGCTAAATCTGGTAAAGCGGGCGTACGAGTTGATACTAAACTAGGCCACTGCCAAAAAGGTATCTACTTAGCAGAATTAAGTAAAGAACGACGCCAATGGTTAGCTGAAAACAGCTCAGCTATTTTTAAATGCTATGATTGGCAAACTACCCAAGATATTTTACCGTTATACGATGAGTTCTCTCGCAGTTACAACATCACAGCTGCTGGCGGGAACACCTCGTTAATGTCTTCTGAAGAACATTAAGAAGGAGTAATTTATGCAAATCTACATTACCTTTGGGCTCTATTTGCTCGTTATTTTAGGCATTGGATTATATGCCTACCGTTCCACGCAGAATTTTGACGACTATATTCTAGGTGGTCGCAAAATGGGCAGTTTTGTTACTGCCATGTCTGCTGGTGCATCAGATATGTCCGGCTGGTTATTAATGGGATTACCTGGAGCAATTTTTCTCTCTGGTTTATCCGAAGCTTGGATTGTTGTTGGGTTAACTATTGGGGCTTATTTGAACTATCGTGTTGTTGCTGGTCGCTTGCGTATTTTTACTGAAAAATATAGCAACGCCTTAACGTTACCGGAGTTCTTTGCACAACGTTTTCCACGTCAGAAAAAAGCACTGAAAATCATCTCTTCAGGTATTATCTTGTTCTTCTTTACCATCTATTGTGCCTCTGGAGTAGTGGCTGGTGCGAAATTATTCCAAAGCCTATTAGGCATGGATTACACTACCGCGCTTTGGTTTGGTGCGATTGCAACCATTAGCTACACTTTTATTGGTGGGTACTTAGCAGTTTCTTGGAGTGATACCATTCAGGCTTCATTGATGATTTTTGCTCTAATTCTTGCTCCTGTGATGGTTATTCTCACGATCAGTTGGGATGATCTCAAAATGGCACTTGAAGCAAAATCTGCTGTAACAGGTATTCCTTATAGTAACTGGTTGCACAACGTTTCTGGTATTGGTGTAGTGTCTGCCTTGGCATGGGGTTTAGGCTACTTCGGGCAACCACATATTTTGGCTCGCTTTATGGCTGCAGACTCTGTTGCTTCTTTAAATAAAGCCCGCCAAATCGGTATTACTTGGATGATCCTTTGCTTAGGTGGTGCAGTTGCTGTCGGTTATTTTGGACTAGCTTATTTCACTGAAAGAAACATTGACCTTGCGAATGCAGAATCTGTATTCATTGAATTATCCAAAGTCATGTTTAACCCTTGGATTGTCGGCATCATATTATCTGCAATTCTTGCCGCAATTATGAGTACCTTATCAGCGCAATTATTGATGTGTTCTGCGGCTATTACAGAAGATTTCTATAAAGGTTTCTTCCGTAAAAATGCCTCTAGCACAGAATTAGTTTGGGTTGGTCGCTTAATGGTGTTACTCATCTCTGTCATTGCTATCGTTATCGCACATGACCCTAACTCAAAAGTGATGGGATTAGTTTCGTACGCTTGGGCTGGCTTTGGTGCTGCATTTGGACCAGTTGTGATTCTTTCTCTCTTTAACCGTAACATTAGCTCAAAAGCTGCATTATGGGGAATGCTATCTGGCTCTATCACCGTCGTTGCATGGAGCCCACTCATGCGCTATCTAGGCTGGGACGATTTATCCAAACTTTATGAGATTATTCCCGGTTTCTTAGTTTGCTCATTTATTACTTTAACATCATCTGTCTTTGCACCTGTTCATCCGAAAGTGCAACAACAATTTGATGAAGCCCTAGCAGAATTTGAAACAAGATGCTAACTTTATTTAACAAAAAACCTAAACAAAATGATCTGACCAAAAAAAGTTAGACTGTTATTTAAAGGACTGCTTTCGATATTGTATCGGACTCAGTCCTTTTAATTTTAATTGGATTCGTTCTTCATTATAGTACCGGAAATAATCATTGATAACCTTTTCAAGTTCATCAATGCCAGTAAACGATTTTCCTGAAAACACTCCGTTTTCATTCGCCCAAAAAAGCTTTCCATTGCTGCATTATCCAAACTATTTCCTTTTCGTGACATACTTTGAGAAATCCAATATCTAACGGTTTTTGCCGCTAAGTTGAAATGCTTTAATGTTAAAGCAAGATTTTCGTGTGTTCGAAATAGAAATTCACGACTTGTTGTTTGAAAAGTTGATTATATTTAGTCATAAAAAATCTGCACCTTAATCAGTTAGAAGTTTAGTCTAACTTTTGGGGTGCAGATCATGAACGGGAATTTTTCTTATTGTGCTTGTTTGAGTTTATTGATGGCTTCTTTATTGAAGAAGTAATGTGTGCCACAACATTCACACTGCATATCAATACTGCCTTTATGCTCTTCTAAGATTTCATCAATTTCAGCTTCTGGAATCAGTAATAATGCGGCTCCTGAACGTTCAGGTGAGCAACCGCAGAAGAAAGAAACAGTTTGCGGTTCAAAGACTTCCACCACTTCTTCATGATATAAACGATACAGCAATTCTTCCGCTGGCAATCCAAATAACTCCTCATCTTTTACGGTTGCAGCTAAAGTGGTTAAATGCTCAAAATCCTCTGGCGTACCTTGCCCATCAGGCATGATTTGCAACAACATCCCTGCAGTAACTGGTTTGCCTTCATATTCACCCGTGCGAATAATAAGCTGAGTTTGTAGCTGCTCTGAACGGACAAAATAGTCTTCTAAACATTCCGTAATCGTTGGTTTATCTAAACCGATAACGCCTTGATAACGCTCGCCTTCAGTAGGAGCAATCGTAATCACTAACACACCTTTGCCGATCATATCATGCAAGCTCATGCCATCTTGAATATCACCTTGCACACGGGCTAATGCACGGATCTGTTGTTGGTCATTACCATTTACTAAAGCTAATTTTAATGGGCCGTCACCTTGAATTTGAACAGTAATATTACCGTTAAATTTTAATGTTGCGGTCAACAAATTAGTCGCCACCATCATCTCACCCAATAAGTTTTGTACCGCTTTTGGATAATGGTGGGTATTCAATGTATCCGTAAAGGTTTGGTTTAATCGTACCCATTCACCACGAACAGCACGGTTTTGGAAAAGGTAACGGTAAAGTTTGTCATTGTCTTGAGTGCAATTCATTATTTGTTCCTATTTATTCTTTGAGTAAAAGTGCGGTCAATTTTGAAAATAAATTGTAAACGTTCAAAAAAGATGTCGTTTTGTTACCGCACTTTGTGCCTGTGCGATATTATGGGGGTGAAAATCAAAATTACAAGCCAAAAAGAAAAGCGGATAGCTTTCACTATCCGCTCGTTTTATAAGATTAAACTGATAAATTACCAGTATGCACGTAAACCGATAACAGTTTTGAAATCACGGCTACGATCTACAGTGCTATTTTCGTATTTAGTACGAGTCGCTTGCCATTCTAAGAATGGTTTCACTTTTAAAGAACCTTGGTTAAACACATAGTATTCAGTACCAACCATGAATTGGCGAGTTCTGTCTGTATTATTACTGTGTTTATCTGTTTTATATGCATACATTGCATAAACGTTCCAATCTTCGTTTAAACCTTGACGAACAATCGCACGCACTTCATTTTTAGTACGTTTGTCACCTTGGTTTTTGGTTACTTGACGCTCCAAATCTAAGCCATAAGTGGTGTGAACGAAGTTATATGCTAAACCTAAGCCATAAGCATTACGGAATAATGACGTGTTGTTTGCATTTTCGGAAATTTCACGAGTAAAACCTGCTGCTACAGTTACATTTTGAATGCTATCAATTGCATGGTTGAAGATAAGACCTGTACCCCAAGCATTTTTACGTTTGTTTGTTAAATCAAGGTTTTTCATGCTACGTTTGCTTGAACCACCGTAGTACGCACCAAATTTAACTTTGTTATCACCATAGTTACCGTTGTACACGTATTGAGTTACACGACGAGCAGAACCATCTAATAAGCCATCAGATAAGCTGTAAGTATTTGCTAAGTCGGTTTGTTTTACTTCATCAGTGATAGTTGGCATGTTACCGTAAGTTAACTCACCAAATTGTTTGTGGCCAATACCTGCGTAAAGGAAGTGTGTATAAACATGGTCAAAATCATGTTGTGAAGGTGCTTCACCACGCATACGCCATTCAGCACGGCCTAAAGCGTAGAAATCACCGCCTAAACTTTGTTTTAATTTAATACCAAAACGTGAACCATTGTTGTCTACTGCGTGGTTGATGTGCTCTTTGCTTTCACCGCCCGCTACATAGTTGGTTTTGTTAGAGGTGCTTTCCCACTTAACACGTAAAGAACCATAGAAATCGACATCCGTACCAGTTTGGTCAACATGGAAGTTATAAGCTTGTGCAGAACCTGCTGCTAATGCAGCTACAGATAAAGCAAGAAGTGTTTTTTTCATAACGCTTTCCTTATGATTTAATGAAGTTAATAAAAAATTGAACTTTTTTAGTCTATACACCAGAACCTGAATGTGTCAATCTTAAATTTTCCCAACTATCAGAAAATAGACAATATTTTAACTAAAATTAATCTAGATCAATACATTTCCAATTATTCTACAAACTATTTAATTAATGTATTTAGGCTAGAAAAGACCTGCTCTGAGGTAATTTTCTCCATCGAATTGGCAATTAAATAACACTGATTTTGACCATAACAACCAATTAAGGTCGGATCAGTTGCGCCATAAAGCGTAATATTGGGTTTGTCCAGTGCGGCCGTTAAATGAGCAAGCCCTGTGTCTACCGATACCACGGCTTTCGCATTAGCTATTTGGTAAGCCAATTCATTTAATGAAAGTTTAGGCAAAACGACTACATGAGATAAACCGACTGCTAATCGCTCTGCTCTCGCCTTTTCTTTTTCATTTCCCCAAGGTAAACGAACTTGAACAGAAAGTGCGGTCAGTTTTTCAATTAAATTTCGCCATTCATGTTCTAGCCAATGCTTTTCATCTCTTGTCGTAGAATGAAAAAAGATCACGTAAGGTTCGATAAAATCTGCGGAAATAAAATGACGCGCAATATCGTAATCCCCTTTCTCTTTCGGTAATGGATAAGATAAGGCTTGTGCAAAAAGTTGACGAATACGTTCTACCGCATGTTGTTGATAGGAAATCGCGTATTTTTTATCGTAGAACAAGGAAGCTATCGGCTCACGGATACTCTTGCGATCATAGCCATGTTTGACGCCATTAGCTAATCGTGTCGCAAAAAAAGCGCTCTTAAAAAGCCCTTGAGCGTCAATCACGGCATCATATTGATTGGCTTGTAATAAAGTGCGGTAAGATTTCCATTCGTTTTTTGTTTGAGCTGAAAAAGGCGATTTTCGCCAACGTCTTAAAGCAATTGGAATGATTTGATTCACTGCCGAATGCCAACGTGGAATTTCTGCAAAATTCTCTTCCACCACCCAATCAATAGAGAGATTAGGAATAGCACGCTGTGCATCAGTCAATGCCGGCAAAGTATGAATCACATCGCCCATAGAGGAAGTCTTAATCACACATACTTTCATTTAATTAACCTTCTTCCCCAGTGCATAATTCCAAGCCCTGATACGGCTAAAATGCCTCCAATAATTAAGGAGGAATCTACTTGTTCATTCAACCAAACGGCTGAAAATAAAATGCCTAAAATAGGCACAAGAATAATATAAGCCGAGGCATTGCCTGCCCCTAAGTGTTTCACACCATCAAAATACCATGCATAGGCTAATACCGTTGCACCAAATGCAAGACCAAGTAAACTTATCCACTCACCTTGTGATAAATTAAGTACTGTCAGCCAACCGTCCGAGCTTTCCACGCATAGAGCACTAATAAACAACAATAAAAAACCAAAAATGGAAGATAATGTGGTTGCGGTGAGAGAATCAATGCCCGCGAGTACTTTTCTCGCCAATAAGGTGTAAACGACCCAACAAATTAGTGCACCAATTAATAATATTTGCCCAAATCCAAAGGAATCCATCATTTGTAAAAAATTCCCTTTTGTGAGAGCCAATAATGTTCCACTCATGGCAATAACCATTCCGATTATTACCCAACGATTCCATTTTTCTTTAAATAAAAAAATCGCCAAAAGCGTGGTAAATACAGGGTTTGTCGCCACAATAACAGCCGCTTGTCCCGCGGGAAGATATTTCAACCCCCAGATAAAAAATGTGGAATAGGCGAAAACACCGAAAAAGGCAGTTACAAACAACCCCATCCACTGATTAGCGTTTAGTTGTTTAGCATATTTGAAGCGATTTGCCGCATATAGCCAAATAATGAGTGGAATAATGGCGAAAAAAAAGCGCACGCTTGAAGCAACAAATGTCGGCATAGCTTGGGCAACCACTCGTCCCCAAGGCCAAGAGGCGCCCCATAAAATCACCATTCCAATTAATTGTAAATGTATGCGGAGAGGGTTCATATCATTAACATATCCTGTTAGGCCTTTTCTATTTACTTAAAGGCTCTGCTTGGTAAGCTTTTATTTTTTCTCGTAAAGCGGCTTCAAATGCTTCTCGATGAGCATTATCTTGAAAGGCTGAATGAGGAATTAAGAAAAACAAGCCCGTATCAACTCGAATCATTAAGTAACCATAATGATTTTCGATATGATGAATGTACCGATAATTATATAAGGTTTGGCAGAGAGCTATTTCAGAATATAACCCATCTTCTTGAATTCGTATGGTTTTTTTTTCCTTATTAACTTCCCCATATACTTGGCTTTGAAAAGCTTTGGTATTTAAATAAGGTCGTATCAAAACTGCATAGAAAAAAGAAAGCATTGAGATAGCAAATAATATATATCCCGCATAATAGGCCAAGATATTTTCATAGCAATCATACAAATACTCTCCCCAATCCATCAGTTCAAAAGCAAGAAAAATACTTGGCAGCAAGAAGAATAAAGATAATAAGAAATCGCCAATACTCATCATCTTGCGAAATTTATTGTGCTTATAAATATCACGGCTTATTTTTTTTACTGCCTTAGTATAATTTTTATCTAATATGGGTTGATAGGTAATTTCCATTTTATATTCTCTCTTTCTTAAACGTCTAAAAGTGCGGTCAGTTTTTCTACCACATTTTCAGGTTTAATATCAATCAAACTTTGATGATACCCTTCCGAGCTATCTGTACTTTTACGCACCTTAATTAAATCGCCTTCAATTAAACGAATAATCACGGCTTTATCTGATAATGGTGGCGTATAAATTGGGCTCGTTGGACCATAAAGTGCAACCAATGGGCGATCTGTCGCGGCCGCAATATGCATTAAGCCACTGTCATTGCTTACCACTGCCGTACAATTAGCAATTAAATCTACCGCTTGATTCAGGTTTGTTTGCCCTGCCAAATTCAAACAGAATGGTTGTAGCTCGGCAGGCAACGCATTGCGAATTTGCTCACCTGCTTCCACATCTTTTGGTGAACCAAATAATTCTACCGCATAGCCTTTTTCAATGAGCATTTCAGCCAATTTAGCATAATGATAATGCGGCCAACGTTTAGCTGGACCAAATTCTGCTCCAGGACAAAAACCGATAATCGGACGCTCGCCTAAAAGTGCGGTCTGTTTTTCAAAGTTTTTTAAGGTTTCCGCCTGTTGAGTTGAGTCAACGGTTAAATAAGGTTTTAGAACAGTAATATCAGCCGCTTTCGGTACCGCATTTTGCTCAAAAGCTAACGCCACATAACGTTGCACCATCATAGGATAATCACGTTTATTATTGCGTAAATCGTTAAGCAAGAAATAACGGCTTTCCCCTTTCCAACCACGACGTACCGCAATTTTTGCAAAAGCGGGAATAAAGGCTGATTTCAAGGAATTTGGTAACACAATCGCCATATCATATTGATTGCGCAATGCCTTACCTAAACGATAACGTTCACACAAGGCAAATTTGCCGTGTCCGAGCGGCATTTCAATGGCATGACGCACTTCTGGCATACGGGCTAAAAGTGGTTTACACCAATTCGGTGCCATCACATCAATTTGGCAATTTGGATATTGCTGTTTGAGTTGTTGATACAAACTGTGCGACATCATCATATCGCCGACCCAAGACGGGCCGATAATTAAAATCCTCATGTTTGACCTTATAACAAAAGTGCGGCTAAAAATAAGACTAATTTTAACCGCACTTTATTCATTTTCTAGTATTGAACGACATTATTTGTTCAATATTTTTATTTATTTAACCACGCCATGTACTCAGCCACACCTTCCGCGACAGTTTTAAATGGTTTGTCGTAGCCAGTTGCGCGAAGTTTCGTTAAATCTGCTTGCGTATATTCTTGATAGCGAGATTTCAAATGCTCTGGGAATGGAATCGTTTCCACTGCGCCTTTGCCGTGGAATTTAATTACCGCTTTTGCTACCTCTGCAAAAGACTCTGCATTGCCGGTACCACAGTTGAAGATACCCGAAATGCCATTTTGCCAGCACCAAATGTTGACTTGTGCCACATCGCCTACATAAACGAAATCACGGCGGAAGTGTTCACTGCCTGCAAATAATTTTGGATTTTCGCCTTTCAGGATTTGGTTATTTAAGTGGAATGCCACACTCGCCATTGAGCCTTTGTGACCTTCACGCGGACCATAAACGTTGAAATAACGGAAACCACATACCGGTGATTGCGCTTCAGGTAAAATTGCACGCACATATTGGTCGAATAAGAATTTAGAATAACCGTACACATTCAATGGGCCTTCAAATTCACGCTCTTCACGGAATTCAGTTTTGTCGCCATAAGTCGCCGCACTTGACGCATACAAGAACGGAATTTGACGATCTAAGCAATAATGCAATAACTCTTTTGAATATTCGTAGTTATTGTGCATGATGTATTTACCGTCCCATTCAGTAGTCGCTGAGCAAGCTCCTTCATGGAATACCGCATCGATATCACCTAAATCATCACCTGCAATAATTGACGCAATGAAGTCTTCTTTATCACAGTAATCTGCGATATCAAGATCCACTAAGTTAATGAATTTAGTCCCGTCTTTTAAGTTATCCACCACTAAAATATCTTTGCGTCCCATATCGTTTAATGCTTTAACGATATTACTGCCGATAAAACCGGCGCCACCTGTTACGATAATCATAATTCTGTCCTCTTTAAAATAAGCCTGTGTATTGTAATAGATTTTGTACCGCTTAGCCAAAAAACTCTGTGAAAAACAACCGCACTTTTAAGCCCCAGTAACTTGTCCAGCCCGTTGTGGCCAAATCCATTTTTCCTTTATTTAAAATAATAATTGTTGGTGTCACATTCACCTGCCATTGATCCGCAATCTTGCCTTGAGGATCATTCACCGTTGTAAACTGATAGTGATGCGTTTGTAAATAATCCTCCACGTCCTTATTTGTCCCCGAACGCAGCGCAACAGAGACTACCGGATAGCCTTCTTCTGAAAGTGAATTAATTGCTGGAGAAGTATAACGACAATAACCACACCAACTTCCCCAGAAGTAAATGATCGTCGGCTTAGCTTGATCTAATTGGGGTAAAAAGAAGGCATTCCCCTGTAAATCATAAAGTGCAGTCGCATTGATTTCAGGTGGAATATTGGGTTTACGAATAAAATCGAGAATACTGCTCACGATAATCAATGTCAGCAGGAGCGAAATCGTATTTTTTAATAAGGTGTTAAGTTTCACAATAAAATGTCATGATCTAGGATAAATGGATTGTAATCGATCAGAAAAGTGCGGTCAAAATTACAGATATTTTGTTATGATAATCACATCATTTTATAAGGAGAAAAAATATGGATAGTAAACAATTAGCACAATATATTGATCACACCGCGCTCACCGCAGAAAAAACAGAACAAGATATTCTTAAACTCTGTGATGAAGCAATTCAGTACGGTTTTTATTCTGTCTGCATTAATTCAGGTTATATTCCTTTAGCCAAAGAAAAACTCGCTGGCTCAAACGTCAAAATTTGTACGGTTGTTGGTTTCCCTCTTGGCGCCAACTTATCCTCTGTCAAAGCGTTTGAAACCCAAGAAGCCATCAAAGCGGGTGCAGGTGAGATCGATATGGTGATTAATGTTGGCTTAATTAAATCCAATAAATGGGATGCCGTAAAAGATGATATTCAAGCTGTATTAACGGCTTGTCATGGCGTGCCACTTAAAGTGATTTTAGAAACGTGCTTACTCACTAAAGAAGAAATCGTAAAAGCCTGTGAAATCTGTAAAGCATTAGGTGTAGCATTCGTTAAAACCTCAACGGGTTTCAATAAAGGCGGCGCAACCGTAGAAGATGTGGCATTAATGAAGAAAACGGTAGGCAACATTGGCGTGAAAGCCTCTGGCGGTATTCGTGATACTCAAACCGCACTAGCGATGATTAAAGCGGGAGCTACTCGAATTGGCGCAAGCGCAGGCATTGCGATTGTAACAGGTGTTTCTGCTAATACCTCAAGCAATTACTAATCGATAATAAAAAAGGAGATTGAAGTGTATGCTTCAATCTCCTTTTTTAATCATCAATTAAAGAATCTCTAATAACTTCGCAAAGTCATCAAACACCCAATCTGGATTTGATTCCGCAATTGGAATGTTGTAGTTGTAACCGTAAGTTAAACCCACAGCTGGACAACCTGCTGAATGAGCAGCGAGAATGTCATTTCGAGAATCACCTACAAATAACACTTGGCGAGGTTCTACGCCAAATTTACCGCATAAATAATACAATGGGCCTGGATGTGGTTTAATCGCCGGTAATGATTGTCCACCAAGCATTTCACTGAATAAATGATCGATACCAAATGCGGCTAATACTGGCTGAACGTGACGAGTTGGTTTGTTCGTTACCACGGCTAAGGTATAACCACGAGCCTTCAAGGTTTCCAATGTTTCTTTTACATTTGGATATAAACGGCTCACATTACAAAGATTCTCTGCGTAATACACGTTAAAACGCTCTTTCACTTGCTCCATTTCTGCATCTGAAAAGTCTTTACCTGTTTGCCCTTTTGCCCATTCTAAAGCTCGTGCAATCAATACAGGCGCCCCATTACCAATCCAAGTTAACACTAACTCTTCTGGTGCTTGGGGTAAATCAAAGTCTGCTAAAGCAGAATTCACAGATAACGCTAAATCCGGCAAGCTATTCACAAGCGTACCGTCTAAATCAAAACCGATAACTTTAAATTGAGTCTTCATTCTCACTACCATCTATTTAACTGAAGCTAACTGCGCACGCATTTGATCAATGATTTGTTTATAATCTGGTTTACCAAAAATCGCTGAGCCTGCCACAAATATATCTGCACCGGCCGCAGCGATTTCTGCAATATTATCCACTTTTACCCCACCATCAACTTCTAAACGGATATCTAAACCGCTTTCATCAATCAGACGACGTGCCTGTTGTAATTTTTTCAATGTGGAAGGTAAAAAGGATTGTCCACCAAATCCTGGGTTCACGGACATTAACAAAATCACATCCACCTTATCTAATACATAATCCAAATAACTTAATGGTGTGGCAGGATTAAATACTAAACCTGATTTACAACCGTGATCACGAATGAGCTGTAAAGAGCGGTCAATATGTTCACTGGCTTCAGGATGAAACGTAATGTAATCCGCACCGGCTTTGGCAAAATCAGGAATGATACGATCAACCGGTTTCACCATTAAATGCACATCAATAGGTGCTTTAATGCCATAATCACGCAAAGCTTTGCACACAGCTGGGCCAAAGGTTAAATTCGGCACATAGTGATTATCCATTACATCAAAATGAATCACATCCGCACCAGCATTCAACACGTTTTGCACATCATCACCAAGACGAGCAAGATCTGCAGAAAGGATAGAAGGGGCGATTAAATAAGGTTTCATTTGTCATCTCCTAAAGGATAAAAGTGCTTGTAGTTTACTACGTTGAGCTCAATTTTACCTTGATTATTTACAAGTTTTAGCTGAAAACAAAGAAAAAAATAACCGCACTTGATTCGATTGCCTCAAAGTGCGGTTGGTTTTTCAGTTATTTTGAAATGCTATCAATCCATTGAAATAATTCATCGAGATCATAATCTCCTGAATGAGGTACACCCCAAGGCGTTTGATAGTCAACTTGCTTGCCATTCATGCGTAATTTTACTGCTAAGATCGCACTAATCGCATGAGATGTATCACGATCTGATGTTCCCGCACGGATGCGCCAATGCTGCGTTTTACTCTGATCGAGATAATTCATGGCGTTCATGAGTTTCACGATTTGTTTATCCGCCATTTCACCTTTCTCAGTGCTGTGGTGCAGTGAATATTCAGTAAAATGTTTATTATTCACCGTTTCCGTACCGAATAAATTATTCTCGCCAGAACTCAAATTCAATGCGTCAAACGCAGGTGGCGATTTCATTCGTTTTTCTGAGTGAACATAGCCATCCCAATCAATATCGCTTACGCCATCTTTGCTGACTTTCACCCAAGGTTTACCCTCAAAAGAGGCATCGTTTTTATGGGCTTTATCTGCAGATGAAGCAATCACTGAACGCATATAATCTTTGAAAGAGCCATTTCCTTGTGCATCTAATGTTAAGGCGTTGCCTTTTTCATCTTTTAAATTTAAGCTATTTAAGTAAGCTGGAAACGCCGCTTTAAGTTGATCAGAAACCTTGATTTCATCTGCAGACAATGTCCCTTCAATTTTAGCTTTTTCTACCTGTGAACGGTCATTATAGCTATTGGCATTCAAACGGCTCATATCCATACGGCTATATTCATTTACACCGTTAAATTCCCACTCATAAGCACTATCTGCATTCTCTAAATTGGTAATCGGACAATAAGCCGATACCGCAAAAATAGCATCACTTGCCTCAGCTGCGCCGGCTTGTTTTAAATAATCAGCATAATCGTTGCTATCACCACTCGCACCCAGTAAAGCAGATAATGCCCCTCCAGCACTGGTACCGTTAGAAATAATCTTCTTCGCATCCCCAGGCATCACATTATCATTCGCGTGTAAATAACGAACAGCCGCTTTCAAATCAATAATTGCTGCAGGTGCTTTACCGGTGTATTTCCCGTCTTTTTCTAAAGTACGGCCGCGCGCGCCTACGCTCGCCACTACATAACCTTTAGAAAGTGCGGTCACAATGGCATTCGGTTTATCGCCACTACCAAAACCTTTGGCATCATAGGTTGCCGCCTTAGCCGGCATATATCCACCAACGGCATTAGGTAAAAAGATCGGCACCGTTTCAGCTGAATAACCATTTATTTTTTCACCCTTAAAATAAGCTTCTGGAACGTAAATATTTAAGGTTTGATAATCAGGCTCTATTGGATTCGCTACGTACACAATCTTTTCAAAGGCACGGAATTTAACTGATGAATCTCCGACTTTTACCTCTAAAGTGCGGTAGTTTTTTGGGGTAAATTTAAGATCGAATCCCTTGTCTGTTTGATTAAAATAAGGGGTATTGGCTAGAGGATCGGGTTTATTTGGCATAGCAAGTGTTGAGGTTGAAAGTGTAAGTGCAATAAAGGTTGTAAGAAAAGTGGCTTTTTTCATAAAAATATCCTTACTGATAAATCTTGTTCGTCTGACTATCAGGAAAAACGAAAGTTCGGGATGCGCATAAAAAAACACCAAAAGCTTGTGCTTTCGGTGTTTTATTTAGATTAGTTTAATCCAATGATTTCCCAACGGTTGTGAGATTGACCATCGATTTTACCTTTCTTCACGTTGGTGATGTAATCGATCATCATATTTTGGATCGTGCCTTTTTCACGGCCCATTGCCACTTTAGATTCCCAAAGTACAGGAATTTGTTGTCCTTCCCAAATACCACCTTTACCGTTTAATTGAGCGAAACGATATGAGTTCATGCCCACTTTTAATTTCATATCATCAGTTACCGGTTTACCGTCAGCAAGGGTTAAATCAACGATTTTGCTACCTTGTGGATTACGTAAGTCAATTTTGTAATTTACGCCACCGAAAATGTCGTAAGTCACATATTTTGATTTTTTACGTTCCGCATTATAACGATATTCGGTGTCACCTGGTTGGATGGTATCGAAGTAGTTAGCCGACCATTCCATATATTCTTTTAATTGTTTACCGGTCAGTTCATAAACGGTGACATCACCACCTGCATAACGATAGTTAAAGATGATGTCTTTTTTCTTGATATCGCCTTTGTTCATACGTGCTTTTTGGTGGTCGAAAGAGAAAGTCACCACATCTGCACCACTGTAATGTTGTTCAACATCATTAATGAATGAAGATAAACCAGTATCTTTTGAGAATGCAGCAGATACACCGTGTTTGGTTTCTTGTGGCACCATTTCGTTTTCAGTTTGACCAATCACCACGTTGTTTAATTCACGTAATTTCTCGTGATAAGGTTTGTAGATTTCCGCAATTTTCTTATCCGCTTCAAGTTCTTTAACTGGAACGGTTTTAGATTCTTTCTTCACCAATTTCACTTCTTTTTTATCGTTAATATCAAAAGTGAGATCCACTTCAGATACCACGGTACCGTAACGGTGTGGTTCGGTGATTAGTGTATTTTTAATGGTTTCACTTGGCACATCTTTGTGCATGTGACCTGCAATCACCACATCAATGCCGTCTACCGCATTGATCACATCACGCATACCAGTGTCTGGAATCTTGTTTTCATTGTCGATACCCATGTGAGCGATAACAATAATTGCATCGACACCTTTCGCTTTTAACTTCTCAACTTGTGTACGTGCTTCTTCCGTTGGTGAAGTAAATTTCATGTCTTTTAAGTTGCCCGTGTCTTCTTCAAATTTTGCTGACATTGGGGTACTTAAACCGATAATCCCTAGTTTCACGCCATCTTTTTCGATGATGGTTGTTGCATCAATATAACGTTTATCGTTTTTCTTATAATAGAAGTTTGCGGTTAATTTTTTCGCTTTGATGTCTTTTAAGATTTCATCTAATGCTTTCATCCCAAAGTTAAACTCGTGGTTACCGAGTACGAAAACGTCGTATTTCATTTCATTTAATACTTTTGGAATTGGGTGATCTTTGTAATATTTTTTATCTTTTGCGAACACATCAACTTGGTTATCTTGGATCGCATCGCCCACATCCACTAATACCACGTTTTTGTTGTTTTTACGCACATCTTTCACATAAGTTGCGATTTGCGCATAAGAACCAGATTTATCTTCTACGTCTGCGCCATAGCTCCAAGGTACAACGCGACCGTGAATGTCTGAAGTACCTAATAATTTAATATTCACTTCTTGTGCCATTGCTGTACTCACAGCAGAAAGCGCAAATAATGAGCAAAGTAATTTTTTCATAAAATTTCCTTTAAAGTTGCACAAAGTGCGGTTAAAAATGCCGGAGAATTATAGCGATGAATTGATTACCAACATAATTTTATTTTGAAGAAAAATAAAATTTGTGAGCTTGATTACATTTCATTTGGAGGATTAATGTCCTGTTTGAGAAAACAAGTTAATTACTAAAACACCGCTGATAATCAATGCCATACCAATCAGCCCAGCGGTATCGATTTTCTGACCAAAAGCGAAATACGCCACGATGGCAGTCAAAACAATGCCAACACCCGACCAAATGGCGTAAACCAAGCCAACAGGAAGCGTACGGAAGACAATAGAGATAAAATAAAATGAAACGGAATATAAGGTTAATGAGCCAACTGTAGGCCAAAGTTTTGTAAAGCCATCGCTGACTTTTAATAAATTCGTTGCCACAATTTCAAAGCAAATCGAAATAGCAAGTAATGTCCAAGGATTCATATCAATAAAAAAGTAGAACAGAAAGTGTCATTATATCTTAAGCGGCAGATGGATGTAAACGAATTTGGCGAGCCATGGCTTGCATATAAGGCGCCGTTTGTTCAAAGAAATAACGGTAAGAAGCACATAAATAATTATGTGGATTGGGTTCATTTTCGAGAGAAACAAAACGATGTTTCGGGCAACCGCCATAACAGAGTTTACGAAACTCACAATGACGGCAAAGTGCGGTCAATTTTTGTGATTTTTCTAAACCGAATTGTTGCTGTTTACTGGAAAACACAATCTCTGTTAAAGGTTGCTGAGTTAAATTTCCGACCTTGTATTCGGGATACACAAAATGATCGCAAGTATACACATCGCCATTGGCTTCCGTGATAAGCGATTGCCCGCAAGTAGGTTGATGAACACAGGTTGTGGAAGGATAACCAAGCCATTGTCCAAGCAGATTATCAAACTGCGACACATAAATTTTCCCTACATCATGCTCATACCATTCATGAAAGACATCCACGAGAAATTGTCCATAACCTTCTGATGGTACTGAAAAATCGGTGACAGATTGTGTTTGTGCATGACGTTCGACAATAGGAATAAACTGCATATAAGTCGAGCCAAGCTGTTTGAGTGCTAAATAAGTTTCTCTTCCTTTTTGCCAGTTTTGATCATTAATGACGGTAAGCGTATTAAATTCCACGCCATATTCTTGAAGCAGATTTAATGCTTTCACGACTTTTTCAAAGGTGGGATTGCCGTTACCCGAAATACGATAACGATTATGTACGGCACTTAAGCCGTCAATAGAAAGCCCAATAAGAAAATTATGTTGTTTGAAAAATGCTGCCCATTGCTGATTAAGTGCAATACCATTGGTTTGAAAGGCATTTGTGATCTGTTTACCTTGAGCAAATTCCTGCTGATATTCAACGGCTTGTCGATAAAAATCTAAGCCTAAAAGAGTGGGTTCACCACCTTGCCAAGCGAATTCAACCACATTACCGGCGTGAGATTGAATATAGTTTTTGACGTAATGTTTTAAGGTGTCTTTCGACATAAAAGGCGCATGTTGCCCAAACTGTTCTGATTTTTCCAAATAGAAGCAATATTCACACTGAATGTTACAGTGAAAACTGCTTGGTTTCGCCATTAAGTGAAAATGAGCTTGTGGTAGAAAAACAGACATCAACCATCCTTTGTTACAACATTATTTATGACCTGATATTCGATCAAATGCCCCGTTTTGTTTGAGCTCTTTAGCAATACGAATGGCGGTTTCCGTTTCACAGCCCGCATATTCCGCAATTTCGCGATACGTCCAATTATAATCAGGAAAGTTTTGTTTGAGGAAATATAAACTATCCATCACACGATCTAAGGTGCGTAAATAGGCACTTTTTGCTAAACGCTCTTCGGCTTCACGTAGTTCATCAGCCAAGATCTGCAGTAAACATTGGCTCATCACCGTATTATGCGTAAAAAACTCGCTCACTACATTGGGCTTGATGCGAGTAATCTCTGCATCAATTAAGACTTTTGCATTGCAATGATAGTGTTTATCCGTCATGGAGAATAAGGTTCGGAAACCAAAATAATCCCCTTTGGAATATAACCGCACCAAGCTTTCCTTGCCATTTTCAAGGGTATGAAATAAGCCAATCAAGCCAGCTTGCACATAATAAAACTCATGTGCCGACTCACCTTGTTGATACAAGAAGGAACCTTTCGGTAAGTGATGTAACTCGGTGAGCTGGCAATGTGATAACTCAGTAGGCTTGATTGAGCAATTTTCCATAAACGTCCTTCAAAGTGCGGTCAGTTTTTTCTTTGTTTTTTATACTTCATGAATAATTCGATATACCCAGTTTTCTAGCGGATCATTTAAGCGTTTCATTTCTTGACGCATTTCTTCTAGCATCTCTTTTTTAACAGCTTCATATTCTGGCCTATAGAACAAATTATGCATTTCAGCCGGATCATTTTTTACGTCATAAAGCTCACAAATGTCCGATGCATTAAACACCAATTTATAGTCTTTACGGTGCCACATACGTTGTTCAAAGTAAACGAAATGCCCCGCTAACTGTGCCAATATCCCTTTTCGTTGATTATCTTGATGTTGACGAACGATCGGCAAAATACTTTCCCCTTCAAAGGCGGAAGGAATCGGCTGATTAGCCAAATCATAAACCGTAGAGGTTAAATCATGGAGATAGACAAGATTATCATCTTGTTGATTAACACGATTTGAATTCGGGTCTTTGATAATCATCGGAATGTTGTAGGTGGTATCAAACATGAACTCCCCTTTCTCAATCATTCGATGAGCGCCCATCGCATCACCATGATCAGCAGTTGCCACAATAAAAGTGCGGTCATAAATGCCTTTATTTTCTAAGAAAGTAAACAGCTCACCAATCGCATCATCAATCAGGGTAATATAGCCCCAGAATTTTGTGATAACCTCTTTCCAATGATCTTCACTCGCCTCCCACATCCCCCACATTTTAGAGATAGTACGATAGTGTCCTGGTTTGCCTTCTAGTGGTTTGAAGAAGCTTTCATCTAGTACCACATCTTCTTTTTTATACATAGAATAATACGGTTCTGGCACGATACAAGGCGTATGCGGTCCCCAGAAATTAATCCATGTGAAGAACGGTTTATTTTCAGTAAGCGATTGGCTGATATAGCTTTTCGCCTCATCAATAATGAAATACGGGATGGTTTGTTCTTTTGTGCCTGAAAGCAAACCACAAAGTTCTTGCACGCGCAAATGTGGGTTATCACCGAAATAAGCACGACTCACTTCAGGGATCTCATAACCTTTTTCATCTAACCATTCTTTATAACGATTGGAATGTGTCGGCGGTTGGTTGAACACTAAATTTTGATACACGCCACTGCCCGGATAACCATAGCCGTCAAAGTTATGCCCTTTAATTCCATAATCTTCCGGTACGGATTTTGTCCCAACGTGCCATTTCCCCACAACATAGGTATTATAGCCGTCTAGTTTACCGATATTCGGTGCATCTTCACTCACTTCACCTGTACCGCCTTTTTCTCCATTACGAATGATGCCATGTGTGGACGGCATTAAACCAGTAAAAAGTGAAGTCCGTGCGGGTCCACAAACGGAAGCTGGTGTAAAAGCATTATTAAAACGCACGCCATCTTTAGCTAGACGATCGATATTCGGGGTTTTAACGATCTGGTGACCATAAGCACCCAGCATATCTTTACGAACTTGGTCGAGTAAAATATAGATAATGTTCATACACAATCCTTATCTATTTTAAGGGCGTACGTGATGTACGCCCGACTGCTTAATGTTGGTTAGAAAGATGTAATTGATGTTCTGTTTTTTCATTTTTTGGTCTAAAGACAATCAACACGATGAGTTGTAATACCGCATACACTTCCAACACTAACATTGGATTACCATCTGGTGAAGCAATACCCACTGGTGATAAGAAAGCATAAAGCGCAATTAAACCAAGAATCAATGAAACAGACGTCACTTTAATATATTTCCAATTGGTTAAGTCCACGTCGCCTTTATTGACGGTATTTTCCACATAAGGCTCACGTTTTAAGAATTGACCTAGAATCAACATGAAGACAACATCAAATACGAATAATCCGCCCATGACATACACGAAATTAATTTTCACATTGAACACCCAAACAATACTGAAATAAAGTACTACGTGTACAAGTAAAGCAATACGTGCCGCTAAACCTGAAACCGTTTTATTGAACAAACCAACAGCAAATAACGCCACGATTGGAATATTCACAAAACCAGCAAAGCGTTTAGTGATTAAGAAAATACCATCTGTACCGAACATCAAAAGTGGGCCAATAATCATGGTCACAATCGCCATAACAGTTGAGACTTTTTTCGCATAGACGATCAACTCTTGATCGGTACGTTGTTTTTTACTGATAGATGGTAATAAGTCTTTACAATAAATGGTCGCTGCAGAGTTTAAGAATGAGTTAAAGGTACTTAAAATTGCACCGAAAAGTGCCGCAATAAAGAAGCCTTGTAATGCGGTCGGCATCACTTTATTGACCAATAATGGATAAGAGGTATCAATTGGATTTAAGCCTTCACCTAAAATATGGAAACTCAATAAACCCGGTAAATTAAGAATAATCGGTAATGTGAGCAAGAAAAGTGCTGCAATTAAAATCCCTTTTTGACCCGATGCTAAATCCTTCGCCCCTAAACAACGTTGTACGATAGCTTGGTTCGTTGTCCAATAGAAGAAGTGAACAACCATAATACCAGTAAAGATTGTCGGCCAAGGGGTGGAGTCTGTTGAACTACCAATAGCGTTCCATTTTTCAACGTGAGTGGTAGTGATAATATTCAAGCCTTCTGAAATGCTGCCATTACCTAAATAAAGCAATGCAAATACAGGTACAAGCAACGCACCAATCACTAAGATCACGGCATTGATAGTATCGGAAACCGCTACCGCTTTTAACCCACCAAAAATCGCATAAATCGCCCCAACTACACCGATAGCAATTACAGTATAGACAATTGCTTGCGCATAACTTAATCCGAAAATAGTTTCTAGATTGAAGATTTTATTAAAGGCAATCGCTCCGGTATAAAGTGCGGTCGGAATAACGATTAAAAGATAGAAGACTAAGAATAACCCTGACATAATCAAACGAGTTTGTCGGTCAAAACGATTTTCAAAGAATTCTGGAATGGTGGTATAACCGTTACGCAAATATTTCGGCAACATATAAAGTGCCAAGAAGCAAAGTGGAATCACCGTTGGCACAGTCCACGCAATAATAGAAAAGTTGTTTTGATAAGAAACAGCATTCACGCCAATCAATTGCTCTGTTGAAAGAGAGGTCAACACCATTGAGCAACCAATCACAATACCGCTTAATCCTCGTCCCGCTAAGAAATAACCTTTCGAGGTGGTTAAATCATCGTTTTTAGTACGTAGCCATGAAACATAGGCCACTAAAGCCGTTACGATGAGGAAACTCGAAACTGTTAATAGCATACGCTCCTCCTTGTAGAAGCCATTATTAAATTCCATTTATAGACTACTGCTAGGTGTATAAAGAGCATATGATAATTGTCATACTGATTGTGTGAGAAGGATCACAAAATTAAAATAAAGTCTATTTTTATAGATAATTATGAGCAAGATCATAAATTATTTATTTATCCAAAAGAATAATAATGCCGTACTCCCACACAAAAGGAGTTTGAAATGAGCTTACAGTTAATTCTTATTTTGATTTTATGTGGTGTCATGACGAATATCATGTCGGCCATCTTTGGTATTGGTGGCGGTGTATTGATGGTGCCGATTCTCTACACTTTATTCCCACAATTTCCTCTACAAATGATTGCTGCAACATCATTGACGATTGTAATGGGATCATCCTTTATTAACTTAATTTATTTCTACAAACAAGAAGTATCAATTAATTACAAAGCGATACTCATTTGGTCTGTTGGCATGATTATTGGCGTACAACTAGGATTTGAATCCAGTTTTTATATACCTGATATTGCTATTATCAGTGTGTTTGTTATTACGCTTTCCCTATTGGCAATTCGTACTATTTTTAGTAAAGAAACCGCAATAACTCAGCAATCTACAGCAGATGAAATGATCAAAGGAATCAGTCTTTCAACGGTAGGCGGATTTATTGCAGGTATGACAGGTATTGGAGGAGGCTCAATCATGGCACCTTTAATTGGACAGCTAAAATCCGTTAAAGCCCATCAAATTGCCCCTTATACCAATGCAATGATGTTTATTGGTGGATTAGGTAGCCTTTATGGCTATCTTTCAAAAAGCTCACCGCATCACTTTGGTTGGCAAATCGGTTACGTTAATTTTTCGATCGTGATTATTGTCGTACTCAGCGCTTTTGTGACCGGATTTTTCTCGATGAAAATTCGAGGTAAATTATCACCGCACTTAGTCAAAAAACTATTAGGCATTATTCTATTGGTGATCAGTGCCTATATGTTACTTATTCATGCTATAAAATAAAAAAATGGCAGAGGAAAACGCCCTCTGCCATTTCAATTATTTTTCTTCTCTTTTCACTTCATCCCATAGGATATCTATTTCAATTAAAGAAAGATCTTTAACTGATGAACCTCGTTCCAATGCTTTTTCTTCTACTTTACGAAAACGTTGTTCAAATTTATTATTCGCCTTACGCAAAGCCTCTTCTGCATTACATTTGAGATGTCGAGACAAATTAACTGTTGCGAAAAATAAATCCCCGATTTCCTCTTCTATTTTTTCCTGATTATGAGGAGTTTGATTGATTTCATCCCTAACTTCTTGCAATTCTTCTTCAACTTTTGCTAATACAGATTCAACGTCATCCCAATCAAATCCAATCTTTGAACACTGTTTTTGCATTTTTTGTGATCTTAACAATGCAGGAAAAGAATTCGGAATATCATCTAAAATAGAACGTTTTTCTTGAACTGATTTCTCTTGTGCTTTGATACTATTCCAACGAGCTAATGCCTCTTCTTCATTTCCAGCTGTAGCATCTCCAAACACATGAGGATGACGACGCACGATCTTTTTAGAAATATCATCAAGAACATCATCAAATGTGAAATAACCATCTTCAGAAGCAAGCTGACTGAAAAATACAACCTGTAATAAAAGATCGCCAAGCTCTTCTCTTAAATTAACAATATCTTTCTTTTGGATAGCATCAATGACTTCATAAGTTTCTTCGGTTAAACAAGGAATCATTGATTCATAATTTTGCTTAAGATCCCAAGGACAACCGCCATTAGGATTACGTAATTGCGCAATTAATTGGATAAAATCTTGAATGGAATAATGCATAAGAATATCTCTGAAATACTAAAAATGTGATTAGTATAAAACGAATAGCAAAATAGACAATATTCTTACAAAAATTAGAGATAATTTGATATGGAATAATGGCAGGGGCGGAGAGGCTCGAACTCCCAACACCCGGTTTTGGAGACCGGTGCTCTACCAATTGAACTACGCCCCTATTGGTATTAAGAATTGGCGGAATGGACGGGACTCGAACCCGCGACCCCCTGCGTGACAGGCAGGTATTCTAACCAGCTGAACTACCACTCCGCTAAATGAGGTATAATTGGCAGTGACCTACTCTCACATGGGGAAGCCCCACACTACCATCGGCGTAACAATGTTTCACTTCTGAGTTCGATATGGATTCAGGTGGGACCATTGCACTGTTGCTGCCAAAATTTTTATTTTGTTAATTTACTCTAAAAATAAACTAACAAAATAAAAAGTACCTGGCGGTGTCCTACTCTCACATGGGGAAGCCCCACACTACCATCGGCGCATCGGCGTTTCACTTCTGAGTTCGGTATGGGGTCAGGTGGGACCACCGCTCTATCGCCGCCAGGATTATTCCTTTAATAACTTTTCTATTTCTCTCTGTTCCGCTATCTCTAGCGCTCACAACCAAACAAGCTGATAACCTTCAAAACTTTCTTCTCTTTCTTCTCTGAGTTTGTTTCGTCTTCTCAACACCCAAAACCCTTGAGCGTTGTATAGTTAAGCCTCTCGGGCAATTAGTACATGTTAGCTCAACGGCTCGCACCGCTTACACACCATGCCTATCTACGTCTTAGTCTTAAACAACCCTTACAGATTTTAAATCTGGGAGAACTCATCTCTTGGCAAGTTTCGTGCTTAGATGCTTTCAGCACTTATCTCTTCCGCACTTAGCTACCCGGCAATGCGTCTGGCGACACAACCGGAACACCAGTGGTGCGTCCACTCCGGTCCTCTCGTACTAGGAGCAGCCCCAACCAATTCTCCAACGCCCACGGCAGATAGGGACCGAACTGTCTCACGACGTTCTAAACCCAGCTCGCGTACCACTTTAAATGGCGAACAGCCATACCCTTGGGACCTACTTCAGCCCCAGGATGTGATGAGCCGACATCGAGGTGCCAAACACCGCCGTCGATATGAACTCTTGGGCGGTATCAGCCTGTTATCCCCGGAGTACCTTTTATCCGTTGAGCGATGGCCCTTCCATTCAGAACCACCGGATCACTATGACCTACTTTCGTACCTGCTCGACTTGTCTGTCTCGCAGTTAAGCTTGCTTATACCATTGCACTAACCTGACGATGTCCGACCGTCATTAGCAAACCTTCGTGCTCCTCCGTTACTCTTTGGGAGGAGACCGCCCCAGTCAAACTACCCACCAGACACTGTCCGAGACCACGTTTCGTAATCTTCGTTAGAACATCAAACGTTAAAGGGTGGTATTTCAAGGACGCCTCCACAATCACTGGCGTGACTGCTTCTAAGGCTCCCACCTATCCTACACATCAAAATTCAATGTTCAGTGTCAAGCTATAGTAAAGGTTCACGGGGTCTTTCCGTCTAGCCGCGGGTACACCGCATCTTCACGGCGATTTCAATTTCACTGAGTCTCGGGTGGAGACAGCCTGGCCATCATTATGCCATTCGTGCAGGTCGGAACTTACCCGACAAGGAATTTCGCTACCTTAGGACCGTTATAGTTACGGCCGCCGTTTACTGGGGCTTCGATCAGGAGCTTCTCTTTCGATTACACCATCAATTAACCTTCCAGCACCGGGCAGGCATCACACCCTATACGTCCACTTTCGTGTTTGCAGAGTGCTGTGTTTTTAATAAACAGTTGCAGCCAGCTGGTATCTTCGACCGGTTCAACCTTCGCCCGCAAGGGACTACAATCTACGCCGGCGCACCTTCTCCCGAAGTTACGGTGCTATTTTGCCTAGTTCCTTCACCCGAGTTCTCTCAAGCGCCTGAGTATTCTCTACCTGACCACCTGTGTCGGTTTTCAGTACGGTTTAGATAAACCTGAAGCTTAGTGGCTTTTCCTGGAAGTGTGGTATCGGTTACTTCAGCTCCGTAGAGCCTCGTCATCATCTCTCAGTGTTTAATAGAAGTCCGGATTTGCCTAAACTTCCCACCTACAAACTTAAACGCACATATCCAACAGTGCGATAACCTAACCTGCTCCGTCCCCACATCGCAGTTTATCCAAGTACGGGAATATTAACCCGTTTCCCATCGACTACGCTTTTCAGCCTCGCCTTAGGGGCCGACTCACCCTGCCCCGATTAACGTTGGACAGGAACCCTTGGTCTTCCGGCGAACGGGTTTTTCACCCGTTTTATCGTTACTTATGTCAGCATTCGCACTTCTGATACGTCCAGCAAACCTCTCGATTCACCTTCATCCGCTTACAGAACGCTCCCCTACCCAACAGACTTTCGTCTGATGCCGCAGCTTCGGTGCTATATTTGAGCCCCGTTACATCTTCCGCGCAGGCCGACTCGACTAGTGAGCTATTACGCTTTCTTTAAATGATGGCTGCTTCTAAGCCAACATCCTAGCTGTCTAAGCCTTCCCACTTCGTTTCCCACTTAATATAGACTTTGGGACCTTAGCTGGCGGTCTGGGTTGTTTCCCTCTCCACGACGGACGTTAGCACCCGCCGTGTGTCTCCTGAGTATCACTCTTCGGTATTCGTAGTTTGCATCGGGTTGGTAATCCGGGATGGACCCCTAGCCGAAACAGTGCTCTACCCCCGAAGGTGTCCGCTCAAGGCTCTACCTAAATAGATTTCGGGGAGAACCAGCTATCTCCCGGTTTGATTGGCCTTTCACCCCCAGCCACAAGTCATCCGCTAATTTTTCAACATTAGTCGGTTCGGTCCTCCAGTTAGTGTTACCCAACCTTCAACCT
>NZ_CP063110.1:395000-625000 GCF_014931275.1 Haemophilus parainfluenzae
CTCACCAACTACCTAATCCCACTTGGGCTCATCCTATGGCATGTGGCCCGAAGGTCCCACACTTTAATCTTTCGATATTACGCGGTATTAGCTACAGTTTCCCGTAGTTATCCCCCTCCATAAGCTAGATTCCCAAGCATTACTCACCCGTCCGCCACTCGTCATCAAAGAAGCAAGCTTCTTTATGTTACCGTTCGACTTGCATGTGTTAAGCCTGCCGCCAGCGTTCAATCTGAGCCATGATCAAACTCTTCAATTCAAGTTCAATCGCTCAATACTGCTGACATAAAATGTCACTACTTAAAAAGTATTATGAATTTCTAGTTAGCACCTATTAAGACTTCAAAATTAAAAAATATTTTTAAAACAAGTCAATCAACAAGTGCCCACACAGATTGTCTGATATATTGTTAAAGAGCAAAAAACAACGACGCACCGGTTTTTCTTAAGATTCACAACAGCGCGTCGTTGTGTGGGGCGTATTATAGGCATTTCAGACTCCTTTGCAAGATCTTTTTGTAAAAAAATGTAAATTTTTTATTGGTTGAAGATCTTTTAATCAAATCGTCTAAAAAACACAATTTTTATGGTGTTTTATTCTACGAATTCAGACTTTCTGCAAATGCCTTTACTTTTCCCCAATCGGTATATTCAATTTCTTTGGTCGAATCTGTTTCGCCACCTGTAATTTTCATAATCAATTGGATCATGACACGATCAATCCATTTATAGCGTGGATATAGCAATGCCCCTGCAAACACGCCGACTTTTACCGGAGTCCATTTTATGCGTTGAAGGAACTTACGAACATAGACATTTCCCTCTGGCGTATCTTTCCCTTCTTTTCTCGCGGTTAAACCTACACCAAAAAAGACCGCACTTTTTGCATTCAACAATTCGTGATGACGTTCTACAAAACGATATACCTGTTTATTAAAGTGACCATAACGAACGGATGCTCCAATAATCACGCGATTAAAAACTTGAAGATCCTGCTCCTCCATTAACGGTGAAACCATCACTTCTCCTTCAAGATACTGAGCCATAAATTCAGCAATCTTTTTAGTTTGTCCATCACGGCTTGAATATAAAATTAATGTTTTCATTATGCCTTCCAAAACGCCGGTGTGAAGAGCGCCAATAATGTGAAAATTTCTAAACGACCGCATACCATCGCAATGGTGAGTACCCATTTAGCACTATCTGGCATCGCCGTCATATTACTGCTTACTGAACCTAATCCCGGTCCAAGGTTATTAATACTTGCTAATACCGCATTAAAGGCATCAAAAGGTTCAACACCACATGCAATCACACTTAATAAACAAATAGTGAATACCAATAGATACGCTGAGAAAAAGGCCCAGATACTCCCTATCACTCGTTCATCAAGGACATTTTTACCCCATTTAATTGGATACACTAAATTAGGGTGTACAAATCGTTTCAGTTCTCTTGCACCTTGAAGATATAGCACTAAAATTCGTGCAACACGCAAACCGCCACCGACTGAGCCTGCACAGCCACCAATAAAAGAGGCAATAATTAATAACATCGGCACAAAAGAAGGCCACTCAGCAAAATTCGATGTGGTGTAGCCTGTTGTCGTTGAAATTGATACGGCTTGGAATACGACTTGCTCAAAATCTTGCCATGAGGAATCAAAATATTGATGACTTATCATTACTAATGTACAAGCCACGATAAGCAAAATTTGAATACTCATAAAGAAGCGGAATTCTGGATCTTTTGTGTAAATCTTCAAAATATTTTCTCGTCCTAAAGTCGAAAATGCTCTGAAGTGCAATGCGAAGTTACAAGCAGAAATCCACAAGAAAATAACCGTGATAAAATTAATCGCCGAGCTATTAAAATAACCGATGCTGGCATCATGCGTAGAAAAGCCGCCAATGGATACCGTCGAGAAACTATGTGTAAGTGCATCAAACGGTGTCATACCTGCTAGCCAATAAGCCAAGGTACAAGACATGGTTAAAAAGAAATAAACAAACCACAATGCCTTTGCCGTTTCTGCTATCCTTGGCTGAATTTTCTGATCTTTCATTGGACCAGACATTTCAGCACGGTATAACTGCATTCCGCCAATACCCAATAAAGGAATAATCGCAATCGCAAGTACGATGATCCCCATGCCGCCTAACCATTGTAAAAATTGACGGTAAAACAGAATGGCTTTCGGTAAATTATCTAACCCAGTCATGACTGTGGCGCCCGTGGTTGTTAACCCGGAAAACGCCTCAAATACGGCAGAAGCCACTGTTAAATGAGGTGCATCAAATAATAACAATGGTAAGGTTGCTAACCCGCCAAGAACGAACCAAAATGCCACCACAATTAAGAAACCATCACGAGACCGCAATTCTTGTTTGTGATGATGACAAGGCCACCAAAGCAACATGCCCACGGTTAAGCTCAATGCAAAAGCTTGCATAAACGCTTTACCGCCTCCATCGCCATAAATAAGCGCCACAAAGGCTGGAATCAGCATCGTGCCGGAAAAGCACATGATCAAAATGCCGATAATCCGAATAATGGATAAAATATGCACAATATCTCGCTTAATTCATTTCTTCTAATTTCAACGTTCCTGCCGAACGCTCAATTAATGCTTGTTCAAAAGGTTTAATTTGATCTTCACTAATGCCTAACTGCAATGTTATCTGCACTTGAAAATCTTGTTCATAAATTTCAATTTGATGTTGTTCACATAAAATTTGGATCCAATTTAATTGTGCATAATCACAATGAACTTGGAATAACTGACGTTCTACTTTTCGTTCAGTTTCTAATAATTTTAAAGCTTGCTGCACACCATTTCCATAAGCTCGAACTAAACCGCCTGTGCCTAATAAAATACCACCATAATAACGAACAACTACGGCACTAATCTCACCGATTTGGCTACCTTGCAAAGCCGATAGCATCGGTTTCCCTGCAGTGCCAGCTGGCTCACCGTCATCGGAAAAGCCTAATTGTTGCGAATCAGTTGGCTTGCCGGCCACGGCTGCCCAACAATGATGGCGGGCATTAGGGTGCTGCGCTTTAATTTCAGCCCAAAAAGCTTTGGCTTGTTCAAGCCCTTCCGTATGTTGCAAATACGTGATAAATCGACTTTTCTTAATTTCTTCTTCAAAAACAACCGCACTTTTGGGGATAAGGTATTCAGCCATGGACTCATTATTCAAGTAAACTTGTTGCGTAGTTTATCATTGATAGCGGATTTATCGAAATTTCCCCATAATTATTGTATGATGTAGCTCAATTTCAATAAAACTGATGAATAATAATGACTGAAATTACTGTCGATAAAACCCTTGATACCGTTGGTTTACGTTGTCCTGAACCCGTGATGCTCGTGAGAAAAAACATTCGCCACATGAATGAAGGTGAAGTTCTACTTATTTTGGCGGATGACCCTGCCACGACTCGCGATATTCCCAGTTTCTGCCAATTTATGGAACATACCCTTTTAGCGAGTGAAACCCAAGATGCACCTTTTAAATACTGGGTGAAAAAAGGCCAATAAAAATGCGGCCAATATTGACCGCACTTTGATTACTCTTCTACTGGTGTTGTGTATGGCGCTATATATCCGAAGTCATAATACTTCTGTTTTACAAAATCTGGCATTAATAAATTTTCAAGTTGTAGCAATCCCCACGATATCACTAAATCTTGCTCGCCCTCGGCATACGAAGCAATTTCATACTCGTCATAAATAAAATGAATACCATCGTGTGCAAGATAGAAATTCTTAGAAACATCAAAATCTGTTTTTTTCGTAAACGCATCTTCATCTTTTATGCGACCAGAGTCTGTATAAAACCTCCATAATAATTCTTTAACTTCAGGGAGTTTTTTCTGATCAATAATATCGGAAAGCGTTAGAACTTTATGTGTTGTCATATCTACAGTTAAATATACGTTACCACCTACACCGTGTGGTCCTCCAGTATAGCTATAATACCTCACTGCAAAAGTCGCTAATTTTTCTTTTTGACCAACAAATACCATCCAAGCATGACGAGAGAAACCTAGCTCAGGCTCTTTTTCTAAAGATGCTCTTATATCATTCAAAATTATTTTGTATTCAGTCAGCACCTGCTCTCGTGTTTTAGGCGCATTTTCTCCAAATTCATTTTTTACCAATTCAGTCCATAACAGTTCGTCTAACCAATCTATATTCGTTTTTAATCCCAATAGGCTAATACCAATTTCTACCTCATCACGCTCAAACCAACGTTCTTGCGATGGGGTATATTTAATTTTTTCTACTTTTTCAAAAATAGTGTCTTTTTCTGGAAAAATAGCAGGAATAACCTTCTCCACCTTTTCTTTTTCAGCTTTTAATTGCGTATTTTCTGCCGTCAGTTGTGCAATTGTCTGTGTTTGTTGCTCAATGGTTGCTTTCGCTTCTTTATCTTCGCAACCTGTTACAGTAAAAAGTGCAGTTAAAATTAAGGCTGAAATGAATGTCTTTTTCATGTTTTATCCTATAAATCGAATGTATCTTTATCACGTAGAATGTGATCATTGCCTTTGCGGCGTAAAAAACCGGTACGGTCAAAATATTCCATTAATTGCACTGTCAGTTTTCGACCAAAGTTCAGTTTATCACGTAATTCATTTACGGCAACTTTACCTTCTTCGCCTGCCATTTGCTTAATTAAGCGAGCATAAGCATAAATATGACTGAAATTACTGTCAATAAAACCCTTGATACCGTTGGTTTATGTTGTCCTGAACCTGTAATGCTCGTGAGAAAAAACATTCGCCACATGAATGAAGGTGAAGTGCTGCTTATTTTGGCGGACGATCCCGCCACGACTCGCGATATTCCCAGTTTCTGCCAATTTATGGAACATACCCTTTTAGCGAGTGAAACCAAAGAGACACCTTTTAAATACTGGGTGAAAAAAGGCCAATAAAAATGCGGCCATTATTGACCGCACTTTGTTATTCTGCCGTATTACTCGAAACGGGATAATACTGTTTCTGAAGAAATTCAGGCTTCAATAACGCAGAGGCATTCCACCACTCAATCACCAGCTCCTGTGGCCCTTCTGCATAAGACGCAATTTCATACACATTATACACAAAATGAATCCCATCATGATCTAAATAGAAATTATCGGTCACTTCAAAAGCATCTTTTGATGTAAATACTTCCTCATCTTTTACCTCGCCATATCGAGTGTAACGTTCCCAAAGTAATTCTTTTAATTTGGTTTGTTGGTTTGGTTTAAAAACATCATCAAATGAAAGTTGTTTTTTCGTTTCTAAATCAATATTAAGATAGTAATAACCACCAACCCCATGAACCCCACCTTCATAGCTGTAATAGTTTACAAGAAATACTGCAAGCTTACCCCTTTGGTGACTAAATGCTAAATCTAAGGTTTCATCAACACCACTTATCGGGAATTCCAACATCTCTTTTTTAGCTTCATCATATGCTTTCTGGTAATCTGCAATAAGCTGCTCGCGGCTTCTTGGTTTGCCATCAGCATTTTTTGAAATTTCTTCTAAAAGTAGTTTATCTAACCACTCAATATTCGTTTTTAGTGTAGAAACGCTGTAATGAATCTTACCTTCAACAGGCGCATATTCATCTTCTTTGACCGGTTTAGGATATTTGATAGTCTCCTCTTTATCAAAAATCACATCATTTTGAGCAATTATTGCAGGGATAATTTTCTCAGCCTTTTCTTTTTCAGCTTTTAATTGCGTATTTTCTGCCGTCAGTTGTGCAATTGTCTGTGTTTGTTGCGCAATGGTTGCTTTCGCTTCTTTATCTTCGCAACCTGTTGCAGTAAAAAGTGCGGTTAAAATTAAGGCTGAAATGAATGTCTTTTTCATGTGTTATCCTATAAATCAAATGTATCTTTATCACGTAGAATGTGATCATTGCCTTTGCGGCGTAAAAAGCCGGTACGGTCAAAATATTCCATTAATTGCACTGTCAGTTTTCGACCGAAGTTCAGTTTATCACGTAATTCATTTACGGCAACTTTACCTTCTTCGCCTGCCATTTCCTTAATTAAGCGAGCATAAGCATAAATGCTTTCTGTGAGGAAAAAACGATCTTTTACGATTGGCGTAAGATAGCCCAATTTACCCGCTTTATACATAAAATTACGCATCACACTTTCATCTTGCGCCAAGGCTGTTGCCATATCACGTACCCAAATGGCTTGACCATGCGCTTTCTCAAATTCAGCTAACACCGCTTGCCATAAGCTTTGCTCTTCAGCTGAAAATTGGATTTTGTGTGAAGGCAAATGTAGCCAACCACGAGTCTGCTGCAATTGGCCTTCATCAAGCATTTCTTCAATAAAATGATAAATCAGATTTTCCGGTTGGTTTAGTGTTGCAATACGGTATAAGCGGGCCTTACTCAAACCTAGCTGATCATTATGTTGCTCATGATAGGTAGCAAGTGCGGTCAAAATTTGCTGCGTTTTTTCACGTTGATAATCGCGATTAAAACACCAATTTTGGAAACGGATATCGCCGTTCTCGGCCAATGCTTCAGCCAATTGATTTTCGGTTAGTTGCTCACTCCACATTAAAGCTTGAGCTGAAATCGCCTCTTTTTGTAAGGTCAATCCGATGCGTTGTGTGGCGGTTTGAGCCTGATTAAGTTTAGCCAAGAACGCTAAGCGAGCCTCTGTGCGCTTATAACGTTTTGGTGAATGAATTTCGAGTACCTTAGCACCACCAATTAACGCTTTCGCATCACCACTACGTAAAATTAATTTATCCCCAAAAGCTAAAAATAATGGCTGTTCTAAAATCACTTCTGCCAAAGTGCGGTCATTTTTCATTGCATTTTTGCTTTCAAGCAAGGTGAGTTTACCCGTCGTACGGCTTGCCGCATGATAAATGTGTACAGGCTGACTGTCTTTCAAATTCACTTCAGGTGTAATTTCAATGGTAATACGATCGGTTGGCTCAAGTGGCTCTGAGGCTAACAACCAATCGCCACGCTGCATTGGAATACGATCTAAATCAACGTTTAAATTGAGCGCTAAGCGTTGACCAGCCAAGCCTTTCTCACTCGGTGTATTTTGAGCATGGATATTTTTTACGCGAACCTTTTGTCCCGTAGAAAGGAAGAGTTCATCATCAATGGCCACCGTTCCTGCAAATGCTGTGCCCGTTACTACTGTCCCCGCCCCTTTCACGCTAAAGACACGGTCGATAGCGTAACGGAATGGTTTATCCATTTCAGCTAATTCAGGTAAATTGGCTAAATAATCACGTAACGCATCAATACCTAAGCCTGTTTGCGCCGATGTAATAAAATAATGAGATTCAGCTAAGAATGGATAATCCGTCTGAATTTGTGTTTTTAATGCCTCGATTTGCTCATCTGTTGCTCGGTCAGCCTTGGTAATCACCACCATGATTTCAGTAAATTGAAGCTGACGTAAAATCGCTAAGTGTTCTTTAGTTTGTGCGGCAATCCCTTCATCTGCAGCAACGATGAGCATCGCATAATGCACACCACCAAGCCCCGCCAACATATTGGCGAGAAACTTTTCATGGCCAGGCACATCAATAAACCCGAGCACTTTCTCTTTTAAAGGCAAATAGGCATACCCCAAATCAATGGTCATGCCACGTTTTTTTTCTTCCGGCAAATGGGCAGTATTCGTGCCTGTCAGCGCTTGCAAAAGGGCTGTTTTACCATGATCGACATGTCCTGATGTTACTATGATCATAATTTTTCCACCGTATCTAATAGTGCCTTAAAGTCGGCCACGCTACGTAAATCTAACCAGATTTTTCCTTTCTCAACTCGGCCGATTATCGGTTGTTCTAATTGCTTAAATGTAGTCAAAAGTGCGGTCAATTTTGCCTCTGTTTTTTCGGCAATCGTCACCGTGAGAGAAGGAATCGTCGCCATCGGTTGAGAACCACTCCCAATCTGAGCAAAGCTTTCTTCAATCTCAACCTGGTAATCTTTTAAGCGGTTTGCTAAACCGGCTTTAAGTTGTTCGGCTTTTTCTTTTAATACATCTATTGATTGGGTGAGCAAATGTAAAGTTGGCAATGTCTCAGTGAGTTTTTCCGGTTGGAGATAAAGGCGTAATGTTGCCTCAAGCCCGGCTAAAATCACTTTATCGCAACGCAATACGCGCTTTAATGGGTGAGCTTGTAACTGAGCAATCCACTCTTTTTTACCGACGATAATACCGGCTTGTGTTCCACCCAATAATTTATCACCCGAGAATGACACCAAGTTTACGCCCTGTGCGACTTTTTCTTGCACCGTTGGCTCATTCGGTAAATCATATTGGCTTAGATCAATCAATGCCCCACTACCAAGATCCGTTATAACAGGAATATCAAATTCTCGTCCAAGATCAACCAACTCTTGTTCTGAAACCGAAGCGGTAAACCCACTAATATGATAATTACTGCAATGTACTTTCATTAAGAAAGCCGTGTTTTCATTGATTGCTTGACGGTAATCTTTCAAATGTGTGCGGTTTGTTGTTCCCACTTCAACAAGTTTACAGCCTGCTTGAGCCATAATGTCTGGAATGCGAAATGCTCCGCCAATTTCAATTAATTCCCCACGAGAAATAATGACTTCTCTATCTTTAGCAAAGGTAGCCAACATCAAGAGTACGGCTGCAGCATTATTGTTTACGATACAAGCAGCTTCTGCACCTGTTAGTTGTGCAAGTAGTTCACTAATATAATTATCCCGATGACTGCGTTTGCCTTCTTCCAAATCATATTCCAGCGCAACGTTACCTTTCATCGCATGAAGTGCCGCTTGTTGTGCACTTTCAGCCCATAATGCTCGCCCTAAATTTGTATGTAATACCGTGCCCGTTAAATTATGAACTGATTTAATTTGTACATGATTTTGTTGAACCAAGCAATGTTGTAAATGATGTAATGTACTTAGGTGATCGGCAAAAAAGTGCGGTAAGTTTTGATGTTGTTTGATAAACTCGCGCCCTTCAGACAATAATTGGCGCAATTCACGCACGACAGCTGAATGACCAAATTCAGTTAAAAGCATTTCACCTTCTGGTGTTTTTAAAAATTTATCTACCGAAGGAAGTTGTTGAAAAAGTGCGGTCATTTTTAATTCCTATTTCAAAATGGCGTTGAATTATAAACTAATTTACGCTAAAGTAACCGCAATTTCAATAACGGAAGGTCGTCATCTCCGGTGAGGTGGCAGGACTTCAAATCCTGTTGGGGACGCCAGCGTTCCCGGGTGGGTTCAACTCCCATGACCTTCCGCCACTTTTTTTCCTCTAACAAATATTTCTCTCTTCCTAACATTCACTTTTTTAATTTGAATTTTCATTATAATTTTGCGGAATTTTAGGCAAACAAAAAGGCGCATCTCTCGATACGCCTTCTTTATCTAACTTGTTACAGTTAATACATCAATTATTTGATGATTTTCGCAACAACACCAGCACCTACTGTACGGCCACCTTCACGGATTGCGAAACGTAAACCTTGGTCCATCGCGATTGGGTGGATTAAGCTTACTGTCATTTTGATGTTATCACCAGGCATTACCATTTCCACGCCTTCTGGTAACTCGATTGTACCAGTTACGTCAGTTGTACGGAAATAGAACTGTGGACGGTAACCTTTGAAGAATGGAGTGTGACGACCACCTTCATCTTTTGATAATACGTAAACTTCTGATTCGAAATCAGTGTGTGGAGTGATTGAACCTGGTTTCGCTAATACTTGACCACGTTCGATTTCTTCACGTTTGGTACCACGTAATAATGCACCGATGTTTTCACCTGCACGACCTTCGTCAAGTAATTTACGGAACATTTCAACACCAGTTACTGTTGTTTTTGTAGTTGGTTTGATACCAACGATTTCAACTTCATCACCAGTACGGATGATACCACGCTCAACACGACCTGTTACTACTGTACCACGACCTGAAATTGAGAACACGTCTTCGATTGGAAGAAGGAACGGTTGGTCAATTGCACGCTCTGGCTCAGGAATGTAAGTATCTAAGTGGTTTGCTAACTCAAGGATTTTTTCTTCCCATTCTGCAACGCCGTTTAATGCTTGTAATGCAGAACCACGTACGATTGGAGTATCGTCACCCGGGAAGTCATATTGAGAAAGAAGTTCACGAACTTCCATTTCTACTAATTCTAATAACTCTTCGTCATCTACCATGTCGCATTTGTTTAAGAATACGATGATGTAAGGTACACCTACTTGGCGACCTAATAAGATGTGCTCACGAGTTTGTGGCATAGGACCATCTGTCGCTGCTACTACTAAAATAGCACCGTCCATTTGCGCCGCACCGGTAATCATGTTTTTAACATAGTCCGCGTGTCCTGGGCAGTCAACGTGTGCGTAGTGACGAGTTGGAGTATCGTATTCAACGTGTGAGGTGTTGATGGTGATACCACGCGCTTTTTCTTCTGGCGCGTTATCGATTTGGTCGAATGCACGAGCTGCACCACCGTAGTGTTTTGCTAATACGGTTGTGATTGCTGCTGTTAAAGTTGTTTTACCGTGGTCAACGTGGCCGATTGTACCCACGTTTACGTGCGGTTTTGTACGTTCAAATTTTTCTTTAGACATTTGTTTAGTTTCCTAGAAAATGCTCTATAAGCCATTCGACTTATAGAGCGGATTGTTACAAAAAATTATTTTTTACGCGCTTCAATTACTGCAGCAGCAACACTTGTTGGCGCTTCAGCATATTTTAACGGTTCCATTGAGTATGATGCACGACCTTGAGTTTGTGAACGTAAGTCTGTTGCATAACCGAACATCTCAGAAAGTGGAACTTCTGCATCGATTTTAACAACGAATTCGTTCGCTTCTTGACCGTTAACCATAGCACGACGACGGCTTAAGTCACCGATTACATCACCAACATACTCAGGTGGAGTTTCTACTTCAACTTTCATGATTGGCTCAAGTAGAACTGGGTTTGCTTTAGCAAACGCTGCTTTAAATGCTAAAGAAGCGGCTAATTTAAACGCTAATTCAGATGAGTCAACATCATGGTATGAACCGAAGTGTAAACGTACACCAAGATCTACTACTGGGTAACCCGCTAACGGACCAGATTTAAGTTGTTCTTGGATACCTTTATCAACCGCAGGAATGTATTCACCAGGGATTACACCACCTTTGATTTCGTTTACAAATTCATAACCAGGACCTTCTGGATCTAATGGATATAAGTCGATAACAACGTGACCATATTGACCGCGACCACCAGATTGTTTTGCGTGTTTACCTTCCACATCGTTAACACGAGTGCGGATAGTTTCACGGTAAGATACTTGTGGTTTACCGATGTTAGCTTCCACTTTAAACTCACGTTTCATACGGTCAACGATGATATCTAAGTGTAACTCACCCATACCAGAAATAATAGTTTCACCAGATTCTTCATCAGTGTGTACACGGAATGAAGGGTCTTCTTGAGCAAGACGACCTAATGCAAGACCCATTTTTTCTTGGTCAGCTTTAGTTTTAGGTTCTACTGCTACAGAGATTACTGGCTCTGGGAATTCCATACGCTCAAGGATGATTGGTGCATCGATAGCACATAATGTATCACCCGTTGTTACATCTTTTAAGCCGATTGCTGCAGCGATATCGCCCGCACGAACTTCTTTGATTTCTTCACGTTTGTTAGCGTGCATCTGTACGATACGACCAAAACGTTCACGTTTTTGACGTACTGAGTTTAATACTGTATCACCAGAATTAATTACACCTGAGTACACACGGAAGAAAGTTAAGTTACCTACGAATGGGTCAGTTGCAATTTTGAATGCTAATGAAGAGAACGGCTCATCATCGCTTGCGTGACGTTCACCTTCAGTTTCATCTGGGTTGATACCTTTGATTGCTGGAATATCAGTTGGTGCTGGTAAGTATTCAACAACTGCATCAAGCATTGCTTGAACACCTTTGTTTTTGAATGCAGAACCACAAGTTACCAAGATGATTTCGTTTGCTAATACGCGTTGACGAAGACCTGCTTTAATTTCTTCTTCGCTTAACTCTTCACCACCAAGGTATTTTTCCATTAATTCTTCAGTTGCTTCAGCTGCTGCATCAACAAGGTTTTGACGCCATTCTTCACACGCTGCTTGCATTTCTGCTGGAATATCTTCATAAGTGAAGGTCATACCTTGGTCTGCTTCATTCCAGTTGATCGCTTTCATTTTGATCAAGTCAACAACACCAGTGAAGTTTTCTTCTGCACCGATTGGAAGTTGAAGAGGAACAGCGTTCGCACCTAAACGAGTTTTAAGTTGATCAACAACACGTAAGAAGTTAGCACCAGTACGGTCCATTTTGTTTACGAACGCAATACGTGGAACTTGATATTTGTTAGCTTGACGCCATACAGTTTCAGACTGAGGTTGAACACCACCAACCGCACAGTAAACCATTACCGCACCATCAAGAACACGCATAGAACGTTCTACTTCAACAGTAAAGTCTACGTGTCCCGGGGTATCGATAACGTTGATACGGTGTTGTGGGAACTGTTGTGACATACCAGACCAGAATGCGGTAGTTGCCGCAGAGGTAATGGTAATACCACGCTCTTGTTCCTGTTCCATCCAGTCCATTGTTGCTGCACCATCGTGTACTTCACCAATTTTGTGACTTACACCGGTGTAGAATAAGATACGTTCAGTGGTAGTAGTTTTACCAGCATCAATGTGCGCACTAATACCGATATTACGATATCTTTCAATAGGGGTTGTACGAGCCATTATTATAACCTTGTTAAGTTTAATATCTGTTTATATAAGGGTAAGGCTTCATCGAGGATGAAGCCCTTAAATTTTAAAAGCGTATTACCAACGGAAGTGAGCAAATGCTTTGTTAGCTTCAGCCATACGGTGAACATCTTCACGTTTTTTCACTGCTGCGCCTTTGTTATCTGATGCATCAGATAATTCATTTGCAAGACGTAAAGCCATTGATTTATCACCGCGTTTACGTGCAGCTTCAACGATCCAACGCATACCTAATGCGTTACGACGAACTGGACGTACTTCAACTGGCACTTGGTAAGTAGAACCACCAACACGACGAGATTTAACCTCAACAGTTGGGCGAACGTTTTCAAGTGCAATTTCAAATGCTTCTAAAGGTTCTTTACCTGTGCGTTCTGCAAGTTTGTCTAACGCACCGTAAACGATGGTTTCAGCAACGGATTTTTTACCGTCTACCATTAATACATTAATAAATTTTGCAAGTAACTCTGAACCGAACTTCGGATCTGGAAGAATCTTGCGTGGTTCAACACTACGACGACGTGGCATTGCGAATTTCTCCGTATATTTAATCTTCAGGATATCCAAAACTCTATAAAAATTAACCGCACTTTAAAGTGAGCTAATGTGATACTGGAGTTTCTGATTTAAATTTTTACTAATTTAGACGTTTGGCCTTACTTAACGGAGTTCCATTAAGCTTTAGGACGTTTAACGCCGTATTTAGAACGACCTTGTTTACGATCTTTAACGCCTGCACAGTCTAATGCGCCGCGTACAGTGTGGTAACGCACACCTGGTAAGTCTTTAACACGACCACCACGGATAAGCACAACACTGTGCTCTTGAAGGTTGTGACCTTCGCCGCCGATGTAAGAAGTTACTTCAAAGCCATTAGTTAAACGAATACGACATACTTTACGTAATGCTGAGTTCGGTTTTTTAGGTGTAGTTGTGTATACACGAGTGCACACACCACGTTTCTGCGGGCAAGCCTCTAATGCAGGAACGTTACTTTTTACAACCTTTTTCACACGCGGTTTGCGTACTAGCTGGTTGATAGTTGCCATTAAAAAAGCTCCAGTTTAAATGTTATTCATAATAGAATGTTTGTTACAAAATCTATTTCTCCATCCAATAGACGGAAGAAATAGACGCTGAATTTTAAAGAGTTCATGGAAAAATGTCAAGCATCGCATTCTTTGCGCTTAACAGCCTCCTTCATTAAATATCGTCAAGGCTTGAGGATTAAAAATCAATCCACTTGTTTTTGCTTAGACTCTGTTATTTTATTAAAGTGCTTCCATAGTTGTTCCGCATTCGTACTAATTTTTTCAAAACCAGCGGGTAGTTCATAAGTTTGAGTTTGTGGATTAAATAAAATGACTACCTTACCTTTCTTGTTACCTATGCTCTTTATATCCCATTCTTCTGACCCACTCTGAGCCTTATCATTAAGCTTATATTTCACAAGCTTATAATTCAATTCGATCGGATAAAATGCCTCTGTTGGTTTTAGGCTTGAATTAATTTTAGGCTCGCATTCAACGCCGAGAGGCCCAAAACGCCACTCTTCATAATGACACCCTGCCACCATTTTCATTTTATTACCTACGGGATAAATCCAACTAATATCACCTTTCTCACCGCCACTCCCTCCATCACGACCGTCTAATTGAAAACCCAGTGTATCCTTTCCTAGCTTAACGACCGATGCTTTACCAAGAAGCTCTATATTTTTATTTTTAAATAATGGTTTTTGCTCAAAGTTTTCAGAATTCATATATTCCTGATTTTCTAAAACCCATTCATCTAATGACTTTTTGAAAATATATAAATACAGTTCCTCATTATATCCTGCAGTTCCATAATTCAGTGCAAAATAACGCTTTTCTCCTTCACTGGTTTGAATATCTTTTAAATCATAATCAATAAAAAAACTATCATCTTCCCAAGATTTACTCCATTTATCGTATACAGCTCTCGGATAAACTTTTTTGAGGATATGCTTACCAAATTCTTCATTACTCAAATTAGTCGAAATTTGATTAAATTGACTACTCGAACTGGTAGAATTTGCTATAGATGCTTGTATTTCAGTACAAGTTAGGAAACAAGTGATCATCGAGATAAATAGCATTTTTTTCATAATAGAATCCTTATAATTATTGATCTAAGTGTAGTGAATTCTGACTTAACTTAAGAGATTTTCTATAATTATATGATTTTAAAATAATTTATTCCATCCCATCTTTAGATTTAATACATTTTCTTCAAGATATTTAATTCATTTAGTTTTACCTCTCTTTTTCCAAATCAATTGCCTGTCAGTGGCTAGGGTTTTATAATTTCAAGCAGAATTATTTTGTTGGCAATCATTATGTTACGTTCATTCATTTTTCATTTACGTTATTTCTACCATAAAAAACTTCGACAAACGCATCGTATCTCTCATAAAACACTCGAATTCGTATGTTTACTGATTGGTGCGATATTTGTTGCTCTCTTTTCCTTTGGATTTGCCAAGCTAGCCGATATCGGACTTGAATTTAATGCCTATTGGTCTGCTAAATACCCTCTCGCCGTTTGGATCGTTTTACCGCTTGGTCTTGCTTTTCTCACCTGGTTTACCGCCAAATACACACCTTATGTTGGCGGTAGCGGCATTCCACAAGTGATTGCATCCATCAATCTTCCTTACAGTGGCTATAAAACAAAACTGGTTGAATTTCGTCAAACTATCTGGAAAATCCCTCTGACTTTCCTTGCTATGGCGATGGGGGCTTCGGTTGGACGTGAAGGGCCTTCCGTTCAAGTAGGTGCGGCTATCATGCTCGCTTGGGGAAATTTCTGTCGTAAATATAACTTTGCTTTCCGCGGCTTGAGTACAAATGAACTCATTGCCACCGGTGCGGCAGGAGGTCTTGCTGCCGCATTTAATGCGCCTTTGGCCGGTGTCATTTTTGCCATTGAAGAACTTGGTCGCGGCGTGATGTTACGCTGGGAAAGACGTGTATTACTCGGTGTATTAGCTGCCGGTTTTATTTTAGTAGCGATTCAAGGCAATAGCCCTTACTTTCCTGTTTATAAGGGCGAGACCTCTATTCCTTATTTATATCTTTGGCTTGCCATTTGTGGCGTCGTCTGCGGTGTATTGGGTGGTATATTTGGACGACTCCTTGCCAAAGGACTCTCGGGACTTTCTCCAATCAAATGGCGTGATTGGATCCGAAAACACCCTATTTATATTGCCTTATTACTTGGTTTAGTGTTGGCTGCTCTGGGCACCTACAGCGAAGGACAAACCTATGGAACAGGTTATGATGTTGTCACCAGAGCATTAGAAGGACAACTCGTGTCACCTGAAGTGGGGATACTAAAACTCTTCGCAACGGTTACGACTTATTGGAATGGCATCGCGGGCGGAATTTTTACGCCATCTCTCACTACAGGCGCGGGTATCGGCACCATGTTATGGGAAATCAGTAACGGCATGGTCGATCAACGTTTCTTGGTCATTTTATGTATGGCAGCCTTTTTAGCGGGCGGCACACAATCTCCTGTAACAGCCAGCGTAGTGGTAATGGAAATGACGGGGGCTCAACCTGTGCTGATTTGGCTCTTGATTTCCAGTATCATTGCCTCCATAATTTCGCGCCAATTTAGTCCGAAACCTTTTTACCACTTTGCGGCTGGACGTTTCCGTCAACGAATGCAGGAACAACAAGCAGAAGATCTGCGCCGTAACGAGATTCAAGAGAAATAATATATGTCAGAAAACCAACCGCACTTTTATCGTGGACGCTTTTCCGTTGCGCCAATGTTAGATTGGACGACACGCCATTGTCGCTATTTTCATCGTCAATTTAGTAAAAATGCGTTGCTTTATACCGAAATGGTCACAGCACCCGCCATTATTCATGCGAAATACGATCATTTAGATTTTGATTTACAAGAAAATCCGGTTGCCCTACAGCTCGGGGGAAGCGATCCCGCACAGCTTAAACATTGTGCCAAATTAGCCGAAGAAAGAGGCTATCATGAAATTAATCTGAATGTCGGCTGCCCTTCCGATCGCGTGCAAAATGGTATGTTTGGTGCTTGTTTGATGGCAAAAGAGGATTTAGTAGCAGAATGTATTGCAGAAATGCAACGTGTCGTGAATATTCCTGTCACCGTGAAAACGCGTATTGGCATTGATGATTTGGATAGCTATGAATTTCTCTGCGACTTTATCGAAAAAGTCCATTATGCAGGCTGCCAAGAATTTATTGTTCATGCTCGAAAAGCTTGGCTTTCCGGATTAAGCCCAAAAGAGAATCGAGAGATTCCCCCTTTGGATTATGATCGTGTTTATCAATTAAAGAAAGATTTCCCACAGTTAACCATTGCAATTAATGGCGGCATTAAAACCATCGAAGAAATGAAACATCATTTGCAATTTGTGGATGGCGTGATGGTTGGGCGTGAGGCTTATCAAAACCCGTCGTTGTTGGGCTATGTTGATCAAATGCTTTTTGATGCTAATGCGGATATCGTCACACCAAGACAAGCGGTGGAAGCCATGTTCCCTTATATTGAAAAACAACTGAGCCAAGGTGTTTATTTAAATCATATCGTTCGACATATGCTTGGTGCATTCCAAAACTGCAAAGGGGCAAGACAATGGCGACGCTATTTAAGTGAAAATGCCTTTAAGCAAGGTGCAGGAATCGAAGTGGTCGAAACGGCATTAAGCTTTGTGGAAACCAATTAAGCCTGAAATGCAAAGTGCGGTCAGAATTTAATAGATTTTCTGACCGCACTTTTGTTTTCCAAGTATTTAATTAGCACTGATGTTTTTGACGATATGCCACTAAATCTTCAATTGTTAATACCGCATAACCAAATTTTTTCGCAAATTCGATAATTTCTGCAGCACGAGCCATAGAGCCATCATCATTCGTAATTTCACAAATGACACCTGCCGGTTTAAAACCACTTAAACGTGCTAAATCAACTGAGGCTTCAGTATGACCACGACGTGCCAAAACACCGCCTTCTGCGGCACGTAATGGGAAAACATGTCCTGGACGGTGAAGATCTGTCGGTTTTGCATGATCTGCAATTGCCGCTTTGATTGTGGTAACACGATCTTGCGCCGATACACCTGTCGACACACCTTCTGCCGCTTCAATCGTCACGGTAAACGCGGTTTTATTCACGCTATTGTTATGCTCAACCATTGGTGGCAAATCAAGCTGTTTGCATTGTTCATCGGTGATACATAAACATACGATACCACTGCCATAACGAATAAGTTTTGCCATTTGTTCTGGCGTAATGGTTTCTGCTGGGAAGATTAAATCGCCTTCATTTTCGCGATCTTCATCATCCAATACTAATACGCCATTACCTTGTTTGAATGCATTCAATGCGTTAATTATCCGTTCTTCGCCGGTCGCACCAAATGCAGATAAAATTGACTGATTCATCGTAATTTCCTTTTGTTGTTACGTTAAAATTAACCAGAATCAGGGCTGAGAAATGCAAATAAATAGAACGGAAGTGGGAACCCAATCCGTTTTATTCTCTTTCATCCAGACTATACTGTCGGCTTTGGAATTTCACCAAATCTGCTAACCTTAAAAGTACAAAGCGAAACAATTTTGTAAAACGCAATCAAAATTGACCGCACTTTTAAGTGCTCGTGGGCTGTCACCACCGGTAGGGAATTTCACCCTGCCCTGAGAATGCAGGCCGTAGTATAACGTAAAATGTCACTGTAAAAAATCATTCAATGAAAAATGTTTTTATTTGCACAAAGATTGCATAAAATAGGACTATTCAGCCACCTCGTAGTGGCCATTTAGCGAAGGATACATTATGTCGAACAAACACGATAAAAAAGTGGGTGTGATTTTTGGGAAATTCTACCCTGTTCACACTGGCCATATTAATATGATTTATGAAGCATTCAGTAAAGTGGATGAGCTTCACGTGATTGTCTGTAGCGATACTGAACGCGATTTAAAGCTGTTCTATGATAGTAAAATGAAACGCATGCCGACAGTACAAGATCGCCTTCGCTGGATGCAGCAAATCTTTAAATATCAAAAAAATCAAATTTTCATTCATCACTTAATTGAAGATGGCATTCCAAGTTACCCAAATGGCTGGCAAGCTTGGAGTGACGCGGTAAAAAATCTATTTGAAGAAAAACAATTTACCCCTACAATGGTATTTAGTAGTGAGCCACAAGACAAAGCGCCATACGAAAAATACTTAGGCCTCGAAGTTTCTTTAGTGGATCCTGACCGCTCTTTCTTTAATGTATCTGCGACGAAAATTCGTACTACACCTTTCCAATATTGGAAATTCATTCCTAAAGAAGTCCGTCCATTCTTTGCAAAAACCATTGCCATTTTGGGTGGGGAAAGCAGCGGTAAAAGTGTGTTAGTCAGCAAACTGGCTGCCGTATTTAATACTACTTCTGCATGGGAATATGGTCGGGAATATGTCTTCGAAAAATTAGGTGGCGATGAGCAAGCCATGCAATATTCTGACTATCCACAAATGGCACTAGGTCACCAACGCTATATTGATTATGCCGTACGTCACGCCCATAAAGTAGCGATTATTGATACCGATTTCATTACCACGCAGGCTTTTTGTATTCAATACGAAGGCAAAGCGCATCCGTTCCTCGATTCCATGATCAAAGAATACCCGTTTGATGTCACCATTTTATTGAAAAACAATACAAAATGGGTGGATGATGGCTTACGTAGTCTAGGCAGCCAAAAACAACGTCAACAATTCCAACAATTATTGAAGAAATTGTTAGATAAATACAAAGTGCCTTACATTGAAATTGAATCGCCAAGTTATTTAGACCGTTATAACCAAGTGAAATCTGTTGTAGAAAAAGTGTTAAATGATGAAGAACTTGAAGGTTTACAGCATACTAAACGCACATTGACCAACGAGAAATAAAATGATTTTATTCGCAGGCGATCCGCACGGAAGTTATGAACATCTTTATCCTTTCGTGCAAGAAAACGACAACGTTGCCCTGATTATTTTAGGCGACTTGCAGCTTTCTTCGCCTGATGAATTAGATAACCTCGCAAAATATTGTGATATTTGGTTTATTCACGGCAACCACGATAGCAAAACCGTTGCCGCATTTGAGGCGATTTGGGGTACACATTGGAAATCGCGCAATTTGCATAATCGTGTTGTTGAAATCCAAGGTCAACGTATTGCTGGCTTAGGTGGCGTATTCCGAGGACAAATCTGGATGCCACCCAATAAACCAATGTATTTTGACCCTATCCACTATTGCCAATATAGCCCGCAAGAAAAAATTTGGCGTGGCGGTGTACCATTACGTCATCGCACGTCTATTTTCCCTTCTGATATCGAAGCCATTGAAAACGAGCAAGCCGATATTCTAATTTGCCATGAAGCACCTAAACCCCATCCAATGGGATTTCGTGTGATTAATCAACTCGCAGAAAAATTAGGGGTAAGACACGTTTTCCATGGCCATCACCACGATAACGTCGAATACAAGACAAATTTTCCTTATAAAATCACGAATGTCGGTTTTAGAAGTGTCACAGACATACACGGAAATTATTTGTTAAAAACTATTGATGATCGAGAAAAATAACTAAATAAAGCGTTAATTATTTTTGATAAAAAGAAAAGTTTGAAGAGAGAAGATGGCGCACCCGAAAGGATTCGAACCTTTGACCGCTCGGTTCGTAGCCGAGTACTCTATCCAGCTGAGCTACGGGTGCGTAGTGATGTTTTATTTTTCATGACCATTTTAACTGATAGAGTCGATTTAAAATGGCGCACCCGAGAGGATTCGAACCTCTGACCGCTCGGTTCGTAGCCGAGTACTCTATCCAGCTGAGCTACGGGTGCAGAATAATAAAACTAAAAACAAATGGCGGTGAGAGAGGGATTCGAACCCTCGATGGAGTTTTTGACCCCATACTCCCTTAGCAGGGGAGCGCCTTCAGCCTACTCGGCCATCTCACCACAATCGGTTTGTGGGCGGTATAATACGTTTTTTTGAAAATAAGTCAAATCATTTTTTGTAAAAGCCGTTTTGGTTGCTTGATTTATCTACATTTTGCATAAATAAAGTGCGGTTGAAAAAACAAATAAATTTCCTACCGCACTTTAATCATCTCTAGCCTTTTAAAATGGCTCGTAAACGATCGAGCTGACTAGAAGTTTGTTGTTGCTTCTGCTCTACCGTTAATTTTGGCTTATCTTTTTCCCATTGCACATCATCTTGTGGTAACTCTGCCAAGAAACGGCTAGGCTCTGGGCGAATTAACTCGCCAAACTGACGTCGTTCACGACAAAGGGAAAAAGTGAGCGTTTGTTGTGCTCGAGTAATGCCCACATAGGCTAGACGGCGTTCTTCCTCTACATTATCTTCATCAATACTGGTTTGATGAGGCAAAATCCCCTCTTCCATACCGATTAAATACACATGGGGAAACTCTAAGCCTTTGGAGGCATGCAATGTCATTAATTGCACTTGATCACTCTCGTCATCGTCTTCGCCGCGTTCCATCATGTCGCGTAGCGTTAAACGAGTGACCACTTGATTTAAATTCATCGGCTCATTCACGTCATCGCCTTTGAGCATATCCTCTACCCAGCTAAATAAGGTTGCCACGTTTTTACTCTGCATTTCAGCAGCTTTCGGACTGGTGGCATACTCATACAAATATTCTTCGTAATGCAATGAAGAAAGTAACGAACGCACAGCGGTTTCAGGATCGGAACGTAAACTTTGATCGTTCAACTCCACAATCCAACGACCAAATTTTTGCAATGCATCATAGGCTTTTGGCGTGACTCGTTGCATGAGTTCAAACTCAAAAATCGCCTCAAATAAGCTGATATGTTTTTCCTGTGCCAACTCACCTAATTTTTGCAGTGTTGCAGTACCAATTTCCCGTTTTGGTATATTCACAATACGCAAAAAGGCTGCATCATCGTCTTGATTCACCAACAAACGCAAGTAGGCCATCATGTCCTTAATTTCAGCACGAGAGAAAAAAGACGTTCCACCAGAAATTTTGTACGGAATGCGGTTTTGCATCAGCACTTTTTCCAATAGACGCGATTGATGATTCCCCCGATACAAAATCGCATAATCCTTGAATTTGGTTTTACGGCTAAAACGATGGGCAATCAATTCCGCTACAATCCGTTCTGCTTCATGCTCTTCATTTTTCGCTTCAATGACTTGCAGTTTTTCACCTTCGCCCAAGTTGGAAAACAGCTTTTTGTCGAATACGTGCTCGTTGTTATCAATCAAAATGTTGGCACAATGCAAAATACGATGAGTGGAACGATAATTTTGTTCTAATTTGATGACTTGCAAACGCGGAAAATCATCACGTAAGCGCACCATATTTTGTGGACGAGCGCCTCGCCAAGAATAAATGGATTGGTCGTCATCACCCACTACGGTAAAGCAAGCTCTCTCGCCAACGAGTAATTTGATGAGTTCATATTGGCTGGTATTAGTATCTTGATATTCATCCACCAACAGATAGCGAATTTTCTCCTGCCATTTTGACCGCACTTCTTCATTTTGTTTGAAGAGTAAGGTTGGCAACATAATTAAATCATCAAAATCCAACGCATTGTAAGCACGAATTTGCGCCGCATAACGCTCATAACATTTTGCAAAGGTTTGATATTTGGCATCTTTTGCTAAGGCATAAGCCTGTTTTGGCGAAACCAAATCATTCTTCCAATTGGAAATAACCGAGATTAATTCTCGCAATAAATCCTTATCTTCCTGCAGAACATCTGCCGTCAGTTCTTTGAGTAAAGCAAGTTGATCGTGCTCATCAAACAAGGTCATATTCGATTTAAAGCCTAAAGCTTTATATTCCCGTTTGATAATGTCGAAACCTAAGGTATGGAAAGTGGAAACAATCAATCCTTTGGATTTTTCTTTACCAATGGAATGGGCTACACGCTCTTTCATTTCACGAGCGGCTTTGTTGGTAAAGGTCACGGCAGCGATCTGTTTAGGTAAATAACCACAGTGTTCAATCAAATGAGCAATCTTATTGATGATCACGCGAGTTTTGCCCGAGCCAGCACCAGCTAGCACCAAGCAAGGTCCACTGACATATTCGACAGCCTGTTGTTGTTGAGGATTGAGTTTCATATCTTAATGCAAATTAATTTGACCACGCATAAGGCAATAATGCGGTATCTAATAAAAATGACAGTGGCAAATCTAAAATAGGCAAGCCCCATTTTTGTGCCATCTCTAAATCATAAGCCGCACCCGCGTAAGGTGTGTATTTATCCGATGGGTCGATTAATTTCACCACCGTACCACAACCAGTTAACGCTAAAAGTGCGGTTAAAATCAGAAGTGTTTTTTTCATTCACGACGTGCTTTTAAGGCTAAATAGACGGCTTCCGGCACCAGTTCTTTCACATCGCCATGATGTAAATAAATTTCTCGTACAATCGTGGAAGACACAAACGCCCATTTTTCTGTTGGTGGGAAAAACAAACTATCCACACCATCGGTTAATAAACGGTTTAACGCGGCCAGTTGTAATTCATATTCGAAGTCCGTCGTTGTACGCACGCCACGAATAATGGCGGTAATCTTTTTCGCTTTGATTTCATTTGCCAATAAATCAGAGAATCCAAATACTTCCACATTGGGTAAATGATCGACCGATTGACGCACGAGCTCAACGCGTTCTTCTAATGAGAACAATGGCTTTTTGCTCGGACTATTCGCAACCGCGACAAAAACTTTCGGGAAAATGACCGCACTTCGCGCAATAATATCTAAATGCCCGTTGGTAATCGGGTCAAACGTGCCGGGGTAAATTACGCTTGTCATTTATTGTTCTCCGAAATATTGGTTAAATAAGGATGAAGCAAATCTAAAAGACGCTGTAATGCGCCACGATTTTCGATTAATACCTCGTAGCCTGCATTGCCTAAACGTTGACGTGCCCCTTTCGAATTCAATAACTTATCAATAATCTCTGACAATGCTTTTTCTGTTGAGTTGATTTGCAACACACCTTGCACTTCTAAGAGCGAAGTAAAGACTTCAGGGAAATTGAAGGTATGCTTTCCACTCACAACGGGTAATTTAAATGCCAAAGGCTCTAAAGGATTATGTCCCCCATGTTTGACCAAACTTCCGCCAACAAACGCAATATCTGAAATTCCATACATCAACATCAACTCACCCATGGTATCACCCAGAATTACTTGGGTATTTTCTGAAGGAATCTCCCCCGTTGAACGACGAATAAAGTTAAAGTTGGCTTTTTCAATTAAATCTGCCACTGGATTAAAACGTTCAGGATGACGAGGTACCAGCAATAACAGCAAGTTTGGATGTTTTTTCAGTAACAAATGATGCGCTTGTAAAATGAGTTCTTCTTCCCCTTCGTGCGTACTCGCGGCAATCCAAATCTGACGATCTTTCGCCCAGCTTTCATGAAGTGCTTCAATGTCTTTAAGTAATTCATCACTAACCACAAGATCATATTTAATATTGCCAGTTAATTGCAGACGATCTTTCTCATAACCTAACTCTAAATAACGCTTTCCACTGATACTATCTTGTGGCGCAATCAAGCTGATTTGAGAAAGCATATACTGCAAGTATTGTTTGACTTTGCCATAGCGTCTGGCTGAACGCGCAGAAAGGCGTGCATTCGCCACAATGAAAGGAATATTTCGACGAGCCAAACAATCAATCAAATTCGGCCAAAGCTCCGTTTCAATGACAATGAATACTTTAGGTTGAATAAAATCAATAAAACGATTGATGATACAAGGTAAATCGTAAGGTAAATAACAATGCGTCACAGTTTCCCCAAAGGCGGCTTTTACACGTTCAGAGCCTGTTGGCGTGACCGTTGTAAACGTGATTGGTAAATTCGGGTATTCCTTCTGAATACGTTTTACTAGCGGCGTAGCAGCAATCACTTCCCCTACCGATGCTGCATGAATGACGATCCCATCTTGTGTAGGCTTATCAAGATTCGCATAAATGCCATATCGCTCGCCTAAACGCTTGCGATAATTCGGAGCTTTGAGACTTCGTAGTAACATGAATAACAGCACAAAAGGCTGAATTAGATACATCAGGCAGGTATAAAAAAAACGCCACATAAAATAAATTCGGTTATACTTACAGAAATTTCGGCTAGTATAGCAAAAAAAGGATCAAAATATGCCAACAATTAGCGTTGCCATGATTGTCAAAAATGAAGCGGCAGATCTTGCTCAATGTCTTGATACTGTAAAAGATTGGGTAGATGAAATCATTATTGTCGATTCAGGCAGTACTGATAACACGCAAGAAATTGCGGAACAATATGGTGCAAAATTTTATTCGCATCCTGATTGGCCAGGTTTTGGCAAACAACGCCAACGTGCACAACAATATGTCACCAGTGATTATGTTTTGTGGCTAGATGCCGATGAACGTGTCACACCGAAACTGCGTGAATCTATTCAACAAGCGGTTCAACAAGATGCTCCAAATACGGTTTATGATATTCCTCGTGTGAGTGAAGTGTTTGGGCGTGAAATTCGCCATTCAGGTTGGTATCCTGATTATGTGGTGCGTTTATATCGTACAAATTATGCAGGATATAACGATTCTCTGGTACATGAAAAAGTGGTTTATCCTGAAAATACGAAAGTACAGAAATTAACTGGCGATCTGGAGCATTTCACCTATAAAAGCATTCATCACTATTTGGTGAAATCTGCGGGCTACGCCAAAGCTTGGGCTGACCAACGCCAAGCCAAAGGGAAAAAAGCAACGTTATGGCAAGGTATTAGTCATGCGATTAGCTGCTTTGTCAAAATGTACATTTTAAAAGCAGGCTTCTTAGATGGAAAACAAGGTTTCCTGCTTGCAGTACTTTCGGCCCACTCCACCTTTGTGAAGTATGCTGATTTGTGGGAGAGAAAGCAGAAATAAATTATTTCCAATATTGTCGATAATAAAAAAGTTGGATTCCTTTGAAATCCAACTTTTTTACATTTAGAAACTTTTACCCACTTCGATAAAGACTTGGTTTTTATCGTATGAATAAATCGCCATATTACTTTTCGTTTTACTATACGACCAAGTTACTTTTGGTGTAAAACCAGCATAGTGGAATTGTTTATGCCAAAGAGAAACAGAAGCACTATATTCGTTATTGCGCTGTTTCATACCTATAAACGATTGTTCAAGATAATTACGTTTTGCATAACCAAGTGTTGTGCTGGTTGTAATACCGAGTGGCCACTCTTGTCCCCAAGTTAAACGGGTACCAATTCGATTGTAAGCATTTGATCTGTCAGCCGCATATTTCTTTATCAAATCTAATGAAATTGACCAGAATTGGGTTGAGCTAGGAATAAACATTAATGAATTCGTTAAAGAATGCACTGCGCCATTATAATTTCGTTTATCGATCTCTTTTCTATAACGTTCATAACCAAAGTTATAAAGTGCAGAATATTTAAAGTTTTGGTTTAACCAATATCCCATTGATAAACTTGCACCATAAGTATCAGTGTATTGTTTTAAGCTATCTCCACCATTTAAACCACCACCATACCAACGCTTGTTAATATAGGGTGTCACTTGCACATTAAAACGAGCATCAGAATAACCGTATCCTAAGCCAATATGTCCGATTAAATCATTATATTTTTTATTATCCCAGTAATATCTGGAACTCATACTGCTATCAAAAGCAACGTATTTGCCGTTAGATAAACTCCAACGTTTATCCGCTCCAATAGACAAACCAAGACCTTTACCTGTTTGACGAGGGGTATTATAGGTTACCTCACCACTACCAACAGCCATTTTGGTTCCCTGTTTTGCAGAATTTGCTAGATTTTTATCATTTAAAAAAGTTGTTGAGAAAGAGAAATTCCAGTTTTCTTTGCTATCAATCACTTCGATAAATTTATCAAATACTGCAACATCTTGAGCGTTTTGAGTCGAAGCACGAAGTCTTTCAAACTGTGTTTTAGCTGCTTCGTATTCTTGGTTATAGAATAATGTTTCAGCAAGTTGATAGCGAATAAAATTATTTTCAGGGAAATCAGAAATGAGTTTACGGTATGAAACAACGGATTTATTCAAATCCTCTTCTCTTTCAAGGATCGCCTTTGCCCAATCAATTAAAGAACGATCGGCATTAGGAACAGATTCATAAATTTGGATATAAACAGGAAGAACCGCTTTATTTGGATTAACCAGCGCTTCTAAAAATAAACGTTCTAACAGAGCTGGATTTTCAGCCAACTGCTTTCCAGTAAATCTCGCAACACTATTACCTTGATTTTCTTGCGCCATCGCACTTTGTTCAGATAAACGCTGTTTTCTTAACAAGTCTTCTTTTAGATTCTTTTGGTTAATATTTGGCATGCTTGCTTCATTTTGCAGCGGGTCTCTTTCCTGTACAGGAGCGGGAGACGTTTGAGCATAAGTTGGTAATGCAATACTTGCAAGTGTCAGTAATAATGTTGATTTTTTCATAAGCCCTCAACGATAGAAAAAAACAGCCCATTTTCATGGGCTGTCTGAATATTAAATATAACTCAAAAAATTATTTTGCGTTATTTGCATCTGTACTTTCACCCCAAGCTGGAACTGGAGCTGGAGTAACTACAGGTGGAGCAACAAATGGAGTATTTTGTACTTTAGCACCGAATGATGCACCCCAGTTGTTCGCAGTGTCATTACTTGAAATCACACCACCTAACTCTTGTGCTTGTGCACCGTATAAGCTAGCTTTTAACACACCTTGAGCACCATCGTGTTTAGTTGCGCTACCAGAGATGCTACCGTTATTTGCTAATGTACCAGTGAAGTTAGCTAACTCAACATTGTGTTCTTTAACTTGTTGTTGAGTATTAGTTTCTGTCCATCTGTTGTAAAGGTTACCAGTTACATTTTTGCTTGCTAAATCAATGTCAGCTGCAACGTGAGTACCACTTACTAATGCGTATTCCGCACCTAAAGCATTTGGAAGACCTGATTTATCTTCATAGTCTTTGTCTAGGTTGTAAGTAACTGCGTGACCTTGGTAGTGTAATTTACCCGCTGCTGCTTCAGAACCGAAGTAAATATTTTTAAGATCGCTTGCTAAAGTTGCGCTATATGGAGTGCTGTTTACACCACGGTAGAAGTAGTTATCTTCAGTACCGTTTTCACCGTAGCCACCGAAGCTTGCTACTTTAGTACCATATTGAGCAACATCTTTACCATCTTTAAGATCTGCTTCTTGTACTGCGTTTAATTTAGAGGTTACACGGCCGTATTGAACATAGTTCAATTTAGAACCTGCAGTGTATTTACCATCAGCATCTTTTGCTGTGAATGGTGCGTTCGCTAATACAGTATCACCATCAGCGATGTTTTTCACTTCAGAATCACCATCAACGAAAGTTCTGTGACCATACACTTCAGCAACAGAATCAGCTAAACGAGCATCAGTACGTGCATCTTTTGTATCAACTACGTTTTTACCTTCAGCTTTACGAGTATAGTTTAAACGACCTTCTTCATAAACATATGCTAAACCAGTATCATTACCTTTAGTATCTGTTTTAGTTGAAGCTTCACCGCCATTACGTGCCGCACCTACATTTGTGCTACCATTAGCTGTTTTGTAAATGTGGCTTAATGTGTGTTGACCAGTAGTGTTAGCTGTGTTACCACGGAAGTCAAAATCTTCTAAGTAAGCTTGTTTTGCTTGAGTGTTCACAGAACCATCAGCGTTTAATGGAACCGCTACAACGATAGTGTCTAAGCTTGGGTGTAATTCAACTGTCATGTCAGTTGGAGAAACAGAAGATTTGCTGTTAGTTTCTACACCTTCACCAACGTTTAAGTTAGATTGAGTTTTCTTAACAAATTTAGCACCTACATCTTTTGTTTTTGCAACTAATGCTTCTGCAGCTGCTGCTTTTTCTGCTGCTGCTTTTTCTGCTGCTGCTTTTTCTGCTGCTGCTTGTTGAGCTGCTGCTTGTTGAGCTGCTGCTTGTTGAGCTGCTTCATCATTGTTGCTGCTACCACCGCTAGAACCACATGCAGCTAATACTGCCGCACACGCTACTGTTAAACTAAATTTAATGAATTTGTTGTTTTTCATAATGTATGTAACCTTATAAAATTGGTTAGCCAATAGACTTATGCTATTACACGCTTGTGTTATAGCACCTTTTGTATACAAAAGGCTAATAAAAGCCTTTCTGGGCGAATTCTAGCAAAAGGAAAATAACGTTGCAACCTTGAAATGTCATATTCTTACCCCTTTTATCAACATTTAAGGTAAATTTTTTGTAAATTTACGTAAATTTCTTTAAGTTTACATATAACAATATATCAACACTTCTTCTATATATTATTACCTCGGCACGCCTCTCAATAAAGGGATTGGCTCAAATGGTGCAACTGAGGTTGGCGCAGGAATATCATTAAAAATTAAGATAAATGGTTTAGGTGGCAAGATTTTTTCATTTCGCCACAAGCTTCCCATGCCGACTAATTGAATATCATCGGGTAAATTTTTTATTCCTGATTTTAATACAGCTACGGTATTTGGGCGAGGGTGCCCAATAGCAATGGCTGTGCCATGTTTACGTGCATATTGAATGGCATTCTGAAATTGCCGTTGCACATCCACTAAATTATCACTATCATCTAAAAAGATATGGCGATCTAATACGCGTACACCTTGCTCTTTTGCTATTTTTCCCGCGACTGATTTTCCGATAGTACGGCTATCTAAAAAGAATAAATGTTGCTCGCGAAGTGCGGACATTAAATAAGTCATTAATGTGGTATCGGCTGTGGCTGCACTGCCCATATGATTATTCATTCCGATTGCGTTTGGCACAATAGATTTGGCCTTTTTCACTCGCTCATTCACTTGCGCTTCAGATAACCCTAAAGTCAAACCACCTTCCTCAATTTTAATATTGCTGACAGGCTGCATTGGCATATGAATAAGAATATCGTGATTCTGCGCTTTCGCTTGCTGATTGCGAATTTTGGCATAGGGCGCAGCAGGAATGATGGCGACAGAGATTTCTTTTGGCATAGCCAAAATTTCCGCATCTTCTTTCGGATGATAGCCAATGTCATCGATCACAATGGCCAGTTTGCCTTGTGCAAAAGTAAATGCAGAGAAAAGTGCGGTTGAAAAAATGATTGTATTTTTGACCGCACTTTGAAAGAACCTTGCCATTATTTAATCCACCCAGCCGGATTCACAGGTACCCCTTTACGGCTTATACCAAAGTAAAGCGCCGGTTTAGAGAGCTCACCCGTATTCCCTACTTGTGCGATGGTTTGTCCTGCAGACACCAGCTGACCCTGTTTTACAAATACCGCTTGGTTGAAACCATACAAACTCAAGTCGCTATCACCGTGTTTCACAATCACCATATAACCATAACCATTAAGATGACCCGCTAGAATAACACGACCACTTGCAATGGCTTTTACTGCTGTACCCGTTGGTGCGCCGATAACCATACCTTTCCAACGGACTTCGCCCGCTTGGATTGAACCAAAGGAGTGCAATGTCGGACCGGAAACAGGACGGCTGTATTGACGGGCTGCAGTACCTAAACCACTGGTGCTGTTAATCAACTTACGTTCTTGATCAGTTGGTTGATAAGGTTTTGAGGTCCGTTTTTCTTCCTCTTGTTTTTTCTGAGCAAGGGCTTCACGCTCACGTTGTTCTTGTTGGCGAGCGGCTTGTTCTGCACGTTGAATTTCTTGGCGAAGGGCATTTTCATTCGCTTTCAACGTTTCCAGCTTGTTCTGATCTTTGGTTAAGTTTTTGTTGAGTTCATTTAACGTAGATTGGCGTTCTTGTTGCACTTTTTGTAATTCTTGCTGCTGTTTCTTTTGCGTAGAAAGTTGATCGCGATGATTTTTTTGTTGCCCTGAAATCGCCTCGCGCTGTTTCGCTAAACTCTCTTGTGTCGCTTTCAGATTGTTGATCATATCGATGCGCACTTGATTTAAGTGCTGATAATACACTTTCATGCGTTCCGCTTTTTTTGCATCTTCTGAAAGCATTCTTTCCAAGGTAGAAGGATTTACACCTGAGCGATAGATGGCGTCTATTTGCTTTGCGAGCTTCGCTTTTTGCACACGCTCTTGCTTTTCTAATTGCTTGATTTGCTTTTCGGTTTCCGCCATTTGCTTGCGAATTTCTTTTAAGCTTAATTCTGTTTCACGTAATTCACCGACAACACTATTAATTTTGCTTTCTTGATCTTTAAGACTGGCTTGGAGTTTAGCTTGTGTGCGTTTTTGCTCGGCGATCTTCGATTCTTGTTGTTTAATTTGTTTTTGAATTTGAGTGAGATCGTTGCCTTGCGCGAAAGATGAAAAGCCAAGCAGACCACAAGCAAAAAGTGTGGTCAGTTTTGATAAGATTTTTTTTCTACGATTGCTTTGCTGCATACATCTAAACTTGAGAGAAATTAAGGGACGAATAAAGCTTAAATACTAGCATTATTTTTGAGTGGCTAAAAGTTTACAGGCGATTTTTTGCGAAAGATCAGTAAATGCCGCCTTTTTACTTTTAAACATAACGATTTTTTGCTATAACAGAGCCATTCATTTTTTTATTAATACTTAGGAGATCCTTATGGAATTAGTATTCATTCGTCACGGTTTCAGTGAGTGGAACGCAAAAAATTTATTCACCGGTTGGCGTGATGTGAATTTAACCGAGCGCGGCGTAGAAGAAGCAAAAGCAGCAGGTAAAAAATTGTTCGAGAAAGGCTATGAATTTGATATCGCCTTCACCTCTGTTTTAACTCGTGCAATCAAAACCTGTAACATCGTGTTAGAAGAATCTCACCAGTTATGGATTCCTCAAGTGAAAAACTGGCGTTTAAATGAGCGTCACTACGGTGCATTACAAGGCTTAGATAAAAAAGCAACCGCAGAACAATACGGTGACGAACAAGTTCATATCTGGCGTCGTTCTTATGACATTTCGCCTCCAGATTTAGATCCAAAAGATCCAAACTCTGCACATAACGACCGTCGTTATGCAAACATCCCATCTGATGTTGTACCAAACGCAGAAAACTTAAAATTAACCTTAGAACGCGCGTTACCATTCTGGGAAGATCAAATTGCACCAGCAATGCTTTCTGGTAAACGTGTTTTAGTGGTGGCGCACGGTAACTCACTTCGTGCATTAGCAAAACACATCATCGGTATTTCTGATGCGGAAATCATGGATTTTGAAATCCCAACTGGCCAACCATTAGTGTTAAAACTTGACGATAAATTAAACTACGTAGAACACTACTATCTTTAATTTATAAATGATTTCAAAGTGCGGTTAATTTTGACCGCACTTTTTGTTTAAGGAGAATAACAGATGAAAAAATTACTCGCGGTGATTTTTGCCTTGTTACCTGTTTTGGCCTTTGCAGCATCGCCAAATCATACGGCAAAATCAACTCAAACCAAGTCAGTGAAAACAGCAGTTAAAAAAGTAGAAGCCAAGAAAGCAACCACACCTAAAGCCGTAGCCAAAACAGCTAATAAAAAAGCGGATGCCAAAAAAGCAGAAGTGAAAAAGTCAGCTAAAATTGTCGAAGCGAAAAAAGCGGTAACAAAAAAAGAAAAAATAAAAAATAAAACGACAAATAAAGCCGCTAAAGCAGAGCCGACAAAAACGAAAGGCAAACAGCCAGTAGAAAAAACTAAGCAAACTGCATTAAAAGACAAAAAGACGGTAGCGAAAAGCAAACAAAGTGCCGTTAAAGAATCAGCTAAACCTGAAAAAGTGATTGCTAAAAAAACACCAGCGGTAAAAACCGAAGTGAAGAAAGCTGAACCAAAAGCTGTTGAAAAAGTGACTGAAAAGAAAGTAGATGCTGTCGCACAAAAAACAGCGAGTATGGTGACAAAATCCGTTGTCGTACCAAGATGTAATGATTCAAAAGTTTTTGCGGTATTATCTGATGCCTTCAAAAAACAAGGTGCAGCCACTAACACCCAAATGACAGTGAAACAAATCGCGCAAGCCCGTGAAACGCAATCTTATCCACAACAAGGCATTCGAAGCTGTAATGCGATAGTGGAAACCAACGGCGTTAAATATGTTACCGATTACAGCATTATCTTGAATGATAAAGGCTTCTTCGTGCAAGTGGAAAACGCACAACCCGCTCAACGTTTCTAATCTTAACGTGCGTTATTTAAATGAAGTTGTTTGAATAACGCACGCATTTCTTCTTCATTCAAACGGCGATATTCCCCATTACCCAATCCATCAAGCGTTAAATGGCTCATTTGATAACGGATGAGACGCAATGTCGGAAAGCCGATATGTGCTGTCATTCGACGCACTTGTCGATTGCGTCCTTCACTAATTTTTATTTCCAACCAGCTCGTTGGAATACTTTGTCGCTCACGAATAGGTGGATTACGAGGCCAGAGAAAATCCGGTTCAGAAATCAACCGCACTTTTGCCGGCTTCGTCATTCCATCTTTCAATTCAACACCTTGACGAAGCTTGTCTAAATCAGACTCTTCAGGAATGCCTTCTACTTGCACAAAATACGTTTTTTCAGTTTTAAACTTTGGATCTGCCAAACGATGTTGCACTTCACCATTATTCGTTAAAATCAGTAATCCTTCGCTATCACGATCCAATCGTCCTGCTGCATACACATTAGGAATGGTAATAAAATCTTTTAACGTCGCTCGGCCATTTTCATCGGTGAATTGTGTCAGCACATCAAACGGTTTGTTAAATAAAACTATAATCGTCTGTTCTAATGTAAGTGGCTTTGCTTTAGGCTTAAATGAACGAGTGGGGTTTGCCGTTCGTTTGGTTGTAAATGAGCGAGAAGGGAAAGATTTCGACATATTATTTATTCAGTAAAAAGAGAAAAAGGGCGGATTTTATTCCGCTCTCTTATATTACCATTGATAGCGATAAACCGCTTGAATTGCATAAGGTTTGTCGAAGTTTTTACCGTCAGCACGGCTTACTTCTAAACCAAAACGATGATTTGCAAATCCAGCATTTAAACCGACCGCACTTTCAAAACGTCCACGGCTACTTGCAACATCAAGTGCGCTGTTTGTGTAATGAATTTTGCTACTACGGTTTTTGCTAGTAATCGCATTGACTTCTGCATAAGGTTGTAGATTCCAACCATTATTTAATGCAAAGCCTTTGGCTACACGTAAACCAATTTGAGAATAAACAGAAGATAAGCTATCTTCATTTTCTTGTGATGAAATATGTGTCCACGCTAATTGTGCTTGCGGTGTGATTGTCCAATCGTTCGCAAGACTAAAGCGTTTGCCTAATTCACTCGAAATAGTATAAGCGTTGTAATGGCGTTTTTCAGTGTGATCTGAGTTAGCGTGTAAACGGCTGTATTTCACGATGTTATCTACATAAATACCGTTATCTGCAAGGTAAGCTGCATATAAGCCCATGCTGTTGCTTCTTACTTTGCCATCACCGTAATGACTATTGAAATCAACGTTAGCTTGGCTACGACCAACAAATCCACCAACACGGAGGTTATCAGTTACAGCAGCATCAGCGCCCACTTGTACGCGATGTACGTTTTGTTTAAAGCCAGAAGTTTCACTCTCACCAGTCGAAAGTGCGGCTAATTTTTGACGAGAATTCACGTTACGAACCCACACATTGCCTTTTTCACCGTTTTTCACTTCACCTAAACGTTGATGGATGCCACTTAAATCATCTTCCACTAAAAGCAATTGTGCTTGGCGAAGAGAAACTTGTGCATTTGCTAAGTCTGAAAGTAATGGTGTGCTTGGTAGAACTGGAGCTGTAGGTGGTACTACTGGATTGCTTGGGGTTACTACTGGGGTGCTAGGCGTTACCGCAGGTTTGCTTGGAGTCACCACTTGTTTGCTTGGTGTAACTGGTGCAACAGGTGGAGTTGGGGTGACTTCATTTTTAGAGTTCGCTAATACCCAATTATTTCCTTCTTTTGTTAGGAAATATTGGTAAGCCCCTAAATCTACACGATTATTCGGGTTCGTTAAGCTAAATGCAGCATTACCGCCATTGGTTTCGACAAGTGTCACTTTTCCGTTAGCAATATTTGCACCTTGGTTGGTTACACCAATTTTATGATTACCTTCAGCAGTGCCTTTAACAACGATTTTATCGCTTTTGTTTTCAGCGATATTCGTGTTTAGATTGAATGTGCCTGAGCCAGTGAGATTACCACGAACAATGATACCTTGGTAGTTATCATTGGCTAGATTTACTACGCCATTATTAAGAGCCAAATTAGTTAAGCTTGTTGTTTGAACCACGCCATCTTCATCAGTGAAAGCTTTAGTTGTCCAATTGCTATTATTTAAGTTTAAGTTGAGCACGCTATTGCGGTCGGTAGTAGTAACTCCAGAAACAGTAGAATTATTAAAGGTTAGTTGGATATTTTCTGTAATGCTCTCTGTATCATTAAATTTAACATTTTCACCACTAGCAAGCATACCTCCATTTATTGTTGAGTTATTAAAGGTCGCAGAGAAGTGACTGTTGATAACTTCGCCAACCCCAGATCTTAAAGTAATGATTCCACCTTGAGGAATTGAAACATTGGAATTATTAACGATCAATTCTGGCCGAGCTTGATTCTCCGCTTCATATACAAAAATAGAACTATCATTGTTTGATGTTACATTCACATTGTTTAATGTTAATTTACTCTTCTGATTCAGAGCAAATGCCTCTAATATGGAGTCTTGGTTGTTATCACCCATCAAGACTTTTGAGTTATGCATGGTTACCGTTGAATTATTTAACTCAAATAAATAACCATTAGCATCTGCATTGTTAGGATTAGTAATACTATAGGTTCCACCATTGATTTCAGTTGTGGAATTAGTGATATTCATTACCACAAAAGAATGATGTCTATTTGCTGGAATAGATAGTGAAGCATTAACATTATTTAATTGTCCGCTTGAGTTTGTCATTGTTACTGCGGATAGAAAACCCCATTCAGGATCATTTGTTGGACTGGTTGGATTAATTAAACATTGATTTAACATAGCCCCACTTTGCCCAGTAATTGTCACGCCGCTACTATTACAAGCCACATCAGCCGCTAGAGCTGAATTTACTAATCCAAGAGCTGCAGCGACTAAACTCATTTTAAAAGTGCGGTTAAAAATTTTGTTGTTTTTCATATTAATTCCTTGGGATTATAAAAAAAGCCAACTTATTGAATAAGCTGGCTTAAATTTTAACGATTTAATGATTAACCTGCAACAGCGATACGTTTCATATCTGTCATGTAGCCACGTAACTCTTGACCGATTAATTCAACCGGGTGGTTACGGATTGCATCGTTTACATCGCGTAAGGTGATGTTGTCGATAGCGACTGCTGGTGTAGGTTCACCTAAGTCACCTTTTTGTAAGGTTGGGATGATTTCTTTAGCAAGAATAGGGGTCGCTACGTTAGAGAATAAGTAGTTACCATATTCTGCAGTATCAGAAATGACCACGTTCATTTCGTATAAACGCTTACGCGCGATAGTGTTAGCGATTAACGGTAATTCGTGAAGTGATTCATAGTAAGCTGATTCTTCATAGATACCGCTTGCCACCATCGCATCAAAGGCTAATTCAACACCTGCTTTCACCATTGCCACCATTAATACACCGTTATCAAAGTATTCTTGTTCAGAGATTTTGATGCCGTCTGCTTTTGGTGCATTTTCAAAGGCAGTTTTGCCAGTTGCTTCACGCCATGCGAATAAATCTTTGTCACCATTTGCCCAGTCAGCCATCATAGTTGCTGAGAAGTGACCGCTGATGATGTCATCCATGTGTTTGTAATATAAGAAACCAAGGCTTTCTTTGATTTGTTCAGCAAGTTCAAATGCACGTAATTTTGCACTGTTTGATAAGCGATCCATCATTAATGTGATACCACCTTGTTTTAAGGCTTCGGTAATTGTTTCCCAACCGTATTGGATCAATTTACCCGCGTATGCTGGATCTTTACCATCAGCAACAAGTTTGTCGTAACATACGATAGAACCTGCTTGTAACATACCGCAAAGAATGGTTTGTTCACCCATTAAGTCAGATTTTACTTCTGCGACGAATGAAGATTCTAATACACCCGCACGGTCACCACCAGTTGCTGCAGCCCATGCTTTCGCAATTGCCATACCTTCACCACGTGGGTCATTTGCTGGGTGAACTGCGATTAATGTTGGCACACCGAAACCACGTTTATATTCTTCACGAACTTCAGTACCTGGGCATTTTGGTGCACTCATCACCACAGTGATGTCTTCACGGATTTGCTCACCTACTTCAACAATATTAAAACCGTGTGAGTAACCGAATGCAGAATCTTTTTTCATTAATGGCATCACATCAGCCACCACTTTAGAATGTTGTTTGTCCGGTGTTAAGTTGATCACTAAGTCTGCGGTTGGAATTAATTCTTGATAAGTGCCCACTTTAAAACCGTTCTCGGTTGCACGTTGGAATGAAGCACGTTTTTCTGCGATGGCTTCTGGGCGTAATGCATAAGCGATGTCTAAGCCAGAATCACGCATATTTAAACCTTGGTTTAAACCTTGTGCACCACAGCCTACGATAACGATTTTTTTGCCTTTTAAGTAGTTGCAACCGTCAGCGAATTCGCTGCGATCCATAAAACGACAACGACCTAATTGGTCTAATTTTTCGCGTAAATTTAATGTGTTGAAATAGTTAGCCATTTTTCATCCTTAATATGATGTTGATTAATATTTGTATGAGGTTGTGTTTGAATATAGTTTTTTGTTGTGTCATGGATTATAAGATTTTTAATTGTTGCGTAAAGTGATATTATTGACACTTAGTGTTGCATTTTTTGCAACGATATTTGCATTTTAGTGATACATATGAACTTTCAAGACCTTCAAATATTTCTTCATCTTGCAGACACACAAAATTTTGCAAAAACCGCTACGCAAAATCATATGTCACCTTCTACGCTTTCACGCCAGATTCAACGAATGGAAGAAGAATTAGAACAGCCTTTATTTATTCGTGATAATCGACAAGTGCGTTTAACCGAACAAGGTGAGAAATTTTTGCAATTTGCGAAAACGGAATGGCAAAACTGGCAACAGTTTAAGCGTCAGCTTAGGGATAATTCAGCGGAATTAAGCGGAGAGTTACGCTTATTTTGTTCGGTAACGGCTTCATATAGTCACTTGCCACAGGTATTAGCCAAATTTCGTACGCGTTATCCAAAGGTTGAAATTCAACTGACCACAGGTGACCCCGCTTCTGCAGTACAATTCATTCAATCGGAGCAAGTGGATCTTGCTTTGGCGGGGAAACCGAATAATCTGCCGACGGGATTAGCGTTTTATAAGATCGATGATATTTCCCTTTCATTGATTGCGCCTCGCGTGGCTTGTTTAGCCACACAATTATTGCAAGAAGAGCCCATCAATTGGCAGCAAATGCCTTTTATTTTGCCATTGGATGGGATGGCACGGCAGCGTATTGAACAATGGTTACGTAGCAAACACATTAAACATCCGAAAATCTATGCCACCGTAGCAGGACACGAAGGGATCGTGCCGATGGTAGCGCTCGGTTTTGGATTGGCTATGCTACCCGATGCAGTAATTGATAATAGTCCAATGGCAAAAGAAGTTTCCCGTTTAAATTTGGATAATCCGGTAGAAGCATTTGATTTGGGCGTTTGTGTGCAAAAAAGAAATTTGGCAAACCCCTTAATTCGTGCATTTTGGGAGATGTTAGACTAGAATAATAAGTAGAATTAACCTAAGGATTATTATGTTAAGAGGCGTACTCATTTCACTTTTAGCCTCATTTTTATTTGGCTATATGTATTATTTTTCCACGCTGCTGAAACCACTTAGCGGCACGGATATTTTCGGCTATCGAATGATTTTTACATTCCCTTTCGTCGCCCTTTCCGTCATCATGTTTAAGCAGAAACAGGCATTAGTGGAACATATAAAACGCATCAAAAAACAACCGCTCTTTGCCCTTTCCTATATCACTTGTGGCGCATTAATGGGTTATCAAATGTGGCTCTTTTTGTGGGCACCCAATAATGGTAGCTCCTTAAGTGTTTCTTTCGGTTATTTATTGTTGCCAATTGTGATGGTGGCCGCAGGGCGGATCATTTTTAAAGAACGAATTTCAACATTGAAATTCATTGCCGTGTTAATTGCAGCAGTGGGGGTGATTTCTAATATCATCTTAAAAGGCGAATTATCTTGGGAAGCTATTGTTATCTGTGTAGGTTACACCGCCTATTTCTCCATACGAAAAGCCTTAAAAAATACCGATCTTGGTGCCTTTTGCTTAGAAATAATCTCATTATTGCCAGTTAGCATTTATTTTGCGCTTCAAACCGATTTTGCTACGGTGCAGGAATCGAATCCTAATATTTGGGGATTATTGGTATTACTCGGGCTTATTAGTGGTGCTGCATTAATTGCTTACGTGATTGCCAGCAATATGCTACCGATGAATTTGCTTGGCCTTTTAGGTTATGTTGAAACCATTTTGATGGTGATTATTTCATTTTTAATTGGAGAGGAAATGGATGCGGACAGTTATCCGTTATTCATTTGTTTAGTATTGGCGATGAGCCTGATTATTTTTGATGGCGTGTATAAACAGCGCGTAAAGGGAACAAACCATGTCGTTTAAAGAAATTAGTCCAGAACAAGCTTGGGAAATGGTGCAAAATGGTGCTATGCTTGCAGACATTCGGGATCCACAACGTTTTACCTACTCCCATGCAAAAGGTGCGTTTCATTTAACCAACCAAAGTTTTTTACAATTTGAAGAACAGGTGGATTTCGATTCCCCGATTATTGTGAGTTGTTATCATGGTGTGAGCAGCCGAAATGTGGCGACTTTCCTCATTGAGCAAGGCTATGAAAATGTGTTTAGCATCATTGGGGGATTTGATGGTTGGGTAAAAGCTGGTTTACCGATAGAAACGGCTTATTAATATTTTTTTGATTTAAAGTGCGGTGAAATTTACCGCACTTTTTATTTTTGTCTCGCTATTGCTTATCCACAATCGCTTTCAACATCGTGTAAGATTGGGCTTGTTTTTGTTCATCAAAAATATAGCTCACCGCCATAATTTCATCAAAATGTACCCGTTCACGCAGTTGCTTGAGTTGAAATTCCACACTTTCAGGACTACCAATAAGCGAACAAGCGGTCATTTGTTCCACTACCGCACGCTCTTGGTTGTAAATCGGGATCTCCTCGAAATCGACTGGACCAAAGTGCGGTTTCTTTTGGGCATGCATTTGGGCTTTCCAAACATCTTCCTCTGATGCCAAAGGCGGTTGTAAATTTTGTTGTGCGTTAGTGACCACATTTAAGAAAAATAGTGTTTGTGTTGTCACCAGTTGTTTTGCTTCTTTATCGGTTTCAGCAACGATCGCGTTCACACCTAAGATGACATAAGGCTCAGCAAGATAGGTAGAAGGTTTGAAGTTTTTGCGATAAATCTCCACCGCCATTTCCATCATGCGTGGCGCAAAGTGTGAAGCGAAGGCATAAGGCAAGCCAAGCTCTGCCGCAAGATAGGCACTTTCGGTGCTGGATCCCAAAATATAAAATGGTATATTCAAGCCAGCGGAAGGGTAAGCTGAAACAGGGTTGCTATCTTTAAAATAACCACGAAGTTCCGCAATTTCCGCAGGAAAATCTAGACTATTTCGCCCACGACGAAGTGCCGCAGCCGTTTTCATATCAGTTCCTGGCGCACGCCCTAAACCGAGTTCAACACGGTTTGGATAAAGCGTCTCCAGTGTGCCATATTGCTCGGCTACCACATAAGGCGAATGATTCGGTAACATCACGCCACCTGAGCCAACGCGCAGGGTCTTCGTATTAGCTAGTGTATGTTGGATTAAAAGTGCGGTCGCTGAACTCACCAAATTTTTCATATTATGATGCTCAGCAATCCAATAGCGTTCAATGCCGATGTTTTCAGCATGTTTTGCAAGATTGACCATAGACTCAACGGCTTGCAAATAAGTTTGCCCTTCCCGAACGGGGGCGAGATTAAGAATAGAGAGCTTCATTTTATTTCCTCATAATTGATTTGTGAGCGTTATTATACTTGGTTTTTCTGGCAGAAATATCGATAAAATTGGAATAGACTGTTCCGAGAAAAGGAAAAATATTGCAAAATAAGCACAAATTCAGATGTATTCGAAAAAATGATTGTATTTAATAATATTTCCCTAAAGCGCGGGCAAACCGAATTGCTCGAGAATGCCACGGCGACCATCAATCCGAAACAAAAAGTCGGCTTGGTGGGGAAGAATGGTTGTGGTAAGTCTTCTCTTTTTGCCCTATTAAAAAAAGAATTAACGCCAGAGGGCGGCGAGGTCACTTATCCATCCAACTGGCGGGTATCTTGGGTGAATCAAGAAACGCCAGCATTGGATATTCCCGCTATTGATTATGTGATTCAAGGGGATCGCGAATATTGCCGTTTGCAGCAGGAATTAAACGAAGCCAATGAGCGTAATGATGGTCATGCGATCGCACGTATTCACGGGCAATTAGAAACCTTGGACGCTTGGACAATTCAATCTCGCGCGGCTTCCTTATTACATGGTTTAGGCTTTAGCCAAGACGAAATCACTCAACCGGTGAAATCCTTCTCTGGTGGTTGGCGGATGCGCTTGAATTTGGCACAAGCGTTGCTTTGTCCATCGGATCTATTATTACTAGATGAGCCAACCAACCATTTGGATTTGGATGCGGTTATTTGGTTAGAACGTTGGTTAGTGCAATATCAAGGTACTTTGGTATTAATTTCCCACGACCGAGATTTTCTCGATCCGATTGTGACAAAAATCCTCCATATCGAAAATCAGAAGCTCAACGAATACACGGGGGATTATTCTTCCTTTGAAGTGCAACGGGCAACCAAATTGGCACAACAAACGACGATGTATCGTCAGCAACAACAAAAGATCTCTCATTTACAAAAGTATATCGACCGCTTTAAAGCCAAAGCGACCAAAGCCAAACAAGCACAAAGCCGCATGAAAGCCTTAGAGCGTATGGAACTGATTGCACCGGCTTATGTGGATAATCCTTTTACCTTTGAATTCCGTCCACCGCTATCTTTGCCAAATCCTTTGGTGATGATTGAACAGGCGAGTGCAGGTTATGGCAGCGGTGAAAGTGCGGTAGAAATTTTAAGTAAAATTAAGCTGAATTTAGTACCGGGTTCGCGCATCGGTTTGCTCGGGAAAAACGGTGCCGGGAAATCAACGTTGATTAAATTGTTAGCGGGTGAGCTCACCGCTCTTTCCGGTACTGTGCAATTAGCTAAAGGTGTACAACTCGGTTATTTTGCTCAGCATCAGCTCGATACCCTACGTGCAGATGAATCTGCTCTCTGGCATATGCAGAAACTCGCACCGGAGCAAACGGAGCAACAGGTACGGGATTATCTTGGGAGTTTTGCGTTCCATGGTGACAAAGTTAATCAAGCGGTGAAAGCCTTTTCCGGTGGGGAAAAAGCCCGCTTGGTGCTTGCACTGATTGTTTGGCAACGTCCAAACCTATTACTGCTCGACGAACCAACTAACCATTTGGATTTGGATATGCGCCAGGCATTGACCGAAGCGCTAGTAGATTACGAAGGCTCTTTGGTGGTGGTTTCTCACGATCGCCACTTACTACGTAATACCGTGGAGGAATTCTATTTGGTCCACGATAAAAAAGTGGAAGAATTCAAAGGCGATTTAGAGGATTATCAAAAGTGGCTGAGTGAACAAAACAGTGCACCAGAAAATAAATCCTCAGAGAAAAATGACGACAATGAAAATTCCATGCAAAATCGCAAGGAACAAAAACGTCGTGAGGCCGAACTTCGCCAACAAACTGCGCCTCTTCGTAAACAAATCTCCCAACTGGAGGAAAAAATGAATAAGCATGCCTCCAAACTTGCGGAGATTGAAAACCAATTGGCAGATTCCGAACTATACAGTGCAGAAAATAAAGAAAAATTGACCGCACTTTTGGCACAGCAAGTAGAGGCGAAGAAAGCCTTAGAAGAAGTCGAAATGGATTGGTTAGCGGCCCAGGAAGAATTGGAAGCAATGCTACAAGCATAGGGACAGCGTATGAGTCAAAGTCTTTTCCAACACACAAAACACGAAGAATATTGCCCACAATGCGGCGCACCTTTGCAAATGAAACAGGGTAAAAAAGGACTGTTTTTAGGTTGTACCGCATATCCCGCCTGTGATTATTTGCGCCCCTTGCATAAGGTGGAACATAAGGTTTTGAAAGAGCTTGATGAGGCCTGCCCGCAATGTGGCAATCCACTCCAACTCAAACAAGGTGCCTTTGGCATGTTCATCGGTTGTAGTCATTATCCCGATTGTGATTTTGTGGTGCATGAGCAACAGGATGAAGAACAATCTATAGACTGCCCGGAATGCCATAAAGGACATTTGGTTGCCCGTCGCGGACGACAAGGGAAAATCTTTTATGGTTGCGATAACTTTCCCCATTGCAAATTTTCCTTGCCAGCAAAACCCTATGCTATTCCTTGTCCACAATGCCATTTTCCACTAGCACTATTAAAAAGTGAAAATGACGAACACCAAGTGTGGCAATGTGCAAATAAAAGCTGCCGACATATTTTTGAGAAAGAAAAATGAATGTACAACAAATTGCCACCTGTTTAATGCAAGACGAAGTAGTTGCCTATCCTACTGAGGCGGTATTCGGTTTGGGCTGTAATCCGCTAAGTGAAAGTGCGGTCAGAAAATTACTTAATTTAAAACAACGTCCAATTGAAAAAGGCATTATTTTAGTCGCACCGAGCTTGCATTTTTTACAACCCTTTGTGGATTTTTTCCATTTATCTGACGAACAACTTGCGCGCTTACAGGCACAATATGAGCATCCTATCACCTGGGTGGTGCCGGCTAAGGCAGAGGTTCCACATTTCCTGACGGGGCAATTTAATAGCATTGCGGTGCGTTTATGTACTCATCCTGCCGTCAAAACCTTGTGCGAAAAAACAGGCTTCGCCCTCACCTCGACCAGCGCGAACTTAACCGGTCAATCACCTTGCCGCAGCGCAGATGCCGTGCGTTCCCAATTTGGGGCAGATTTTCCCGTGCTTGATGAAGTGGTTGGTCAAGCACAAAATCCATCGGAAATTCGTGATTTGCTCACAAACCAACTTTTCAGACAAGGATAAGATATGCACCACTATGCCGTTTGGGGCAATCCAATTGCTCAAAGTAAATCGCCGTTAATTCACCGCTTATTTGCCACACAAACTCAGCAAACGATGGAGTATGTTGCCAAATTAGGTGATCTTGAGGATTTTGAGCAGCAATTAAAAGCCTTTTTTGCTGAAGGAGCGCAAGGTTGTAATATCACTGCGCCATTTAAAGAACGCGCCTATGCGCTTGCTGAAGAACATAGCGAACGGGCAAAACTGGCAGAAGCCTGTAATACACTTAAAAAACTATCTAACGGTAAACTCTATGCGGACAATACCGATGGTATTGGTTTAGTAACGGATTTACAACGCTTAGGTTGGATTCAGCCACAACAACGCATTTTAATTTTAGGTGCCGGCGGGGCAACTAAAGGGGTATTACTGCCTTTATTAGAAGCACAACAGCAGATTGTATTGGCTAACCGCACGTTAGAAAAAGCGCAACAACTGGCAGATAAGTTCAAGCCCTACGGCACAATTGAAGCTGTAGCAATGGATGCAATTCCCGCGCAAACCTACGATTTAGTGATCAATGCAACTTCGGCCGGATTAAGCGGGCATACCGCTGCCGTTGATGGCTCTATCTTATCATTGGTCCGCGCTTGTTATGACATGCAATATGCCAAAGGCAGCGACACGCCTTTTATTGCCTACTGTAAATCCTTAGGTCTGAATAATGTCAGCGATGGCTTTGGTATGTTGGTGGCGCAAGCTGCCCATTCATTCCATTTGTGGCGCGGGGTAATGCCTGATTTTGTTGCTATCTATGAACAGCTTAAAAAGGATAGGGTATGAGTACAAATACGAGATGCCCTTGGGTGGGAAAACTTCCTATTTACATAGACTATCACGATAAGGAATGGGGTAAGCCACAATTTGACAGCCAAAAACTGTTTGAGAAAATCTGCTTAGAAGGGCAACAGGCAGGGCTTTCCTGGATTACTGTATTGAAAAAACGTGAAGCCTATCGGGCTGCGTTCCATCAATTTGATCCTGCCAAAATCGCGCAAATGACCGAACAAGATATTGATCGTTGTATGGAAAATACTGGACTTATTCGCCATCGGGCAAAACTGGAAGCCATCGTAAAAAATGCCCAAGCCTATTTAGTCATGGAAAAGTGCGGTGAAAATTTCAGTGATTTTGTGTGGTCGTTCGTGAATCATCAACCAATTATCAATGATGTACCGGATATTTCTGTGGTACCTGCCAGAACTGAAACCTCAAAAGCAATGTCAAAAGCGTTGAAAAAGCGTGGTTTTGTCTTTGTTGGCGAAACGACATGCTATGCCTTTATGCAATCGGTGGGATTAGTCAACGACCATACAAATAACTGTTGTTATAAATGATGTTCCAGTATAATCCCCCTAATTTCATCTGAATAAGAGCTGAATTATGAATAAAAAATATACCTTAATTTCAATCTCAATTCTGACCGCACTTTATAGCCAACAAAGTTTGGCAGATCTGCATGCTCAATGTTTACTTGGTGTGCCTCATTTTACTGGTGAGGTTGTGAAAGGTGATGTCAATAATTTGCCGGTTTATATTGAAGCAGATAAAGCAGAGATTAATCAGCCAACTCAGGCGATTTATCAAGGCAATGTGGATTTGAAACAAGGAAACCGCCATCTGGTCGGGAATTCAGTTGAAGTTAAACAAACTGGTGAAGGTAAACAAGTTCAACGTTGGGCTTATTTACGTGGTGGATTTGATTATAAAGACAACCAAATCAATCTATTAGGTAATGATGCGAGCTTTAATTTAGATAGCAAAAACGGTAACGTAACCGATGCAGACTACCAACTTGTAGGACGTCAAGGCCGCGGTAAAGCACAAGAAATTGAGTTAGGTGATGATTACCGCTTAATGAAAAACGCGACATTTACCTCTTGTTTACCCGATGATAATGCTTGGGCAGTAGATGCCTCTGAGATTCGTCAGCACATCAAAGAAGAATATGCCGAATTTTGGCATGCGCGTTTTAAAGTATTAGGTGTGCCGGTATTCTATACCCCTTATCTGCAATTACCGATTGGTGATCGTCGTCGTTCAGGTTTATTAATGCCAACAGTTGGTCACTCTAGTCGAGATGGTTATTGGTATAAACAACCGATTTATTGGAATATTGCACCAAATTACGATGTGACGATTGCACCAAAATATATGTCACGCCGTGGCTGGCAATTAAATAGTGAGTTCCGTTATTTAACACCGGTTGGTGAAGGTAAACTTGCTGGCGAATATTTAGGACGTGATCGCTACGATGAATACATTAGCGATAGTCGTAAACGTCACTTATTCTATTGGAATCACAGTTCTTCTTTTCTTGAAAACTGGCGTTTAAACATTGATTACACCAAAGTTAGTGACAAACAATATTTCACCGATTTTGATTCTGATTATGGTAGCAGTACTGATGGTTATGCGAATCAATATGCACGTATTGCTTACTATCAACCAAACTATAATTTGGCCATTTCAGCGCGCCAGTTCCAAATCTTTGACGAAGTGGATATCGGTCCTTACCGAGCCATGCCACAAATCGATTTCAATTATTATAGAAATGATTTAGCAAATGGTTGGTTAGATTTTAAATTATTCTCACAAGCTGCACGTTTTGATAATGACAGCGCATTAATGCCAACGGCTTGGCGTTTTCATACTGAGCCAAGTTTGACGACAGCAATGTCAAATAAATACGGAAACTTGAATATTGAAACCAAACTTTATGCGACGCATTACAATCAGAAGAAAGGCTCTTCTTCTGCTGCAGAAGAAATACAAAAATCAGTAAATCGCGTATTACCACAATTAAAAGTAGATTTACAAACAGTTTTAGCCTCTAACCAAACTTTATTTGATGGCTATACACAAACGCTTGAACCGCACGCACAATACTTATATCGACCATATAAGGATCAAAGCAATATTGGCTCTAAGTTAGTTAATGACTATCTTGGCTTTGGTTATGACTCTGCTTTAGTTCAACAAGATTATTATTCATTATTCCGTGATCGTCGTTATAGTGGTTTAGATCGTATTTCATCCGCTAATCAAATAACGCTTGGTGGTACAACGCGTCTTTATGATAAAAATGCCAATGAGCGTTTTAACTTCTCGGCAGGACAAATTTATTACTTAACTGCCTCAAGAATTGACGATAATCCAAATAATCGTACACCAAAATCCTCTTCTTCTTGGGCATTAGAATCCAATTGGAAAATTAGCGATAAATGGAATTGGCGTGGTAGCTACCAATATGATACGCTGTTAGATAAAGCCTCCTTAGCAAATAGTAGTTTGGAATTTAACCCGATGAAGAACAATCTGATTCAGTTAAATTATCGCTACGCAAGTAAAGAGTATATCAACCAAAACTTAGGTGCGTCTGCTAACCGTTACCAACAAGATATTAAACAGGTTGGTGTCGTAGCAGCATGGGAGGTCTCAGATAATTGGGCAGTTGTCGGAAAATACTATCAAGATATTGCATTGAAAAAACCAGTTGAGCAATATGTGGGGGTGCAATATAACTCGTGCTGTTGGTCTGTTGGCGTAGGGGCGAGACGTTATGTCTCCAGTCGACAAAATCAACGTGACGATCAAGTGATTTATGACAACAGTATTGGCGTCACCTTTGAATTACGCGGCTTGGGTGAAAATGACCATCAAAGCGGTATCGAAGATATGCTGAAGAAAGGTAAACTTCCTTATATTCAAGCGTTTAGCTTATAGTGAAATGAATAAAGGCTACCGAAAGGTAGCCTTTTTGTTTAGACGTGCGGTTAAAAAAGACGACGATTTTTGAGCGCACTTTGTTTATTTTTTTCGTTTTGCTCGAGGATGGGCTTGATCATACACTTCTGCAAGATGTTGGAAATTCAAATGCGTGTAAATTTGCGTGGTGGACAAATTGCTGTGCCCTAAAAGCTCTTGAACAGCCCGCAAATCCGAACTCGCTTCCAGCATGTGCGTTGCAAAAGAGTGGCGTAGTTTATGTGGGTTAAGATGGCTGTTTAATCCTTGACGAATGCCCCAGGTTTCCATTCGCTTTTGAATAGAGCGATGAGTGAGGCGATTTCCCTGTTGGCTCACAAAAAGGGCTTCATCTTTAGGATTAAATAAAGGGCGTACTTTCAACCATTGTTGAATTGCGTGAGAAGCATAGCGCCCAAAAGGCACAATACGTTCTTTGTTCCCTTTACCAATCACTCTCACTTCACGTACACGGGTGTTAATACTATTGAGGTTTAATCCTTGTAATTCAGATAAACGAAGCCCTGAGCTATACATCAATTCCATCATCGCACGATCACGCAAATCAATAGGATCTTTGCTGTCATTTGAAAGCAATTTTTGGACTTGTTCAGCATCAATATTTTTTGGTAAATGTTTGCCTTGTTTCGGCGCTGAAATACCCGTTGCCGGATTCACTTTCATTTGACCTTGCTGCACAAGATAGCTGAAGAACTGACGAAGAGCAGACAAACGTAATGCTAAGCTCTTTTCTTTTAAACCTTGCTTACGGCTTTCCGCCAAAATAAGACGAACCACACTAGGATTCACTTGCTGCCAGTGTTGAATACCTTTTTCAGCCAAAATCGCTAAAATCGCATCTAGCTGATGTTGATAATTAGTGAGAGTATGTGGGCTTACTTGGCGTTCAATTCGCAAGTAATCCCAATATTGATTGAGGAGTGTATGCATTAGAGAGTTAATTCAAACAAACTTTTTTTCGTGTTTAGTTTAAATCCTTCGCGTTCTAAAATACTCTGTTGGGCTTGGCTTAATTCTGCCACTAAACGATTAGATTGTGTATAACGGACAAACTCTTTCGCTTTAGAAATAAGGGCAGAATAAATCTCGGCCTGATGTTTATCTTCTTTCACAAAAATATCGGTTAATTGCCAATAGCGTTGTAGTTGTAAAGAGGATAAGCGAGGATAAAGTTGAACAAAACCAATCGCCTGTGAGTTTTCGTTTACAGCAACAAAAAACATGCTTTCATTAAAACGTATACGATTCGTTAAAAAGGTTAAAGTGCGGTCAGGATTTTCACTCATTCCGTTGGCAAGTCGATAGGCTTCAAAGAGTGGAGCAAGCACTTCTATATTCCATTGTTCGGCTTTGAAAATTTTCATTGTTACCAGACCTATTTTCCGTTTATTTATAAAATTATTTATTTTTTTATCGGTTCCGTACAGTAGATTGTAGCTTTTTAGCACAAAATAATCATCATTTCCCCAAAAAAATTTTCAAAATGTGATTTTGCACAAAGAAATCTGCCCAAAGTTTGGTATAGTAAACACACTTTTTATTTATTCAATATGGAGAAACAAAAATGGCACGTCGTCCTTTAGTGATGGGTAACTGGAAATTAAACGGTTCCAAAGAGTTCACCAAAGAATTAATCGAAGGATTAAAAGCAGAATTACATGATGTAACAGGTTGTGATGTGGCAATTGCCCCACCAGTGATGTATTTAGGTACGGCTGAAGCAGCACTTTCTGGTTGTGGTTGCAGCTGCGGCGGTAAAAGTGTGATTCAGTTAGGTGCACAAAACGTAGATATCAATGTGAAAGGTGCATTTACTGGTGATATTTCTAGCGAAATGTTAAAAGATTTTGGTGCAAAATACATCATTATCGGTCACTCTGAGCGTCGTACTTACCACAAAGAAAGCGACGAATTCGTCGCGAAAAAATTTGGCGCATTAAAAGAAGCAGGTTTAGTGCCTGTATTATGTATCGGTGAAACTGAAGCTGAAAACGAAGCAGGTAAAACTGAAGAAGTATGTGCGCGTCAAATTGATGCAGTCATCAATGCATTAGGTGTAGAAGCATTTAATGGTGCAGTGATTGCTTATGAACCAATTTGGGCGATCGGCACGGGCAAATCAGCAACTCCAGCACAAGCACAAGCTGTTCATGCATTTATCCGTGGCCACATCGCAGCAAAATCACAAGCTGTAGCAGATCAAGTGATCATTCAATACGGTGGTTCAGTAAATGACGCCAATGCAGCGGAATTATTCACTCAACCAGATATCGATGGTGCATTAGTGGGTGGTGCTTCACTTAAAGCGCCTGCATTTGCAGTAATCGTGAAAGCAGCGGAAGCAGCGAAAAACTAATTTTTCTTGTTCTAAAAGAAATAAAAAGTGCGGTCAATTTTGACCGCACTTTTTTACGTTTTGAAACTTACCTATCGACCATTTCGTTCAAAGAACAAAACGGTTGCGGCAACGCGTGAGTGAACATTAAGTTTACGAAGTAAATTGCGAATATGTACTTTAACTGTTTCTTCAGAAATGAAAAGCTGGCCTGCAATTTGTTTGTTGGATAAACCTGTTGCAATTAAACGTAATACATCCATTTCACGATCGGTGAGTGAATCCATTGGATCAACAGTATGTTTGCGTTCTAAAAGAAGATTTTTAATCGAATCACTTAAAATCACTTCACCTTGCGCAATACGTTTAATTTGCTCAAGTAGCACATCTGGCTCAGTATCTTTCAATAAATAGCCATCTGCACCAGCATCGATGAGAGTGAAAATATCATTTTTCGCATCTGATACGGTTAAGATCAAAATTCGCGCATCAACACCTTCTGCACGTAAGCCTTTAAGGGTATCTAAACCTGAAAGACCTTTCATATTGAGATCTAAAATGATTAAATCGGGCGATTCTTGAATCGCAATAGAAATGCCTTCTGTACCGCTTCCTACATCAGCGACAACTTCAAAATTCTCTTCTAATTCAACTAATTGTTTGATACCACGACGCATTAATGGATGGTCGTCGATAATTAATACTTTTAACTTTTCTTGCATAATATTCTCCAAGAGATAAGCGGACACTATTCTATTGCCTAAAGGCAAAACATCCACTGCCTTAGATTACTTCTCAATAGATTTTCGACCGAGGGATTCTATCGGGATTTTACCTATCTTCCAATGCATATTTGCAGACAAACTTGATTTATCTCAAACAATGCTTGTTTTGATGTCGCTATTCGCAAGTCCTTTTGCTTTTAAATTTGAACGGCATAATACGCATGCCGCTTTCAGTTGAGTGCAATTGATAAAATTGCGGGTAATTAAAATTCCGTTGCACCATTTTATACGGATTTTCACAATCATTTGAGCCAAGCGATTGATAAATACGATTTATTTCGCGTACTTTATCATCTTTCGAACCTTCACATTGACGATAAATTTCGAGACGGTTCTTCTCATCTAACAAATAGACGTTAAAGCTATTATCGGCATTATCTTCAAAGAAGAATTGTAAAAAACCTTCACTGGCAAACACATCAATTTCAGGTGGATACCGACGTGCTTCTGGGATAATCTCTTTCTCTTCCAACTGAGTTGGTAAAACGTCTTCAAAATTGTCCGCACTTTCTTTTCCGCCTTCAATAGGTTGCAAGCTGATCCCTTTTTCTTCAAAGAAGAATTGCCAGTTTTTCCCCGCTACACGCAAACGAGAATGTGTTGTTGGACGGCTATCCCCTAATTGAATACTGATACAACGGTTTACGAGTACACTCACCAAGTTCCGCAATGTACGGTTGTAATGTTTACTGTAACAGAAAACCTGCACAGAACGAGGCTGATTCACCCCTTGATCAATTTTATTAGAAAGCACTTTTAAGGCAAGCAAAATCGCATTTTGTCCTTCAAAATGTAAGGTTCGAATTTCATTCCACACATTACGGTAAGTGAAATCAATGCTTCCTACCAAACTCTGTTCTAACTGACCAAAACTGAATAAATCACTTGGCGAAATATTTGATTTAAGCTCTTCGACTTGTGCGGTTGGATCATTCACCAAATTCACCGCAATAAATAAATCGCGGATTTCGCACTGTGAAGAAAGTGCCTCATTTGTCGGAACTTGGCTATTTGTATGCGGGAAAAACAACCGCAAATCGGCCACAAAATTACGTAAAGTCAGTTGGTCGATATTTTGGCTGATTAAATGCAAATGGGTTTCAGCCGTCAACAAGCGATTAAAATAAGCCCACGCAACCACTTTATTTAAACTTTCGCCGTATTCAATCACGCGTTCTTTCGAGAACATAATATGGTGTGGCGGCTGATTCACCATATACCAACCATCTTTAAAGCGCTTATTGCCGTGAACTTCGATGAACGTGAGGTGTTCTTCTGTTAAGTTATAGGAAATTTGTGAGTTTAGTAACGTTATTTTACCCGGCAATTCTTCAAAGGCAGTATAAAGTTTGCGAGAAAGCACCGTGATATCTTGTGGAATTACGCTAGAGTTAATTTTATGTTTACGCGCAAAATCCACCAGATTTCGATAACTCATCATCAAGAAATTCACCAAATTATTGTGACTTTCTTTCACCCGTTTGATTTTCCAATTTGGGCGCTGATCTAATTCTTCAATACGTTCTTTTGACCACCCCCATTCTTGGGCCATCATTTTCATATAAGAAATACGCCAGTTTGAAGCGTGATATAACGCAAAGTCTTCCGTGGCTTTCACGTAAAAACAAGAACGTACAAAATCAAGACGCTTAAATTCTGAATGTGCGGTCAAATATTGGCTAATTCTCTCTAAAATTGCAATATAAGGATCGAAATGATGTATAGCCGTGCTGTGACCAGAAAGCAAATCCTCTTTAAATTGGCGAGCAATTAGCTGGGCATTTGGATATTCTTGGGCATAGGTTTCCAACAACAAGATTTTCATCACCGATTTATAAGGAGAATCAATACCTTTATAAAGTTGCCATAAGCTCGCACCAAAATATTCACTAGCTGAGAATTGCCCTAATCCACCAAAATCAACCCAATCATTTAAATTAAGCTCACCAGCCGCGACTAAACGAGCAACTTCGGCCTCATATTGTTTTTCATCTTCCACCCACAAGTGGAGCCACAATAATGGCTTGCCAGCAAGACGTACAGCGGAACGATAAAATTCTTCCAATAACAGCATATATTGGGCAGAACCACTGTTTTCTTTAGTTAGTGGATCGGAATAACGTTCGTTACGGAAACGTTGTTGTGTCATCAAATAGAAATGCATTTCCACATGATATGTGGATGCCCATTGGCTAATTTTCTTCGTTTTTTCCGCTAAGCGCTGCTGTTCTTGTTCAGATAAATCATCTTGATGGCAGATCCAAATATCCAAATCCGAAGCTGAAGTTTGGCTAATGGAGCCAAAACTGCCCATCACATAAATACCTAAGATCTGCGCAAAAACAGCATCAGAATTGACCGCACTTTGCACGGCTTCGACAAGTTCAGGATGTTCTTTTGAGAGAAAATTTTGCTGATAATTGGAAAGCGTAAAATCGGCAATGCCTGCCGGGGCATCTTCCACATAACCCGGCAGAGCAGGATGATTAAGATGCAACAACAGCGGCACTAAAGAGACGATGTGTCGGAATGCATCACCTGAGCCCAATAATGCACGATCAAAACGACGTTTATCTAGAGTTTCGATACATTTTCGGGCTTGAGTGAGATCGTATTTCAAGGCTTCCTACCTATGACCATATAACTGGCATTACTGTACCACTTAGCTCATCAGAAATCAAAAATTTAAATGATCTGACTTTTTGCCCTAAAAATGGTAGCATAGGGCATATTTCTATTTAAAATCAGCGGTATTTATGGCAGTACTTAAAACCTTAAAAATTGCGACCCGTCAAAGCCCTTTAGCACTTTGGCAGGCAAATTTTGTGAAAGATCAATTAGAAAAATTTCACCCGACACTTTCTGTTGAATTAGTTCCGATGGTGACAAAAGGTGATGTAATCTTAGATTCCCCTCTGGCTAAAATTGGTGGAAAAGGCTTATTTGTTAAAGAGTTAGAAAACGCTTTACTTGAAAAACGTGCTGATATTGCCGTCCATTCAATGAAAGATGTGCCGATGGAATTTCCAGAAGGTCTGGGCTTAAGTGTGATCTGTAAACGTGAAGATCCGCGCGATGCTTTCGTGTCTAATACATACCGTTCATTAGATGAATTACCGCAAGGCGCTATTGTCGGAACATCAAGCTTACGTCGTCAATGCCAATTAAAACAATTACGCCCTGATCTTGATATCCGTTCCTTGCGTGGCAATGTAGGAACCCGATTAAGTAAATTAGACAATGGCGAATACGATGCCATTATTTTAGCCTCAGCTGGCTTAATTCGTTTAGGGCTAGCGGAACGTATTGCCTCGTTTATTGAAGTGGAACAATCGTTACCGGCTGCCGGACAAGGCGCGGTAGGCATTGAGTGCCGTGTTGATGATGAAGAAGTAAAAGCATTACTTGCGCCACTTTCAGATGCCACCACGACGACTTGTATTTTGGCTGAGCGTGCAATGAATACTCGCTTACAAGGCGGCTGCCAAGTACCAATCGGTGGCTATGCTATTGAGCAAAATGGCGAAATTTTCTTGCGTGCACTCGTCGGAGAAACTGATGGCTCTACAATTATTCGTGCAGAAGGTAAAGGTGCGGTTGAAAATGCCGAAGCATTAGGTGTGACCATTGCTGAACAACTTCTAGCCCAAGGCGCAGATAAGATTCTGGCGAAGATTTACTCAGCATAGGAAATCACCATGGCCGTACTAGTCACTCGCCCCGATGAACGAGGAAAAACCCTAGTTGACCAGCTGAATCAAGCCGGTGTGGTTGCCTTGCATTTGCCTTTGCTTTCTATTGAAGCGGGTGCTGAGTTGGCTCAATTACCGACGAAACTTAATCAGCTAAAAAGTGGTGATTATGTGTTTTTGGTTTCAAAAAGTGCGGTTGATTTTGCGGATAAAACCCTGAAAGATATTGGCTTTAGCTGGCGTCAAGATTTACAATACTTTACAGTTGGACATAGAACGGCACAGCATTTTTCCTGTCAAACTGAATGTACTGTTCGTTATCCAATCACGTCGGAAAATACGGAAGGCGTGCTAAATTTACCGCAAATGGCAGAATTAACAGATAAAAACTTGTTAATTTTACGTGGCAACGGTGGACGAGAATTACTACGTGAACAGGCCACACTACGCGGTGCAACTGTTGAGACAGTCGAATGTTACCAACGCACGCCGATTAGTTATAATAACGAAGAGCAAACCAGTATTTGTATTCGTTCTGGTGTGCAAACCCTTGTGGTCACGAGCCTTGAAATTTTGCAGGCGTTAATCGAATTTGTGCCTGAAAATGAACAAAATTGGCTAAAAAATTGCTGTTTAGTCACGGTAAGTCAACGCATTGCGGATGTCGCAGTACAACAAGGTTGGCATAATGTGGTGGTTTCCGCTGGTGCGGACAATCAAAGTTTACTTAATACCTTACTTAATGAAGTAACTCCCCTTTCTCACTAAGGAAAAGATATGGCGAAAGAGAAATTAACCCCTGAAACGACAGATGAAATCCAAGAAACAGATGCAGTGGAAATTCAAACTGAAGATCGCGAGCCTGTTGCGCCACGTACACAAACCGTTGTGAAGAAAAGTGGTACTGGATTAAGTTTATTGGCTATTCTCATTGCACTTGGCGTGGGTGGTGCAGGTTATTATTTTGGCCAACAAAAAGTGGATGAATTCCAACAAAAATTGACCGCACTTGAAGCTCAAATCAATAATAAAACAGTGGTTTCAGCACCTGCTCAAGAAGTAAAATTTGATACTACACAACTTGCTCAATTAGAGTCTGCGAATAAAGCAACGCAAAACAAAATTGCGCAAGTAGAAGAGCTAATCAATGCAAAATCACATGAGTTAGTTGGCTTACAATCACAAATCAATAAAGTGAGCGCACAAGCTAATGCTCAACAGCCTACTGATTGGTTATTCTCAGAAGCAGATTTCTTGCTCAACAATGCATTGCGTAAATTAGTGTTAGATAATGACGTGGATACAGCGGTTTCACTCTTAAAACTCGCTGATGAGACTCTTGCTAAAGTGAATAACTCACAATCCGCGGCTATCCGTAGCGCAATCAATCAAGATCTGAAACAACTTCTCTCCGTAGCTGGCGTGGATCAAAATGCGGTCATGCAAAAATTATCGCAATTAGCTAATACGGTTGATGAGTTACCTGTGTTAGATGTGAATTTCGGTGATGATCAAAATGCAACAAAATTATCAGATTCCCTGTCTGACTGGGCAGAAAATGCAGAAAAAAGTGCGACCTCATTCTTGAATCACTTTATCCGTATTTCACCGAAACATGGTGCGGATCGCAAAGAATTATTAGCGCCAAACCAAGATATCTACTTGCGTGAAAACATTCGTTTACGCTTACAATTAGCGATTATGGCAGTGCCTCGTCAGCAAAATGAGCTTTATAAACAATCTTTAGAAGCCGTTGCATCTTGGATTCGTAGCTATTTTGATACCAATGCTGAAGTGACTCAAAGTTTCTTAAAATCAGTGGATGAATTATCTGAAGTATCCATCTATGTAGATGTACCAAGCCAATTACAAAGCTTAAGTATGCTTGATAAGTACTTAAATCGTACACCTTTAGATGTGCAGAAAGTGGAAATTGAAGCAGAAAAAGCGCTTGATAATTCACCAAGAAAAGAAGAAGTAAAACCAACACCTGAAGCGAAAGCGGAAGAGCCAAAAGCTGAAGAAAAACCCGCTGAAGCACCAGCTGCACAACCGGCAACTGAACCCCAACAATAAGGATAGATAATGTTTAGAGTTCTTTTTTTAATGATCGCCTTACTTGCCGGATTGATTGCAGGGCCTTATCTCTCCGGTCAGCAAGGTTATGTCAGAGTTGAAACGGCAAACACCATATATGAAATGTCACTCACCACATTAGTGATTCTCTTTGTGGTCACACTTGCAGTGATTTATTCGTTAGAGTGGTTGGTTACCCGTTTCTTCCGTTTAAGTAGCAATACCTATAACTGGTTTTCTCTCCGTAAACGTGTGAAAGCACAACGTCAAACCCTTGAAGGCTTGATGAAAATGAATGAGGGCGATTATGCCAAGGCAGAAAAACTGATTGGTAAAAATGCGAAACATTCTGCTGAGCCAGTATTAAATCTGATTAAAGCCGCTGAAGCTGCTCAGCAACGCGGTGATGAATTCAGTGCAAACCGTTATTTAATTGAAGCGACTGAGCTTGCAGGTTCAGATAACCTAGTCGTCGAAATTGCTCGTACCCGTATTTTATTACAACAAAATAAATTACCGGCTGCGCGCAGTTCCGTCGATAGTTTGCTTGAAATGTCAGATCGCAACAAAGAAGTCTTAAAACTTGCTGCTGAAATTTATAGCCGCTCCAAAGCTTATCAAGCTCTTGATGGCATCTTAGATTTAATCGAAGGTTCTGGCTTATTCTCAGCTGAAGAATTTAAAGCGCTTCAACAAGAAACAGAAAATGGCTTGTTAGATGAGAAAATGAATGAAGAAGGCGTTGAAGGTCTGCTTGCATGGTGGGAAGCTCAACCACGCCGTCGTCGCAATGACTTAGAGTTAAAAACGGCTTTAATTCAGCGTTTAATTGATTGTAACGATCATGAGTCAGCTTATGAATTCACGCTTGAAATCATGAAGAAATTGGGTGATAACACCCCAATTAGCCCTGAGCTTTGCACGCAAATCACTCGTTTACAAGCAGAAGATAACAGCAAACTGCTCAAACTAGTGGAAAAACGTGCAAAACGTGCCGATGAAAGCCAACGTTGTTGTCTCAATCGTGCATTAGGCTATCTTTATGTGCGTAATAATGACTTCGCTAAAGCAGCAGAAGCATTTAAAGAAGTTACTGCTTGCCCAACTCAACTTCAACCAAATGATGTCATGATGGCGTCTTATGTGTTCGAACAAGCTGGCGACAAAGAAGCAGCGGAAAGAATTCGTCAGGACAGTTTAAAATCAGCCATGTCTATTCAAGACAAACCGGCTGAAATACAAGATGAACCAAAAACAGACGAAGAACCAATCGCACTTATTGCGAAACGTGATTAAAATAAACAAAGACGGGGCTGAATAAAGCCCCGTTTTTTTCATTCCTAATCACCACTTATTTTATTTAAAACCAACTTCTTATTACATTTCATTATAAGTAATGAATTTCCATTCTTTTCTCACCGATTCAAAATTTTTTACTATATCGCCACGCAAACGATTAAATCATGAAAAATGAATTGGGATTATATTTTAAGTGTCACCCCACGTTTTATTCATGCCACGCTGATGACCCTTCATCTCGCCTTTTGGGGCATTTTATTGTCGCTAGTGATTGGTGTGATTTGTGCGGTGATTACCACCTACAAAGTCAAATCATTAACTTGGCTAGTAAAAGGCTATATCGAGCTTTCTCGTAATACGCCTTTATTGATTCAAGTGTTTTTTCTCTATTTTGGGCTGTCTAAAATTGGCCTGAAATTAGATGGGTTTACTTGCGGCATTATCGGCCTGGCATTTTTAGGTGGAAGCTATATGGCAGAAGCCTTTCGTGGTGGTCTGGAAGCGGTATCAAAAGGGCAAATTGAATCAGCCTTAAGTATTGGTCTAACCCCTTTTCAAACTTTTCGCTATGTGATTTTTCCACAAGCCTTTGCGATTGCCACACCTGCAATTGGCGCAAATTGCTTGTTCTTAATGAAAGAAACCTCGGTGATCAGCGCTGTCGCTGTCGCTGAACTGATGTTTGTAGCGAAAGAAGTCATCGGGCTCGATTACAAAACCAATGAAGCCTTATTTTTATTAGTGGTGTTTTATTTGATCATTCTATTACCGATGTCTCTGTTCATCAGTTATTTAGAACGCCGTACTCGGAGAGCAAAATATGGGGCTTGAGTTATTATTCCAAGGCAGCAACATTGAACGCTTGCTCAACGGTTTATGGGTGACGGCTGAAATTGCGTTCATTTCTGTCTTCTTCGCCTGTATTTTAGGTGTGATTTTTGGCGTAATCATGACAAGCAGAAATCCCATTATCAAAGCCATTTGCCGCTTTTATTTAGAATTTGTACGCATCATTCCATTATTAGCCTTACTTTTTCTCGCGTATTTCGGTTTGGCAAAATGGTTTGATATTCACTTAGATGGCATTTCTGTATGTATTTTGGTGTTTATTTTCTGGGGAACGGCAGAAATGGGGGATTTAGTGCGTGGTGCATTAACTTCCATTGAAAAACATCAAGTGGAATCAGCCTACGCTTTAGGTTTAACGCCGTTTCAAACCTTTGTGTATATTTTACTTCCACAAAGTTTAAAACGTGTGACACCAAGTGCTATTAACCTCTTTACCCGCATGGTAAAAACCAGTTCCTTGGCAATGTTAATCGGGGTAGTAGAAGTGATAAAAGTCGGTCAACAAATTATCGAGCATTCATTATTTAGTAATCAATCAGCGGCGCTTTGGATTTACGGTGTCATTTTCGGTTTATATTTTGTGATTTGTTACCCGCTATCCTTATTTTCCCGTTATTTAGAAACCCGTTGGGAAAGTTAATTTTAATTAGGAAAACACATGGCGTTATTAGAAATTAAAAACCTCGTCAAAAATTACGGTGATGTAGAAGCACTAAAAGGTATCAATCTTTCTATAGAAAAAGGCGAAGTTGTCGTTATTTTAGGTCCATCGGGTTGTGGTAAAAGTACTTTTTTACGCTGCCTAAATGGACTGGAGGAAATAAAGCGCGGTCAGATTTTGCTGCAAAATGCAGGCGAATTAGGTAAAGACATTCCTTGGGTTAAAGCGCGTCAACGCATTGGGATGGTATTCCAAAGTTATGAACTCTTTGCTCATTTATCAGTGATTGACAATATTTTAATCGGCCCTTTAAAAGTACAAAAACGCGATCGTGCAGAAGCTGAAAAACAAGCCGATGAGTTACTTAAACGTGTAGGCCTATATGATCGAAAAAATGCCTATCCACGTGAATTATCCGGTGGACAAAAACAGCGAATTGCCATTGTACGTTCACTTTGCATGAACCCTGAAATTATTCTGTTTGATGAAGTCACTGCTGCCCTTGACCCAGAAATGGTACGTGAAGTACTTGATGTAATTTTAGGTCTTGCCAAAGATGGCATGACGATGCTTATCGTTACCCATGAAATGAACTTTGCCCGTCAAGTGGCTAATCGCATCGTGTTTATGGATAAAGGGCAAATCATTGAACAGGCAAAACCAGAAGATTTCTTCACGAATCCAACCACGGATCGTGCGAAAACATTCTTAAATATCTTAAATTATGAACCGAGAGGGACAAACTATGAAGAAAACATTTAAAACATTGACCGCACTTTTCGCTACTGCCACCTTAGCATTTGGCTTAACCGCGTGTAATGACAAAGAACCAGCTAAAGACGAGGCAAAAACAGTTTCAAGCCTTGAGCAAATACAAAAAGATGGCAAAGTACGCATTGGTGTATTTAGCGATAAACCACCATTTGGTTATGTGGATGCACAAGGCAAAAGCCAAGGCTTTGATGTTGAAATTGGTAAAGCGATCGGTAAAGATTTATTAGGTGATGAAAACAAAGTGGAATTTGTTTTAGTGGATGCCGCAAACCGTGCAGAATACTTACTTTCTAAGAAAGTTGATATTATTCTTGCCAACTTCACTGTAACACCAGCACGTAAAGAAGTGGTGGATTTTGCTAATCCATATATGAAAGTGGCACTCGGTGTCGTTTCGAAAGATGGCTCAGTGATTACGGATCTTGAACAATTAAAAGGCAAAACTTTAATTGTAGATAAAGGCACTACTGCTGATATTTTCTTCACCAAAAACTATCCAGATGTGAAGTTATTGAAATTCGAACAAAATACAGAAACCTTTGAAGCCTTACGTGATGGCCGTGGTGATGCATTATCTAATGACAATACCTTCTTATTCGCTTGGGCAAAACAAAATCCAGGTTATACCGTGGGCGTAAAAAACTTTGGTGATCAAGATGTTATTGCACCAGCTGTTCGCAAAGATGCACCTGAATTGTTAAATTGGTTAAATAACGAAATCCAAACTCTAGGCAAAGATGGGCGTTTAAAACAAGCTTACGAAAAAACCTTATTGCCAGTTTATGGTGATACCGTCAGCGAAAGCGATATCGTGGTTGAGTATAAATAATTCTCCCACATTCACTTCTCCTTTAGTCCAACTCAAGGAGAAGTGAAAACTTACTAAGTTTTGACCGCACTTCCAATTTTAAATGCGAAATATGTTTTTTCTAGATATATGCCTATTTTACCCTTCAACAGCATTTCTTGTATTATCACTTTATAACATCTAAATTTGATAATAATTCTTATTTATGGCAATATTCTGATGTTTTATTCAGACAGGAGTTTATATGCAAAAAAAATCAACAATTCGTTTAATTTTGGCCGTTCTATTACTGACTTTTGGTATCACTACTCAAGCAGAAATAAAAACAATCAAAGATGTATTAGGACGAGAAGTTAACGTTGATGTGCCCGTAAAAAATGCCGTGTTAGGCTTTTACTATCCTGATTACATTGCTGTTACGGGTGTTGAAAATTTTAAATATGTTAAAGGTATCTCACGTGAATTTTGGGAAAAATTTAATCCAGGAAGTTGGGCATTGTTTTCTGAAAAAATACCTGAACTCAAAAATATTGCTGATATTGGTAATGTAAATACAGGAACTTTCTCAACCGAAAAAACCTTGGCATTAAAACCTGATGTATTGATTCTTGCAGAATGGCAATATCAAACTATTGGTTCCGAACTACCAAAGTTAGAACAAGCTGGCGTTCCAATTATTGTTGTCGATTTTAATGCTCAAAGTGTAGAACGACACACCCAAAGCGCAAAGATTTTTGGGCAACTTGCAGGTACCGAAGAACGAGCAAATAAAATTGCAGATGAATATGCTCAAGGCATTACTGATATTCAAAAACGTGTAAAAGAGGCTAACCTACCTAAACCTAAAATCTATGTAGAATTTGGCAATAAAGGTCCTAGTGAATATAGCTTTACCTTTGGTAAAAATATGTGGGGTGCTATTGCTGAAACTGTTGGCGGGGATAACGTAAGCGCGCCTTTTGTCGAAAATTGGGGACCAATTAATCCAGAACAACTTCTTGCCGCACAACCTGAAGTGATTATGATTTCTGGCACAGAAATGGGGCATGAAACTAACGATGAAATGATGGCGATGGGAATAAACATCAATGAACAGGATGCACAAAAACGCCTAAAAGGTTTCTTAACCCGTGCAGGGTGGCAAGATTTACCTGCAGTTAAAAACCACCGTGTTTACGGTATTTATCATACGGCTTCTCGCTCACTAAGTGATCTGGCAGCTGCTCAATTTATGGCAAAAGCACTTTACCCAAAACTTTTTGAAGACATAGACCCACAAAAAACCTTTATGGATTTCCATAAAAACTATTTGCCTATCATACCTAGTGGTACGTTTTTTATTAAATTGAAAGATTAAACAATTCATAAGGTGAGCGATGCTCACCTTTTTTATATTCTCACTGCCTTTCATAAGTGAAAACTCCTTTATTTTTGACCGCCCTTTGGAAGATGCGGTGTAAATCTCGCCTTTAATGGCATTCTTTCCTGAATACGTTCCCGATTAATCTGTAACGCCGCCTCTGTGGCTTCATAGTCCAACCATAAACTTGGATCATCGGGTAACGTTTCATTCCAAATATACTGCACGTTAAAGCCTCGCGCCTTACATTCCGCATGCAATGCATCATACCGTTTCTTTAAAAACGCCAATTTATTAAAGAAAAAACGCACATGCCCTTCACCTAATTTATATTCCGTAGACTGTCCTTTCAAATGAAATTTACCTTTCGCCACGGCGTTAGGAATGCGGGTTAATTCACGATGTTCAGCTAAAAGATGCTGATCACAAAGTTCCTCAGGCGGAACAAGATTAATTCGAGTCATAAACGATACCAAAGAAAAAGGAACATAGTACGGGGCATAAATGTATTTGTCTATTATTTACCTATCTCTTTAAGAAATATCCTAGTATTTTAGAAAGATATTTATCCGAGTATTTTAATAAAGTATTGATCTATTCCTAATAAAATGTATCATAGCAAAGAATTTACTAATCAATTTTAGAAGGTATTACTTTCTTCGATTTTTACACAACTCTACCTTTATTTAGGAGTAATATATGAACATGAAAACCACAATCCTTGCCTCGCTTCTCGCTTTAACATTAACTGGATGTAGTGCGTTAAACAGCGCAACTGTTTCTGAAGAAAAACTTAAAGAGAAAGCGGCATTTGCACTGAATACTGATGCCAGCGCAGTTAAAATCAGCAATCGTTCAAACGAAGGCGTACAAATTAACTTTACCGCAACTGTAGGCAAACGTTCACACCAATGTTATGTCACAAATGCATTAACCTTCTTTGGTCCAGCCACTTCTGGTGCAGTGTGTAACGGTGGTCGTGGAAGTACAGGGAAATCTACTGGCTCTTGCAACGACTTATTACGCGCAGCAGGGCAATGCTCATAATCTAAACTGAGAAAAAGATGTCATAAATGGCATCTTTTTCTTCATACAAAGATATTCCAATATGAAATTTTTACTTTTTTTAACTCATTTCATCGTCTTGTTATTTAGTGCTTATTTCTACTTCAACTTTGACGTGCGTTGGGTGCAAGTTATTGGTTATAACTTAGCATTCAACGAGCCTGTGGCTAATAGTCTAAATCATTCTATTAATATCTATTTTAAACTTATTGCCATTACCACTTTTAGCTATCTCTTTTTTGCTATTTTTCAACGTTTTTATCGTCGCTTTGCAATGTTACTATGGATGGCGGAAGCTGGAGTATTCGGGAAATATTTATTTGCTTTGAATGCGCTACAAAGCACCGATTATGATGGCATATTCCAAACCTCATCGGTTTATATTTATTTTTTATGCCCATTATTGTTAAGTTTGTTATCCTACCTTTATTGTAAGAAATAAAACAAGTAAACTCATAACTTAGCAATTCAAAAGGGTTTGCAAGCGGTTAAATTTTGTGGGAATTTTACCAATTCCGCCATTCAACAAGGAATTCAACATGAAAAAATTATTTTTATTCGCTTTATGTACTTTCTCTGTTTCTAGCTTTGCCTTAACCCCGCGAATAGAAACAGCATCAAACTCAGACTCGCTTATCAGTTTCCGCACTGCTAATGATGCTATTTATTGCTCTGGCGACATTCCTGGTCTAACCCCCAAAGTTGAATGTGTTACCACAATCAAAGGAAAACCGATTTTACCGCGTCCGAAAGATTGTGAATTCGAATGGGGCGAGCTATTTTCTGTTGGCGCTACCGGAAAAGCCTCACTTGTTTGTGCAAGTGATACCCCCGCTGTGCCAGACTCTCAGATCTTAAAAGACGGCGAAACGATTAAAGGCAAAGGCTGGCAATGTACTGCTTCGGGCGATTCATTAACTTGCTCAAACCAAGAAAAACACGGTTTTAAAATTAGCCAAGCAAAACAAAAATTATTTTAGTTCGTAGCGTATTTGAAAAATACACAATACGTTAATTGCCTTACCACAAGAGCGGTCAAATTTTTCTCACTTTTTACAAGGAACACCAATCATGAAAAAGTCTCTTCTCTTAACGATTCTTTGTCTTCCATTTATGGCTCAAGCTAACGACAGTACGGGAACGGTCTCTACTGGTGGTGTGGAATATATTAAAAATGAGCATATTGCGATGCAAAAGGAAAACCTATTTATCAGCCAAGATAAAATTAAGGTGAAATATGAATATCGCAATCTAACCGATAAAGACATTACTGAGACGGTGCTATTCCCATTACCGGAAGTGATGCTGCACGATTACGGTGATTTTGCTGACACCCAAAGTTTAATCAATTCTTTTAAGATTTATGCGAATGGCAAAGAAATCAAACCGACGACTCATGTACGCGCGTTCTTTTACGAAACCAAAAATGCAGAAGATCCAGAGAAAAGAGAATTGGTTTCTCACGATGTCACGGACATTCTTCGTGCCTGTGGTTTAACTGAAGAAGAGTTGATGGAGCCTTGGTTACGTAAATCAGATTCCGCAGATAAGAAAATCTTAAAATGTCAGGATCCACGTCTTGCCAAATTCGCATACAAAGACTCTGAGGATAGCGAAGATATCACTTGGGGTGGACAAATTATTTATAGCTGGCAGCAAACCTTTAAAGGCAATTCAACTACTCAAATTCAGCACGAATATGTCCCTCTTTTAGGATCTGGCATGGGGCTTCATGATCTCGTGAATTATAAAAAGTTTGCCGATACCTTTTGTATTGATCCATCATTTAAAAAATCAGTAAAAGCAAAATCTAGTCAAGGGATATACTACCGTGAGCTAGGTTATATTCTCAAAACTGGAGCAAACTGGGCAAAACCTATTGCGGATTTTACGCTTACCATTGAAAGACCAAAAGATCAGATTGTTTCTTTCTGTTGGAAAGGTAAAGGCGAGGTGAAAAAAGTGCTACAAAATGACAAAGTTGTGCAATATCAAGTAAAAGAAAAAGACTTCTTACCACAGCATGATTTAGATGTGCTATATGGTATAGATGCAAAGTTTTTTAACTAACACCTTGCTTAGTAATATGCTTTTACAATAAAGAGAAGACAAATCTCACAGGATTTTTCACAAGGAATAAAAATGAAAAAATCACTTACATTAGCTTTATGTGCTTTATCCGTTTCAGCCTTTGCAACAACACCTTCAATCGAAGATCAAATGTCGTATCCACCACAACCGCCACTTCTAGATTTTCCTAATTGGTGGAGTGTAATTGCTTATAATCCACAAAATGGTGCTTTTGGTTATGGCGAGGGAGGTATGATAAAGGCTGCTCAAAATAAAGCACTAAAGGATTGCGAGCTTGCTTCAAATAATGTAAATAAACAACATTGTCAAATTGTCACAGAAGCTAATCATGCTTGTGTTGCATTGGCAACAGGAGATTCTCCTGAAAAATATGCCGCTGTTCGCAATTTCAGAATGAAGCGAGAAAAAGCTGAACAAGAAGCCTTGGCAGCCTGTAAAATGAATTCAGCGAATTGCTCAATCACCTTTTCCGCTTGTGAAAAATAATCTTAAAAAAGGAACGCTCTATGAAAAAAATCTTACTTTGCCTGTGCCTCTTTTCTTCTGCCGCTTATGCTAACCAATGTGAAATCATTGATACCGAATTAGCCGCAAGTTATTCAGAGATGAAAACCTACGGCAACTATAACGAAAAAAATGAAGAAAAATACCAGTCTTCAGAAAAACGGTTTAAAGACGCATTAGCCAAAATTGAAAAATTAGAAGGCAAATTCTGCGCTTGGGAAAAAGCGCCTAAAGAGGGTGTGCGCGTGCTCACTTCAAAAGACCAAAAACTGCAAATCCTTGCTTGGGATTGGCAATCTGGCGGGACAATGCATGAATATGGCAGCATTTGGCGTTATCAGTTACCTAATGGCATTTGGAAAACGGAAGTTAATGAGTTAGACTCTTATATAACCTGGCTAGTATCGCTTAAATTGAATGGAAAACCTTACTATTATATAGAAACCGCTGACATCTACAGTCAATGTCATCATGCAATCGCAGCGAAATTTTATCAAATTACGGAAAAAGGTTTAGAAGAAGCCAATCTGATTCAAGGTAAAAAACCAACTTCTAATATTGAGGTATCGTTTATCTCATATACGAATAATGATTTACCAGAATCGAATGCCTATTTTGATTACGACTTGAAAAATAACCGCTTTAGCTTCCCGTTAGTACATCAATTTGAAGATACCTGTGGTAACGGAAAAATGACCTCAGAACGCATTTATTATCGTTTTGATGGCAAATACTTTGTAAAAGAGAAAAAGGTTAAAAAATAGATCTATTCCTGTACTCACATAAAAAAGGGGGAATTCTTATTAAAGGATTTCCCCTTTAAGGAAACAGCATGTCTGTCAAAACATTTGAAAAATTGACCGCACTTTTAGATAAACATCAAGCACGCTATCGTGTCGTTGAACACCCCACAGCAGGAAAATCAGAAGAAGTGGCTAAAATTCGCGGTACAGAATTAGGGCAAGGGGCAAAAGCGCTAGTATGCAAAGTGAAAGGAAATGGCGTAAAACAAGCAGTGTTAGTTATATTGCCGGCTGATCAACAATCTGATTTAAGCAAAGTTGCAGCCTATTTAGGCGGCACGAAAGCCTCGCTTGCTAGTCCTGCAGAAGTAGATACCCTAACTGACTGTGTATTTGGTGCAATTCCGCCTTTTAGCTTTCATCCTGATTTGTTATTAATTGCCGATCCTAGCTTACTGTCTCGTTATGATGAATTAGCATTTAATGCAGGTACGTTAGAACGCTCTATTATTCTCAATACACAAGATTATGCCTCAATCGTTCAGCCCACATTAGTGGATGTAATAAAAACCGAATAGAGAAAAGATTGGTTGTCTTTCATTTGATTGATACAATGCGTCCGTTTTTCTATTAATTGGACATCTCATGAAAAAATATCTTAAAGCATTTATTCTTTTACCGTTGATTATTCAAATTATTGGCACTATTGGCCTAATGTTCGCAAACAATGATGCCGATGGATTTCAATCTTCAGCGATTACCGTCTTTATCGTGGCTGCGGTACCGACTTTTCTCATTACACTTTGGGCAGCATTTCACCGTTATGCGAGTTATCACGTAAAAGCTATCGCATTAATTTCGGTACTAATTGGATTTTGTTATACCGTCGTAGCGGGGATCTTTTATGCAACGCTAGTGAATGACATGGGATTTGGCGAATGGTTACGCTCAGGAGGATTAGAAATTACCTGCTTAATGGCCGCAGGTTTAGCACTTTATTCTGTTATGGTATTACCGCTCTTGTTACCGAAAGAACGCCCGCTATAAGGCGATTTGAGGCGAATATTGAGCAGTTAAATCCACCAAATCTGTTAATGAAATTGACCGCACTTGATTGTTTTCTGGCAAAAGTGCGGTTAAATTTCGGGCTAAAACATCTTGTTCCAGCACAAAACATTGTCCTTTGCATTGAGTAAACATTTCTCCGTACTTTACCGCTAGCAACACGCCATCTTGCCATAAAACCACCGCATCATTTTCCGTGATTTCAGTCAAATAACGTTGAAGGTCTGCCTCAGAATAATGAGCTTGAGAAAAGGTATAAAGCATAATATTCCTTAAAACGTAAACACTTTTTCTGCTTGGCTAAGTTTATTGATCAGCGAAGTGCGGTCAATTTTTTCAGCAGAAATAATGAGTTGTTTTGTTTGCAAATTGTATTGGTCGAGTGAAGTGGCACAGACAAAGCGCTGTTCAATATCGTATAAATCTAATAATTTAAAGGTACGAATAAAATCTTTTTGTAACAATAACTCAGGATTTTGCCCATCGAGTAAATTTAATACGCCATCATCGATAAAAAAGACACCGATTTCCTCTTCATCACAAAATGCTGTCGCAGCAAGCAAAGCATCTAAACCTTCACGAGAAATCGCGTTTCCATGCGGTGCGGTACGAAATAAGAATGCAAGCTTCATAATGTCACCACCCGATCTGCTTTTAATGCCATCGCCATAAACTCGCCTAAGCCTGTAATCTCAAAACCTTCTGCCAGATTCGTATGATCCGTATCCTTTGCTGTAAGCGCATCCACTACGCCACGACGTTGTGAAGCGGCTACACATAAATGCAAAGGAATATGATGCTGGATTGAAAAGGCTTGCCAAGCTTGCATGAGATTAAATTCATCATTGGCAGGATAAACCAAGCCATTGCCATTACTCACACCGTCTTGGAAAAAGAAAATTTGGCTAATGGCATGCCCTTTTTCGAGTAAAGCTTGGGCGAATTGATAGGCAAGAAAAGCCCCTTGTTTTCCATAAACAGGACTTTTCACAGCGAGAACATAGTTCATTACTCTTGCTCTTGTTTGATTTGACGAATATACAAATACACGGTGTGGCGAGAAATCGCGAGGCGATCAGCCACTAAATTGATCGCATCTTTAATATCAAAAATGCCTTTTTCGTAAAGTGAAATCACAATCTGACGGTTCTTATTATTATTCGAAACCGAGCGATCTGCATTCACTTCTTCAATGGTTTTTTCTACCGTTTGTGCCACCAATTCTTCCACTGAACTTGCAAAATTGACGGAAGAGGTTTCATTTTGTTCCTGCGTTGGCATAAAGGCCTGCATAAATTGAGAGACCGGCACATCCAAATTAATATTGATACAAAGTAAACCAATAATGCGTTGTTTGCCATTTCGAATGGCGATGGTCACAGACTTCATCAACACATTGCCTTTCGCACGCGTGAAATAAGGCTTAGACACACTTTCACTTTGCATATTACGCAAGGATTTCAGGGCTAAATCCGTAATTGGTGAACCCACTTGGCGATTGGTATTATGCCCATTGGCAATACAAATGGCGGAATGTTCAATGTCTTCCAAAGAGTGTAAGACGATTTCACAATGCTCGCCAATCAACGCACTCACGCCATCAACTACCGCTTTATAGGAAATCAAAATAGCACGATCTTCATCAGTGAAAGGTTGTCTATCAGTTAGTATCATTTTTCAAATCTGGTAGGGAAAATGACCGCACTTTGGACAAAGTGCGGTTGAATTAAGGATTATTTTTTAGGATTAACGTCTAATACTTCAACTTCGAAGTAAAGTGTTGCATCAGGTGGAATTGAATCGCCTGCACCTTGTTTGCCATAAGCTAATTCAGGTGGAATCACTAATTCGATTTTACCGCCTTTCTTCACTAACTGAAGACCTTCAGTCCAACCTTTGATCACTTGGTTTAATTTAAATTCAACCGGTTGACCACGTTCAACAGAGCTATCAAATACTTTACCATCTGGTAATTTACCAGTGTAATGTACTTTCACAGTATCTGTTGCTTTAATCGCATCACCTTTACCTGCTTCAGTGATTTTGTAAAGTAAGCCATCTTTAGTGCTTTTTACGCCATCTTTTTTCGCAAATTCAGCGCGGTATTTATCGCCTTCTTCTTTTGCGGCTTTCGCTTGTTGTTCTACTTTTGCTTTTGCCGCAGACACTAATTGCTCTTGAATACCATCTAAGGTTTGTTGAATTTTTTCGTCTTTACGAACATCAACTTTACCTTCTAATGCATCTTTTAAGCCATCTAAAATACGCGCATTGTCGTATTGAATCACTTCTTTTTGAGCATCCACTAAATCTTTTACTTGGTTACCCATTAATGCACCTACAGCATAAGACGCATCACTTGCGCTTGGCGCTGCTTTATCTTCTGCAAAAACAGAACCTGAAACGACCGCACTTACCATAAGTGCAGCAAGAGAAAGCTTTTGAATTTTCAACATTTTGCTTGATCCTTTATAATAGAAACGGAATAGCGAATAGGTTAAATCGGATTGACCAAATTCACAACATTTTTTTAAAAATTAGAGAAATTTTATGCAAAATCAACAAATTTTAGAAGATCGCATCGCCGAACTTGAAATGAAAATTGCTTTTCAAGAACAACTTTTAGACGAACTCAACCAAGCATTAGTTCAACAACAGTTTGATATGGATAAAATTCAACTTCAACTCCACTATCTCGCCGGCAAATTAAAAGATATGCAACCTTCTAACATTGCTAGCCAAGCAGAAGAAACGCCACCTCCGCATTATTAAAATGTAATAAAACCATATTTTTAGCTAAATGCGTGATCTTCATCACAAATTCATGAAAAATATTTTTATTTTATTGAAAAAATAACTAAGTGTTTTTATGGTTACTCTATAGTTGTAAACCAAATAGAGGATGTAAGAATGGCAAAGTTAGAAATAAAAAATATTACAAAAAAATTTGGTGACTTTTACGCAGCAAATAATATTACTTTTACCGCTGAAGAAGGCGAGTTTGTCACCTTATTAGGACCAAGTGGCTGTGGTAAAACCTCCTTATTAAAGTTAATCGCTGGATTTCATGTGGCTGATGAAGGTGAAATCCTTATTGGAGGAAAAAATGTTAACAACGTTCCTCCAGAAAAACGCAATACAGCCATGTGTTTCCAATCCTATGCCCTTTTCCCTCACCTCAACGTTTCTCACAATATTTGCTATGGTTTAAAGCAACGTAAAATTGATATTGAAGAACAAAAACAGCGTTTAAATCTCGCATTGAAACAAATGGATTTAGAATTTCATAAATTGAAATTACCCAATGAGCTTTCTGGAGGTCAACAGCAACGTGTCGCATTAGCCAGAGCCATGGTCACTCGTCCAGATGTAATTTTATTTGATGAACCGCTTTCCAACTTAGATGCCAAATTACGCGAAAGTGTACGTTTTGAAATTAAGCAACTCTCAAAACAATACAATTTGACTAGTATTTATGTGACTCATGATCAGGCTGAAGCCCTAACTATGTCAGATAAAATTATTGTGTTAAATAAAGGTGCTATTGAGCAAATTGGCTCTCCTCAAGATATTTATCATCATCCTAAAAACCGCTTTGTGGCAGATTTTATTGGCATTGCCAATATCACGGAAGCCAATGTAAAAAACATCGGCGATAACCTTTATGCTGTTAGTTCTATTTTTGGCGATTTCACCGTATTTTCTGAGAAAAAACCGGAATCAGAACGAATTTATATTTGCTTTCGACCAGAAGACATTGAATTGTTACCAAACGCACAAACGGAAGCGGAAAACCAAATTACAGTAGATATCATCAACACCGCTTTTATGGGCAATATCACGGAAGTGCAAGGAGTTATTAAACGTAGTGATGAAGAGAAAAAATTACGCCTGCAACTAACAAAATGTCCGAATTTGAGCGATAAACTCACCTTTACGGTTCCCCGCCATGCGATTAAATTCTTGGAGTCCGTAAAATGAAAAGTCTCAAAAATGATGTAAAAGCATGGTTATTGCTATGCAGCGGTTTAGGTACAATCCTATTTTTAATGGGGTCCACATTCTACATTGTCGTCTCTCAAAGCCTTGGTTTATACAGTATGGGTGGGGAAGAAAGCCAATTTAATTTGGAGTATTGGCAAGCCGTATTAAATAGCCCTGTATTCCAAAATTCGTATATTTATTCCGTAAAAGTGTCTTTATTAGGGGCGATTTTATCCATCATCGTGGCTTATCCCATTGCCATGTGGTTGCGTAAAAAATTGCCTGCCAAGGTAACGATCATCACCATCTTGCGGGCACCTATGTTGGTACCGGGATTAGTTGCCGCCTTTTTGTTCGTCAATATGATTTCTTACCACGGCATTCTTAACGAAGTATTCGTTTATTTAGGCATTTGGGACGAACCGAAAACCCTACAAAATGACGAATTTGGTTGGGGGGTAGTGATTTTACAAATGTGGAAAAACATTCCCTTTGCTTTAATTCTTATTGGTGGCGCGGTCAATTCACTGAAAACTGATTTATTAGATGCGGCGGCTAATTTAGGTTCGAGTCCTTGGCAACGTTTTCGTTATGTGATCTTTCCACTAACCTTAGGTGCGGTACAAGTTTCCTTTATTTTAATATTTATCGGCGCACTCGGTGATTTCGCCTTTTATAGTATTGCAGGTCCTCGTAGTACCTATTCTTTAGCACGTTTAATGCAAATGTCTGCCTATGAATTTGAAGAATGGAATCAAAGTGCGGTCATGGCATTAACTATTATGTTGACCTCTGCCTTCTTCACCATCCTAGTGTCATTATTGATTAAACCATTAGCCGTCAAACGTGGAGAAGTCAAATGAGTAGTTCCGTACAAATCACAACGAAAAATGGTCGATTAATCGCACGTATTTCCTTAACGTTCTTTATTCTTGCTAATTTTATTTGGTTGTTCTTGCCATTTTTGATGGCTGGTTTATGGTCATTGGTAGATCCCGCTAAACCGTGGAGTTATCCAGATATTTTCCCTCAATCATTATCTTTTGAGCGTTGGAAAATCGTCTGGGAAACCACCTCTTTACCTGAAGCAATGTTTAATAGCTATACCATTGCGCCTACGGTTTCTCTGATCACTATTTTACTCTCTCTCCCAACAGCTTATGCATTTGGACGTATGGAGTTTAGAGGTAAAAAATTAGCAGAATTATTAACACTGATTCCATTGGTTATTCCAGGCATGATTATTGCCCTATTCTTTAGCCGTATGTTATTGGATTTAAATATTAATAATCCATTCATCGGCATTGTTATTGGGCATGTTGTACTCACTTTACCTTATGCTATTCGGATTTTATCCGCGGGCTTTTCTTCTGTACCGCAAGACCTTATTGATGCTAGCCGTGACTTAGGTGCATCTAAATTTACCGTTTTCAAAGACGTGTATATGCCGATGTTAAAACCAAGTTTTTTAGCATCAATTATTTTCTGTTTAGTGAAAAGTATTGAAGAGTTTGCTATCGCTTTCGTTATCGGCTCACCAGACTTTATTACCGTGCCAACCATTTTATATTCTTTCCTCGGTTATTCTTTTATTCGTCCGAATGCGGCCGTTGTATCGATTATTTTGTTGGTACCAAACATTATTTTGATGATGATTATCGAAAAATTGTTGAAAGGGAATTATCTCTCTCAATCCACAGGAAAAGCATAATTTTCACAAGGAGCATCTTATGCAAAAAAATATCCGTAAACTTCTATCCATTGGTCTTACCGCTGCCGCTTTGGCTGTCAGTACTTTTGCCTCGGCTTCCACTGACTTAAGTGGTAAATCTTGGAGTGAAATCGAAGAACTCGCTAAAAAAGAAGGGAAATTGACAGTTAGCGTTTGGTATTTGCAGCCGCAATTCCGTAATTTTGTCAAAGAATTTGAAAATCAATACGGTATTAAAGTCAAAGTACCTGAAGGCACCTTGGACGGTAATATCAATAAACTGATCGCTGAAAAAAATCTAGAAACCGGCAAAATGGACGTGGTTGTGTTAAATGCTGACCGTTTAGGCAACGTAGCGAAAAATGACATTCTTGTAAAACTCAATAACTTACCAAATTTCGATAAATTAAATCACCACTTACAAGGTGTTGAATTAGGCGATATGGCTGTAGGTTACTGGGGTAATCAAACCGGTCTAGCTTATGATCCTATGCGAATCAAAGAAGAGGAACTGCCACAATCTTGGGCTGATATGGAAAGTTATATTGATAAAAATCCAAAAAAATTCGGCTATTCTGATCCAAACGGTGGCAGCTCCGGTAATGCCTTCATTCAGCGAGCTTTAGTATATATTAATGGTGATTATGATTACCGTACCGATAAAATTGATGAAGCACAGATTGCTAATTGGAAGAAAACCTGGGATTGGTTCAGCAGTAAAAAAGATGCGCTAATCCGTACCGCTTCAAATGCTGATAGTCTAACCCGTTTAAACGATGGTGAGTTAGTAATTGTCTCTGCATGGCAAGATCACTTGTTCAGCTTGCAAAAACAAGGTGCAATTACTGACCGTTTAAAATTCTATGTACCCAAATTTGGGATGCCTGGCGGTGGTAATGTTGTAACCGTAGCAAAAAATGCGCCGAACCCAGCCGCATCACTTGTTTTCGTGCATTGGATTACCTCACCTGAAGTACAACAGAAATTAAACCAAGAATTCGGTGTTCGTCCACTAAATAGTGAATCTGGTTTGAAAGATACCATTTTCTTCTCAACACCATGGCGTAAAGCCGAAATGGAAGCCTTCACAAAAGAAGTTATTTCGAGATAAACAATAAACCGCACGTTAACGTGCGGTTTACTTTTATAGGCTAATAAAGTGCGGTCAGTTTTAACCACATTTACAACCAAACAAAATAAGTCATACTGCCGATGATGGCGATACAGAATAGGTTTAGAATCAAACCGACTTTTGCCATATCAAGTTGTTTCACATTTCCTGTTGCAAACACAATAGCATTGGGCGGTGTAGCGATTGGCAACATAAATGCACAACTTGCCCCACAAGCGATAATTGCTGCTAAAGCGATAGGCGGTAAATTCATAGATTGTGCCACTGAAATCACAATTGGCATAATCAACGCTGCACTGGCGGTATTCGATGTAAATTCCGTTAAGAAAATAATAAATGCCGTCATCACAAAGCAAAGTACCCAAAGTGGTTTGGTTTGCACAAACTGAACGATACTATCCGCCATAATCTTACTGGCACCAGAATCTTTCATCACGATACTGAGTGTTAAACCACCACCGAATAAAACGAGCACGCCCCATTCAACACGCTCTTGAATTTCTTTCCAAGTCGCCACGCCTGAAATACAAATAAAGATCACAACGCATAGCGCAATCACCGTATCAAAGTTTTCGATTTTTTTCGGTAATTCAAGGAAAGCCGTAATCCATGGGTTTAAGAGAGAGCTGAAAAGTAACATAATCGCCATACCGATAAAGATCATTAAGGTAATGATATTTTTTCGATTAAAGCTGACTTTCTCAAGTGATGGATTAAAATCCACAGAAAAGTCTGGACGTAAAATCACCCATAAAGAAAAAATCATTGAAGGTACAAGCAATACCATCACTGGGAAACCGTAACCTAGCCATTCCGTGAAAGTCACTTGAATTTGAGATGCCAAAATCGCATTCGGCGCACTTCCCACCAATGTACCTATACCACCGATACTGGCGCTAAATGCCATGCCTAACAATACAAAGGCGTACAACCGATGATTTTTCTCTGCATTGATACCTTTTAACATCCCCATCGTGAGCGGTAACATCATCGCCGCCACAGCGGTGTTGTTAATCCACATGGAAAGGAATGTGGTTACAGTGAATAGATAGGTGATAGAAAGTTTTAAGTTTCCTTTGGCCAAACGAATAATGTAATTCGCAATAATCTTGTCTAGATTCTGAATTTGCAGCACTGCAGCCACCACAAATCCCCCAAAGAACATATAAATAATTGGGGTAGAGAATGGTGCGAGCGCTTTTTGTGTATTAATCAAGCCTAATCCTATGGCCACGACAGGCACCATAAGGGATGTCACGGTAATATTAAAGGCTTCCGTTAACCATAAAATACCAATAAAAATCAGCAAGGCTAGCCCGCGATTCTCTTGAGCAGAAAACGGCAGTATTTTGATTAACACCAACATGAAGACAAAGTCTAAGGCAAGAATAATGAGACTTTTATATTTAGAGAGAAAGGTTTGTTGAGTTTGCATATATAATCTCCTATAAAACGATAGGGGAGATTATTAATTAGCATTTAACCGAAAAAATTGAAACATATTTTTAACAAATTTGTGACACGCTTCAAACTATTTTTGTATATACAACAAACCGCACCTAAAAGTGCGGTCTGTTTTGCTTTCGTTTTTTATTGTTGCATACGAGCTTGAATACGTTCTGGCAATCTTAATCCAACGAGAGCAACAAGGACAATTGTCCAGAATAAGGTGACATACACAAGGGCTGAACCAAGTCCTACTCTTTCGCTAAGTTTGGCGGCAATCACAGGAGACACCCCACCACCGATTGCAGCGAAATTATAGATGAAACCGATACCTGTGCTTCGCATTTCAGCTGGGAAGAAAGTCGCCATATATTTTGGTACTAAACCGGCAATTCCTAGATTAGTTGCAAGTAAGAAGAAGAGCAACGCACCAAGCGCTAATACATTATTTTCTGGCAAATAGAATACTGGGAAGAGGAAGAAAAGTGATAACAATAAGCTATATACAAAGGTTTTCTTCTCACCCAATTTATCCCCAATAAAGCCTGCAATTAAGGTACCAATGAGGATACCAAAGCCTGCCCAGAACATTAGCGATTTCACATTTTCAGCATAGCCGTTTTCTTTGAGGTAAAGTGGAAGTAGACCTACTACCGGCCAGTTTACGGAGAAAATTGAATAGCAAACTAAGAAAATAATTAAGGTGATTGGTAATTGTTTTTTAGTGAATAGGTCAGTAAGTGGAACTTTATTCACTTTACCCGCTGCTTTCGCTTGAGCCCATTCTTCACTTTCTGGTGCATGGCGACGAACATAGAGTACTAAAGCTACTGGAGCTAAACCAATAAAGAAAGCCATACGCCAACCATAAGCTTGTGCAACCCAAGGGATTACTTGAGAAGCAAGAATATTACCAATAGAAAAGCCACTCACTAAGAATGCACTGGCTTTTGTACGCAAATGTTTTGGCCAGCTTTCAATGGCATAAGAGGAAGAACACGCATATTCACCTGCCATCCCCATACCGATAATCATACGGAAGATGAAAAGCCAAATATAACTGGTGGATAAACCGCACAAGAATGTCCCAACGGAATACGTAATAATGGAAACAATCATCGCCAAACGACGCCCATATTTATCGGCAAAACTACCAAAAATCGCCCCGCCTAATGGACGTGCGACGAACGCTGCAAGTAATAATGTGGATGTTTCCGTTGTACTCATGGCGAATTCTTTTTGAATATCCAAAAGCACGTAAGTGATAAGCATATAATCGAAGCCATCAAAAACATAACCTAACCAAGCCGCAAATAACGCTTTCTTTTGCGTAGGACTGACTTCTTTATACCATGGTAATGATGTTGCCATAACAACCTCCCTTCCTTGTATTTGAGAATTTTGTGGTATAGATCACAGAATTTAAAATCACTGCTAATTTCTGCTTGCATAAATAAAGATAAGACGTATGATGTCTTATGTCAATCAAAGAGAATGAGAGCTGGATCACAAATTCAGAAAATAGATTAGAAAATGAGAACAGAAATGAAAAAAACAAGTAAAAAAGAAGCAAGTCTCGTTTTGCAGGATAAAATCAAATCGCTCATCATTAAACAAAACCTCAAATCTGGCGATTTGATGCCAACAGAAAATGAACTGATTGAACAGCTTGGTGTGAGCCGTTCCAGTTTACGTGAAGCCATTAAATCTTTAGAGGCACTACACATTTTAGATATTCGCCATGGTGTTGGTACTTTTGTGAGTGAATCCTCTCTTGTGCCAATGATCCGCGGATTAAGTTTTCACACCCAACTGAATTTGCATAATGATCATAATCAGCTGATTAATATTTTGGATATTCGGGAAATTTTGGAATACGGTTTTGCCCCGATGGTTTTAGGAAAAATTAGCCAAGAACAGACCGCACTTTTGCAAAAATCAGTGGCAAACATGGAAAAAAATGCCCGTGAGCAAAAATTTTCCTCAAAAGATGAATATCACATTCATTTAAAACTTTATGAACCATTAAATAACCCATTACTGATTCAATATTTAGATGCGTTTTGGCAAATTTATCAGCAAGTAGAAAAAGGCTTACCGCCACCAATACTTTCGCCTGAAAAATTAGCCATGCAACACCGTGAATTAATTGATGCCGTAGAAGCTCATGATTTGGTACGCATGCAACGCGCGATCTTGCAATATTTCCAAAGTATTCGCCAACGCTTACAACAAGGAGGGCATGATGCAAACTAATGGATTAAACATTGCCTTAATCGGCTGTGGCTTTTTTGGTGTTCAGTTGGCTTCAGCATTTGATAAAGCCCAAGCAAACTTAATTGCAGTGACCGATATCAATCCTTCTCTTGCACAAAAACTCGCAGACCAATACAGCAGCCAAGCCTTTTTTAGTGTAGAAGAAATGTTGGCTGAAACTAAACCGGATTTAGTGGTTATCGCCACACCAAACTATGCCCATTATTCTCCGGCTATTTTGGCTTTAAATGCGAGTTGTCATGTCTTTATTGAAACGCCTTTTACCTTAAGCTCTTCTCAAGGCCAACATTTACGCCGTCTTGCTGAAGAAAAAGGTAAAGTCATTTTTGTGGGCCATTTAGAGCGTACGTTACCTGGCATGTTAAAAGTCAAAGCGGCTTTAGAACAAGGAAAATTAGGCAGAATTACGGTCGCACGAGCCACGCGTCAGCGTTGGATTGAAAACCTACCAAATAAAGAGTGGTGGAAATTAGATGCCAATCTTACGGGCGGTGAGCTTTTCCACCTCATTCATGAACTGGATTTACTCTGTTGGTTATTAGGCGATATTAAGGCGGTCTTTGCTCAAGCCGCTAATCAAGCGCATCACGATACACCAGATAGTCGTGATGTGTTGCAACTGTTACTACGTTTTGAAAATGGGGTGTTAGGTTCGCTCGAAATGGGTACCGCTTATCGGTTACACCAATGGGGTATTCAAATTCATGGTGAAAATGGTGTGATTGAAGTCAATTTCTTTACCTCAAGTGTCACATTTAATTATCTAGATGGAAAAATAGAACACGTTGATTTATTTGATGAATTTGAGGCTGATTTATCTTTACGTGAAAGTGCCAAAGGCACTCAGCAATATAATGTCACCCACGCACCTTGCCAACTTTGGTTAAGCCGAGCGGCTGAAATCGAAGTACAAAGCGTAGTGGAGCACTTAACACAAGGAAAAATCAGCCCATTAAGTCTATGTTTAACTGAAGCCATCGAAGTTGCAGAAGCAGCGAAGCAATCCATGGTAACGGAAAAACAAATCTCAGTGAAAAAATAAGGAGTTTATTATGATGCGATATGGTGTTGTTGGCGTTGGCTATTTTGGTGCGGATTTAGCCCGTTTCATGAATGAATTTGATGATGCACAGATTACAATGGTATACGACCCTGAAAATGGTGAAACCATTGCTCAAGAATTACAATGCGTAGCGGCAAAATCTCTTGAAGAATTAGTCACTTCCCCTGATGTGGATTGCGTGATTGTTGCCACCCCAAACTACTTACACAAAGAACCAGTCATCCTTGCCGCAAAAAACAAAAAACACGTTTTCTGTGAAAAACCAATCGCCTTAAGTTATCAAGACTGTGACGACATGGTACGTGCTTGCGAAGAAAATGGCGTCACCTTTATGGCTGGCCATGTGATGAACTTCTTTAACGGTGTTCACCATGCCAAAGAATTAATCAATCAAGGCGTGATCGGTAAAGTGCTTTATTGTCACACTGCACGTAACGGCTGGGAAGAACAACAACCGACTATCTCATGGAAAAAAATCCGTGAAAAATCTGGCGGCCACTTATATCACCATATTCACGAATTAGACTGCGTACAATTCATTATGGGGGGCATGCCAAAAACTGTTACCATGGCAGCCGCCAATGTTGCACACAAAGGCGAAAACTTTGGTGATGAAGACGATATGATTTTTGTCACCATGGAATACGATGATAATCGCTTCGCTGTTCTAGAATGGGGTTCGGCTTTCCGTTGGGGTGAACATTATGTATTAATTCAAGGGGAAAAAGGCGCGATCAAACTTGATATGTACAATACCAAAGGCACCCTTCGTGTGGATGGAAAAGACACCTATTTCCTCATTCACGAAACCCAAGAAGAAGATGATGACCGTACCCGTATTTACAACAGCACAGAAATGGACGGTGCGATTCAATACGGTAAACCAGGCAAACGCACACCGCTCTGGTTGAGTTCTATCATGAAAAAAGAAATGCGTTATTTAAACGATATTCTTCATGGTATGGAACCAACTGAGGAATTTGTAAAATTACTCACCGGTGAAGCTGCCCGTGCCGCCATCGCCACAGCCGATGCATGTACCCGTTCTCGTTACGAAAACCGCAAAGTTGATTTAGCAGAAATCATCGGTAAATAAAAATAACGTAAAAATTAACCGCACTTTGGTTGAGGAATCAAAGTGCGGTTTATCTACATGAGATATATTACTCAAGGTTAAAGAAAAACCCTAAAGCTAGAGGGTTAGATCTGAAAATACATATAGATAATATTTTGCAGAAACTATAGATTGCTGTTCTCTATAATGAATTAAAAGGAAAAATAAATGCTATCAGCAATATTACATGGAAAAAAAACCGGTAGTGGACTAGCCGGAACCAGATTAAAAATAGGAGAAACGCAAGGAGCCGAGGATATTTTGACATCAAGTGTTTTTGAAAGAATAGCTTATTTACCCGATGAAGTATTTAACCGATTTATTCAAAATCTTCTTAATGGTTATGATTTTGGTCACTTATACGAAATAGAATTCTGGCCATATTGGGAAATAAATAACGCCAAAATCGAACCCGATGTCGTCTTATTTAATCAAATGCAACAAACCATTATTGTCGAAGCCAAACGATACGATAATACCCAGCAACAATATGCGTATCAACTCGCTAATGAAATTCAGGCTGCTTATAACAATGAAATAAACGATCCTATTTTACTAACTGTTGGTGGAATGTATGAATATAGCGTCAAAAACAAGAAACAATTAAAGAAACAAATAGACGATATACTACAAGCTAGAAATCTTAAAATAACTTATCAATTATATGTTAAAAGCTGGCAAGACATTTATTTGACTTTAGAGCAGGCTATAAAAGAAGAAAAAGCTCAATCTCTACAAAGACTACTTAGCGATATTAGGGAGGCTTACGATTGGCATGATATTCGTTATAAACCTTACCAATGGCTAAACGAATTAAAAGAAAAAAAGATTACTTATACTGAATACCCTCAATTAATTAAGCAAAAAAACACTTGGATTCAATTAAAACCTATTAATTTAACACATGAAAAATTTCCCTCTTTTCTAGGAGAATGCTAATGAACAAAAATGATATGAGCCTTATTCTACAAGATGTCAGGAAAGCCTACCGATTGCTAGCTGATTATCAACAAAGAATTATTGAATTAATTACTTTCATAAAAAAAGAACTAGATATTGAACATTATTACCACTCAATTCCAAACTATTGCGATCCACGTTCCCTTTATAAAATTTATAATATTGAGGATGGTATTGGTTGGCGATTTTTACCAATGATGAACTTAACCTTATTACTGCATAAAACTCGTAGCATTCCAGCTGGTGAAGAATGGCAAAATCACATTAAGCCAAATGATTTAGCCTTTAGTATAGTCATAGCCTCTGATGAAGATAACGACGGAGAGCTATCCCCTATTGACAGTAAAAGTGAGATCCACATCTATATTTATCAATGCCAAAAGCATAAGAGAAAAAAGGACTGGTATAGTGATGTGTGGTGGAATATAGAATACCCAGACTTTGGAACAGTTACTCACTATCAAGATAAATCAGGTGAAATTGAATACCAAATCTATGGAGAATCTTTAGATTTATCTGAAATGTATGACGAGGAAAGTGTGAGATCGACTCTTGATGCCTTTAGAAAACGCGCTTCTGAGAAACTAAAACAAGAAATCTAAAATATACTGTAGAATACCACACTCCTAACCGCACTTACCAAAAAAGTGCGGTTGTTTTTTTAGAATGTTTTTAAGAAACTTACGGCGATAACCGCTCTCTTTCCCATTTCCCCTCATTGTACAAATAACAAATTCTGTCATGTAAGCGACTTGGGCGACCTTGCCAGAATTCAATGCGATCAGGAATTACAAGATAACCACCCCAATGTGGTGGACGAGGTACGTTTAATGGGTGTTTTGCTGCAATCAGAGCAGCTTTCGCTAATAAAGATTTGTGGCTAGAAATGACCGCACTTTGCTCGCTGGCCCAAGCGCCAATTCGGCTGGTGTAAGGGCGAGTCGCAAAATATTCATCTGATTGTTCAGGCGAGATTTTTTCAGCTTTGCCCTCAATACGAACAGAACGTTCTAATTCGGGCCAAAAGAATGTTAGGGCAACGAAAGGATTATGCTCTATGGAGCGACCTTTTCGGCTGTGATAATTCGTAAAAAATACAAAACCTTGTTCGTTCACTTCTTTCAACAGCACCATTCGACTTGTTGGTCGACCGTCTTCATTGACTGTCGCAACATTAACACCTGTTGGCTCATTTACTTTGGCGGTAATGGCCTCGTTGAGCCATTTTTCAAATTGTTTTATTGGATTGGGATCGCAATCATGCTGAGAAAGCACCTGTTTGCAATAATCCTCACGAATATCATGTAAGTCCATTTTCTTTCTCCTTTTGCTTGAAAACAAAAAGCCCTTGCAACTGCAAGGGCTAGTATAGTTCGTTAATTATTTACCATCAACACTCACGCCATAAAACGCATCATAGCCGAATGGGCTTTGTACGTATCCTTTTACGCGAGGGCTAAGTGGTGCAAAACCAACAGAGTGCGCTACTGGAATCCACGGTGCTTGATCGTGGAAAATCACCTGTGCTTGTTTATAAAGCGCTGCGCGCTCATCTTTATTGGTTAAGCCAATCGCTTTATCTAATAGGGCATCAAATTCTGCATTTTTGAAACGAGCAAAGTTTGAGTTTCCCGCATTCGCACTTGCAAGTAACGGAGAAAGGAAGTTATCCGGATCACCGTTATCGCCTGACCAACCGAAGATACCTGCCGTTAATTCGCCTGCTTTAGCACGTTTTTGATAATCAGCCCATTCAAACGTTACTGGATTTGCTTTTACACCTACTTTCGCCCAGTCTGCCATCACAAGTTCAGCCATACGTTTTGGATTTGGGTTAGACGCACGTACCACCGGTTGAATCCAGAAATCTGTTTCAAAACCGTTTGGATAACCTGCTTCCGCTAAAAGCTGTTTCGCTTTCTCTGGATCATACGGATAATCTTGGATTTCGTCGTTATAACTCCAAATTGTTGGCGGTAGTGGGTTTTTCGCTGCAGTGCCCGCACCTTGATAAACTGCTTCAATAATGGCTTTTTTATCTACAGCATAGTTCAATGCTTGGCGTACTTTCACATTATCAAACGGTGCTTTTTCTGTATTGAATGCGATATATGCCACGTTCAAACCTTTTTGTTCCAAAAGCTGTACTTTCGGATCAGTTTTCATTTTGGCTAAATCCGCCACGTTCGGGAATAAAATTAAATCACAAGAACCTGCTTGTAACTTCGCATAACGCGTCGTTGCATCTGGTACAATGCTGATGACTAAGCGGTCAAGCGGTGTACGACCTTTCCAATAGGTTTCATTTGCTACGTATTGTGCCGCTTGGTCAGTTTTGTAATCCACAAAAATAAACGGACCTGTACCTACCGGTTTGTTATCGATCGTTTCTGGTTTCCCCGCTTTCAGCATCGCATCAGCATATTCAGCTGAGTAAATAGAAATAAAGTCCATACCCAAGCTTGCTAAGAAAGTCGCATCTTTTTTATTCAAAGTAATACGAACGGTGTTGTCGTCTACTTTCTCAACTGATTTTAATAAATCTGGGAATTTCATCGCTTTGAAATACGGATAAGTCCCTTTCGATACGTTGTGATAAGGATGATTAGGATCTAACTGACGTTGGAAAGAAAAGACCACATCATCCGCATTAAAATCACGTGTTGGCGTAAATTCTTTTGTCGTATGGAATTTCACCCCTTTACGCAAATGGAACGTGTAGGTTAAACCATCGTCACTGATCTCCCAACTTTCAGCCAATGCAGGCTCAAGGTCAGTTGAACCTTTTTTGAATTCAACCAAGCGGTTATACACTTGTTGTGAACTCGCATTGTAAGATGTGCCTTCCATTACTAATGCCGGGCTAAAGCCAAGTGGTGCTTTTGCCGTACAGTACACAAACGTGTTATTGCCCGAAGGTTTTGCTGTTTCTGCTTTCGCAGTTTCTTTTGCAGCAGAACCAGATTGATCACAAGCAGCTAAAAACAAACTCGCTGCAACAAGTGTTAATGTCGCTTTTAGTTTCATAAGTTGTCCTTTCTTTGTAAGGTAAGTTTCTCGCTTACCCAACCATCAATTGTGGTAGATTTGAATCCACCCTGTATATAAAAATTTTACTTAAGATATAAGCAAATCAAACTTTTACAAAATAAGAAAATGATCTTTCTTATAACAAATTAAACTAAGGTATTCAATATCAGCGTTTTTTCCGCAAATGATCCCCGTCTGTTCTATGCAAATAGCTTAATATCCAAACCAATACGATAGCAAAAACAGAAGTGGTCAGGAACGTATAACTGAAAGCATGCTGTAGTGCTTCACCTTCGTTACCAATAAATTGGCGATATAACGTTAAAATAATGGATGCTACGGCGATACCAAAACCAATTCCCACTTGTTGCACAATGCTCAATACCGTCGAGCCTACACCGCCTTGTTCCTGTGATAAATCGCCAACAGTAAGTGTATTAATCGAAGTAAAAATCATCGACATACAAGCCCCGTACCACATTAGATTACATATAATCCATATCGTTGATGATGAAATATCAAGTAATGACATGGAAACTGTAGAGCCTGCCATTAAAAGTGACGATAAAATTAACGTCGTTTTATAACCTAAGCTATTTAAAATATGCCCAATAAAGCGTTTAAATACGACGGACATTAGCGCAATAGGTGCAAGCAACCAGCCTGACACTTCAGCTGAATAACCAAAGGAAAGTTGGAACATTAATGGCAATAAGAATGGCACAGCCGATCCAGAAAGACGGATAAAAATATTGGCTGCAATGCCTAATCGGAATGTTCTTGTATTGAAAAGAGATAACGGCAAAATGGCACGCTCATTACCTTTCGCATAAAAATAATAAGCCATCAATAATGCCATGCCAATCGCTAATGCACTGTATGTGGTCATGTGATCACTATGACTTTCACCCAGCAAATCTAGCCCTAGCGTTAAGCTTACCAAACCAAATGCAAAGAGTAAAAAGCCCGTCCAGTCTAACTTAGACGCATTACCTTTATGATTTCCCATCACCTTAGCTGCAGCCCAAAAACCTAACATACCAATAGGAATATTAATTAAGAAAATCCAATGCCATGAGGTATGCACCACAAGCCAACCACCTAAAATCGGGCCAAGAATCGGGCCGATGAGTCCTGCTGTAGCCATTAAATTCCAGGCATTAATTAATTGATTTTTCGGTACCGTTTGAATAATCGCAAGGCGAGCGACAGGCATCATAAATGCTCCGCCAATACCTTGAAGAATCCGTGCAAGTACAAGAGTTTCGAGAGAGGTTGCCATCGCACAAGCGACTGAACCGAATATAAAGGTAAAAACAGCTGAACGGAAAACCGTAAGCGTACCAAATTTCGCTGCCGCCCAAGCAGTTAAAGGAATAAATAAAGCAACGGCCAGAGAATAGGCGATAATCGCCATTTGCATTTCAAAGACGGGGGTTTGTAGATCTGTTGCAATAGTTGGTAAGGCAGTATTTAAAATAGTCGCATCCAAGCTTTGCATAAACAAAGCCATGGAAGCCACCCAAGCCAGCCCTTTATAGTGCTGACTTTCTATTACTGCGTCTTTTTCCACCATTGATAAATAAACTCAGCGATCTGTTCAATGTGATTAATATCTAATAAAGTGCGGTCAGTTTCAAGCGAATAATCTGTTGCTAAAGCCAACACGTTTTCATCTAATTCCGGCAAAGGCTTTATCATCTCTTGTCGATGCAACAGAATCTTTGGAATAGGTTCTTGTTTAAATCCTTCCACCAAAACTAAATCCGTTAAATAACGATCAAATTGTTGGCTTAAATAAGCTAACGAAACCGGCGCCTGAGGTGTTTCTGTCATTAATGCCCAACGACTATCGCAAGCCATAATAACTTGCGCAGAACCCGCCTCTTTCATTCGCCAGCTGTCTTTTCCCTCTTTATCCACATGGGCGTTGTGATGGCTGTGTTTAATGACTGAAACACGTAGGCCTTTTTTAATTAATTGAGGAAGTAATTTTTCCAGCAATGTGGTTTTGCCACTACCGCTGTAACCCGTAATACCAAGAAGAGGAAGGGGATTATTCATTGTAAAAACCTTAAGAAAAATGACCGCACTTGATAAAACAAAACCCCGCAGGACGGGGTTTTGCTATCAAAATCCATCAGGTGAAGAAAGTATAGCAAGGGGAAACAAAATAGCAACTTTCTCACGTCTCCTGAATTATTTTAGGAATGTTACACCTTGCACAATTCGCTTAGCCGCGGCAATTGGAAGCTGTCCGATAAAGGTAATTTCTTTATCGCCCATGACTTCACTATAAATCGTATATGCCCCTTGTTTCCATGTGTTTTCTGTTGCGGCAGTGCTATCCGCTTTGTTGACATAGAGTGTAAAAGTGAAAAGCCCATCGCTAAATAACGCATTTTCAACCACTTCACCATCCATTACATCTTGATTTTGGCGAACTAAATCAAAACCTTGCGGTAACCAATCCGTTTTCCAATTGACTGCAAGAGATGACTCTTGTTTGCTTTCATTTAAAAGTGGCGGCACTGACACCTTATTAAGGTAATCTGTTAAACCACGTAGACGATCATCGATATATAACGTCACGACACGGAACTGATCAAGTAACTTGCCTTCTCGATCAAGCATATCACCACGCAATAACAAACCATTTTCTTCATCTAAGAAAACGAGATATTGATAGCGAAAATCGTCTTTGGGCACAATACGAATGGTATCGACAAATCGGCCTGCAATTCGATCTTTTCCAAGCTTAATAAAATCATAATTCTGACTCAGCTTGCTAAAATCAGTACGAATCACTGCCGGAAGCGCATCCACAATCTCACCACTGTTAATCGTGAAAGCACGTGATCCCGGCTGAAAATAGCTGACTAAATTACCGCGCTGGATGATTTCTTGCTGTTCACCATCTAATGTCACCAATTGTGCATACACTTTTTGCCCTTGCTTAATATGACGATAACGGAATGAGTCCATATTTGTTGGCGTAGTTTGCACAAAAGCAAGCTCATAGTTTAAATCTCGCATGGCTTGCGACATTTTATTTAATGACTGGATTGGCTCTTCTGCAAATGCTGTGAAAGGCAATAAGAATAAGCCTAAAAGTGCGGTTAATTTGAGAGACGTTTTTTTCATAAATAAATTGGTTTATCCAGAAAAAAATTCACCACGCCTAAGGTGGTGAATTATCGATTAACTGTAGTAATTATTTCGCTTGGTTGCTACCCACATTTAAGCTATCTGCATGCATACGACGCTGTAATTCATAGTTTTGTAACATCGTACCAATACGGCGATTTTTTTGCTCAACCTGTTCCGAAGTCGCTACATCTTTGGTCGGAGCGTTGTAACTTACTTCTTGAACAGAATTGTTAAATGGTAAGGTTTGTAAAACTGGGTTTTCAGGTGTAACCGAGGTGCTTTTTGCATTGAACGATTGTACACCCACTACTGCCACCAAACACACACCTGCAGCCACCGCAATTTGTGTCATTGGTGCAAAGAATGCTTTTAATTTTTGCACGAACGGTAAGCTGTCTGCCTCTTCTGGGGTTGGTTGAGAAACAGTAATTTCAACGTGTTTTACTTCTTCTAATTCAATTAAGTCAGCCATTTTCGCGGTAAAATCAGCACCTAATAATACTGGTGACTCTTTACGCATAACTGATCTTACTGTGTGATATGCCACCCAAGATTCTTGTGAATCTTTATCCTGACAGAGTTGTTTCGTCAACTCGGCACTGACTTCTTCTCCATCCATATAGGCTGAAAGTAACTCTTTTTGCATTTTATAAACTCCGACTTTATTTTAACGTTGCATAAGCGGTTGTATTTTGTTCTCAATCACTTCCCGAGCACGGAAAATGCGAGAACGTACAGTGCCTACTGGACAATCCATTATTTCTGCGATTTCTTCGTAACTTAACCCTTCAAGCTCACGCAAGGTAATCGCAGTTCTTAAATCTTCTGGCAAACTGTGAATAGTATCAAACACCACTTTTTCTAATTCGCTAGATAACATTTCATTTTCAGGGGTATCTACATCACGTAGATGGGTTCCCACATCATAGCTTTCGGCATCTTCAGCCAAAATATCTTCGCTCGGTGGACGGCGCCCCTGTGCCGTTAAATAATTCTTTGCCGTATTAACGGCAATTCGATATAGCCAAGTGTAGAATGCACTATCGCCCCGAAAGGATTCAATGGAACGATAGGCCTTAATAAAGGATTCTTGTACAACATCTGGAATGTCGTTATGAGAAATGTAGCGGGTTAAAAGTCCGGCTACTTTATTTTGATAACGAGAAACCAATAAATTAAAGGCTTTTTTATCGCCTTGCTGCACTCTTTCTACCAAAGCCTGATCTGTTAGCTGTTCAGCCATATATCTCCTATGCTACGTCTAACACGCCTTCATATATTCAAGACAGCAAGCTATTGTTGCTTTATCAGACAGAGTTAAAATTGAAAAGTTCCTTATGTGTAAAAAATTTCAAAAAATTAACGGACATTCGTTTTCTGCATATCTTGGATATATTCAACCATCGCTTGTACTTCGGCATCGTCTGATTGACTGCCATTAAAAAACCACGAAAAAAGTTGTAAATCCGTGGCGGCAAGTAAACGAATAAAAATATCTTTTTTGTCGTCAGTCAGTTGGTCAAAATGCGCTTTATAAAAAGGCATGATGATTTTATCCAGCTCAAGCATACCTCGACGACAATCCCATTCAATGCGGAGTTTATTGTATTTATCCATAATTTCTCCCTAAATCATTGTAATTATACCTGATAAATGAAAAGTGCGGTTAAAAATTACCGCACTTTTTAATCAAAGAATCGATTATTCTGTCGCCTTCGGCTTAATCACCGCATAAACCACGCCGGTTAATAATGCCCCCGTTGCAATTGCACCTAGGTAGAGTAATGGTTCAGAGACAAACGGAATCACAAATAAACCACCATGTGGTGCTTGTAGTGAAATATTTAATGCCATTGAAATCGCACCGGCAGTTGCTCCACCAATCACCGAGCTAATAATCACACGTAATGGATCGGCTGCTACAAACGGCAATGCTCCTTCAGAGATAAAGCATAACCCTAAGACAAAAGAGGCCTTACCCGCATCACGTTGATTGCTGGTAAATTTACTGCGAGCAATCCAAGTTGCAATCGCCATACCAATTGGCGGCACCATACCAGCCGCCATAGCAGCAGCCATTGGAGTGTGAACTTGAGAGGCTAACATTCCCACGGAGAACGTATAAGCCGCTTTGTTTACTGGACCACCCATATCAATACACATCATCGCACCGATAATCGCACCCAATACCATCGCATTGACCTCGCCCATGGATTTTAACCAATCGCTTAAGGTCGTCATAATTTGTGAAACTGGTGGGTTAATCACATAAATCATCGCAAGACCAACAATCAAGGTACCAAAGAGCGGGAGAATTAAAATCGGTTTTAAGGAGGTTAAACTTGCCGGCAATTTAATGGTTGCATTTAATCCTTTTACCACATAACCCGCTAAGAAACCGGCGATAATCCCACCTAAAATCCCTGCACCGGCTGTGGTGGCTAACATACCGCCAATAAGACCTACCGCAAGCCCCGGACGGTCTGCGATAGAAAAGGCCACATAGCCGGCAAATACTGCAATCATCAGATGGAATGCTGCGCCACCGCCAATATCCATTAAGGCTTTTGGAATACCATGGAAAATCGTTTCATCTTTGAAAGCTTCAATACCAAACATAAAGGAAATCGCGATTAATAAACCACCGGCAACCACCAACGGCAACATGTGCGATACACCAGTCATCAAATGTTTATAAACGCCTTTTTTCTCGCCACTTTCTTCTGATTTAGCAGAAGATTTTGCTACGCCACCTTCATAAATTTTCGCTTCTTTAAATGCCTTATCGAATTCCTGTGCCGTTTTCTTTAACGCTAAACCGGTCGACGTACGATACATCGGTTTACCTTGGAATTTATCTAACGGTACATCAATATCCGCTGCAACAAAAACTAAATCTGCCGCAGCGACTTCTTCAGGGGTAATTTCATTACCTGCGCCCACTTGGCCACGCGTTTCTACTTTTACCTGCCACCCTTGTTTTTTTGCATAGGTTTCAATGGCTTCAGCAGACATAAAGGTATGTGCCACACCCGTTGGGCAAGCTGTAACCGCGACGATATTTTTTACACCAGAAACGCCGCTAAATCCAACCACACTTTGAGTCGGTTGCACATAGTCTACTGCTTGATTGAGCGCATTCGTCAGCGTTGCTTCAGGTGAAGCAATTGCCGCATCTTCATTGGCTAAAAAGACTTTTTTGCCCACAAGTTCAGCAGAGTTTGGCAAACTAGATCCGAAAACAATCACTAAATCCGCCTCTTTGGCTTGTTCAACCAGAGTATGATTGGCTTTTTTTGCGACCTCGCTCAATGCTTGGCGAAGTAAATAGGATTTTGCCGCACCAATTTGCGGAGAGTGAGTTAAAAACAAATTCATTACATTATCCTTCAATCACAGAAATTTTGACATTCGCCAGAATTGGCTCAAGCAAGGCGATATCACTCACGCCCACATTGCTTTGCGAAACAGCAAAGGCAGAAACAGCACTTGCAAACGCTAAGGTTTCCGCTTGAGACAGGCCTTTTTCGATACCATAAATTAAGCCAGCTACCATAGAATCACCTGCGCCTACAGTGCTCACCACATTTTTACATTTAGGTGGTTGAGCTTGAATAACAGCTTGATCACTCAGCCATAAAGAACCGTCTGCCCCCATCGAAATAATCACATTAGCAATGCCTTCTGCTTTAAGTTTTTTAGCCGCTGCAATAATTTCATCAAGAGAATTTAACGGATGACCAATCCACGCTTCTAATTCGCGATGATTCGGTTTCACCAACCAAGGATGCGCTTTCAAACCAGCCGTGAGTGCGGCATTACTGCTATCTAATACGACTTTCACACCAGCTTGATACAACTGATTAAGCCAATCCGCGAACAATCCAGGACTCACACCTCGCGGTAAACTGCCACATACCGCAACAATATCAAAGTGTTGGCAATACGCTAATGAATCTGCTGTAAATTGCTGCCAAGCTTCTGGAGTGATTTGATAACCTAAGAAATTTAAATCTGTTACATCTGCTTCGGTTTCAGTAATCTTTACATTAATACGGGTTTTGCCTGTAACACGATGGAATTTGTCTTCTAATCCTTGTTTTTTAAATAGCGTTTCGAAATCACCAACGTTGTCTTCACCTAAGAATCCACCAACGGCCACCTCTACACCCAAGTCTTTCAACACCTTAGCGACATTGATGCCTTTGCCGGCAGGAAAAATACCAAGCGTTTCAACGGTATTCACTTCGCCGATTTCAATACGAGGCAAACGCCCGACTAAATCGTAAGCGGCATTTAAGGTAATTGTTGCTACTTTTGCCATCACTTACCCCCGACCTTCGCCTAAACCACTTTCAATGACTGCACCAATACCGTCAATCGCTTGTTGAGCTTCTTCACCGCTCGCTACGAAACGTAGGCGATGACCTTTCACGACACCAAGTGCCACAATTTTCATCAAACTTTTTGCACTGACTAATTGGGTGTCACGATCTAAGTTTTGCACCGCAACAGACGCATTATATTTTTTCACTTCATTAACAAGCACGGCACTTGGACGAGCGTGTAAACCGTGTTCATTACGAATCATAAATACGGCTTCAATGGCATCGGCTGGTAAGCCTGTGTTTTCTTCGTGAATTTGTGGTGCATGCTCGCTGCTTACTTCAATAGTATCTGGTTCAGCCGGTGGTACGGCAGATACGCTTTCGCCAAGCCCACTCGCAATAATCTTACCTAAGGCTTCAATAGCTTGTTTCGCATCATCACCTTCCGCAACAAAACGTAAGCGATGACCTTGAGTGACACCTAATGCCACAATTTTCATTAAACTTTTCGCACTAACTGGTGCGGTTTCTCGAGTAAGATTTTGTACCGTAATCTTGGATGTGAATTTTTTCACTTCATTGACGAGCACCGCACTTGGGCGAGCGTGCAAGCCATGTTCATTACGAACAGTAAAGGTACCAATCACTGCACCCGTAGCGATTTGACCTTCAGATTGAGCAGCTGCTGCAACTGGCACTTTACCACCATTAAGTGCGGTCAAAATTTGCTGCGTATTACCACTTAATAAAATATTTTGGACTTCATCATCCAATAAACGCGCTAATGTCTCATTGATTTGGTCACTGACAGCCGAAATCGTCAACACGCCTTTCACCGCTTTGCCATTATGATTAAAAATGGTTTTCGCACGACTGAATGCCAACGCATTTTTCACGTTACCTGATACGGCATCTGTAACCCATAAACCTTTACCTAGTGGCAGAGCAGAATTGGATACCACTTCAGAAACAAAGCTATTTTCAACCGCACTTTGCTGTTGTAATTTACCTGCATTGATGGCGGTAAGGGTGAGCAAACTTTGCGTTTCAATATCTAAACTTAATGTTTCTTCAGTAATGCTAAAAGAATCGCTTTCACCTAACAAAATCGCACGGAATTTTTCAACATCGGTTAATGTCGCTAATTGTGCCGCGGTCTCTTCATCACCTAAAACATGCGTTAATTGACGAAGTAAAGCCAGATGCTCATCAGAACGGGCAGCAATACCAATCACAACATAAGCAACATTGCCTTCTCCCCACTCAATACCTTGTGGAAATTGGAAAACTTGCACACCGGTTTTTTTCACCATTGAACGGGTTTCTAATGTACCGTGTGGAATTGCAATCCCATTGCCTAAAAAAGTGGAGGTTTGTTGTTCACGTCCAAGCATACCTTGCAAATAGCCTTGTTCAACATTGCCGGCTTGCTCTAACGCGCTTGCAGCCATTTCAATTGCTTGCAGCTTATTTGTTGCCGTAGCATTTAAATGAATGTTGCTTTCCGAAAGTTCTAACATTCTTGCTCCTTCACATTGATGATTTAAAAAAAGAAAAGCTGCTGATAAGATCACTCATCAACAGCTCAAATTGATTATTGGCCAGTACAGGCTTTGAGTAGCATTTCGCTACCTTGGGAAATGTAGGCGTCATTTTCACCGCGCTCTTTGCCTTTTTGCAAATCACGCATTGCATCGTAGATCCCTTGCGTCACACTTGGCGAATCCACTTTTTGCCAACAATTTGCACTTAAACGGCTGAAGTTAGTTTGTAATGCTTCTGCATGTAACACACCGCTATAGTAAGCATACACATCAGAATCATGACCACCTGTGTAGAGTTTATCTTGAATTTGCTTGATTGGTACAACAATACGACCGAGATACCAGTCATTCGCACCACTTGCAAAATTATCCACAAAGAAATTTTTTGTTACACGATCTTTATAGGTTGCCACAGTGGCTTCATAAGCGGCGGCATAAGATTTTTGGTCGATTTTATCTTTATCTAAATCAATGACCTTTTTGTCTTTACCCATAAACGGAATATAAGAGGTCATATCTGAAATCGAAGAACAACCCGCAAGCATTACTGCAACAAAGAATATCGAGATTTTTTTAAACATTAAATTTTCCTTATTTATAGGCGGTTAAAACCGCTGTTAATTATACTTAGAATGGGGAGTTAAGCAAGGTAACACCTAGTACTACGCTGATTCTTTGCTCACTCCGCTGTCTTTGACAATCGAAACTAAAATTTGATCAATTTTGAAGTTTTCGGTATCAATGACTTCAAATTTATATTTATCGTATACGACAAAATCGGTTTTTTTCGGAATTTTGCGTAACATATACATCATAAAGCCACTAATAGTCTCGTAATTTTCTGAATCAGGGAAAGATTCAATATCCAAAACGCGCATCACATCTTCAAGTGGCGTTGCCCCATCAATCAACCAAGAGTTTTCATCGCGGCTAACGATTTGCTCTTCTTCGTTAGAAACCAATTCTCCCATCACAATACTCATCACATCGTTCAAGGTAATTAAGCCCATTACAAGCGCATATTCATTGACGATAATCGCAAAATCTTCCCCCGTAGATTTAAACAACTCCAATACTTCGTATAACGACAGCGTATCTGGGATAAATAACGCTTTGCGTAATAAACGGCTATCTGTTAAATCTACTACTTCTTGTTGAAGATAAAGCGTCAACAAAGTATGGGATTCCACATAACCTAAAATCTTGTCCAAACCATTATCACAGATCACTAATTTAGAATGAGAGTCAGCCGATAAGGTATTCAACACTTCCTGACGAGTAAAAGTGCGGTCTAAAAACACGATGTTTTCACGAGTCGTCATGGTTGAAGACACGGTACGTTCTTGCATTTCAAAGATGTTTTCAATCAAATAATGTTCTTGTGTTTTTAGTACGCCCGCTTCGGCACCAGCCTCCACAATCGCCACAATGTCTTCTGGAGTCATATTATCTTCGCGCTTAGTGGATATCCCCATTAAATGGAAGAAGATATTAGAAAGACCATCAAAAAACCATACAATAGGTTTTAAGAAGAAAATGAAGACTTGCATAATGCCAATAGTCCGTAACGCCACACCTTCAGGATTAATCAATGCGAGACGTTTCGGAATTAAATCGGCTAATAAAACAAATGTTGTGGTTACCATGAAAAAAGCAATCCAAGAGGAGGCTGGCTCAACCCATTCTGCCGTAGTGTATTCATGTAAAAAACTCTGTAAGTGAAGACTAATTGTCGCTTCACCAATCACACCACCGAGTACGGCAACCATATTAAGTCCAATTTGTACTACAGTAATGAAACGCCCTGGCTGTTCCTGTAATTTTAAAACTTTCTCCGCTTTGATATTGCCTTCATTGGCCAACGCTTGTAGTTTAATGCGTCTTGCACCCGCGAGAGAAATCTCAGCTGATGACAAGATTGCACTGACAATAATTAATACGATTAAAATAAAAATCGCTGCAGATAAACTCATAATGTTCTCTTTATTGGTTTTAAAGTGCGGTCTATTTACCGCTGGTTTTTAGGTTAGAAATGTTATTATTAAATTGTGAGGGCGTTCTATGACGCCCCATATTTGAGAAACGCTAATTTTCGCTGTCGAACCAGCCACGTACAAATTGGATAGAAAGGAAAAGAGTAATTAATAAGAAAGCATAGAATACCCAAGATAAAATCGGATGGCTTGGTGTCACATCGCCACTGATTTCTTTCACTGCAACGGCATTGCGATATTCATCGAACATCGTCATCCGCCAACCGTAATACTTGATTTGCACTAATTTGTTTTCATTACCCAAGGCTTGAACTTGAGCCTGTAAGTTCGCTGAACCAAATTTAAAGTAGAATGGAAAACCCCAACGGGTATCTTCATTACGATACACCATGATTTTGCCATCATCATTTTGTGTATTGATAAAATACACATCGCGCGTTGGACCATCAGCCGGATTCGATTTTGTAATCGGGCCATCTTTATCCACACGTTTCACTTCCACACCGGTTACTCGCGTTACATCATAGTGTGGGAAAACGTAGTCTACCACCGCGAACATAAAGCCGTGGAAAACAAAGACTACTAAAAATAAAAAGTACTTAAAAAACTTACGCATAAAACTCCCTCATTTAAATCGATGATTTATTGTACATTAATTTTAAATAAACGCTCGAAGTTTTGTGTACTAATTTGTGCAAATTCTTCCATAGACAACCCTTTTAACGCTGCCACATACTCACACACTTCACGTGTATAGGCAGGTTGGTTCTCTTTACCACGATAAGGTACAGGTGCTAAATAAGGCGAATCCGTTTCAACTAACAAACGATCTGCCGGTACATAACGAATAGCTTCACGAATACTTTCCGCATTTTTAAAGGTTATAATGCCTGAACAAGAAATATAAAACCCTAAATCAAGTGCCTTTTTCGCAAAATCCAAGGTTTCCGTAAAACAATGAATTAATCCACCACACTTTTCTGCCTCGTGCTCACGCAACATGGCAATGGTATCTTCTGGCGCTGAACGAGTATGAATAATCACGGGTTTATCCACTTCATTAGCAATTCTGATTTGATCTGCAAAAACCGTTTGCTGCAATGCCTTATTATCTGCACTGTAATAATAATCCAAACCAATTTCGCCAATTGCGATCACTTTTTTATCTTGGGATAAACGTAATAAACGATCGGCATCGTAAGGTTCTTCTTCAAGATCTAGTGGATGTACACCGCAAGCCAAAGACACATTCGGAAATTTTGCTAACTCAGGGTAAGCTTTTTCAAAACGGCTTAATGTTACGCCAATCGCCAATAAATGCTTCACATCTCGTGCTTGGGCTTTGGCCACAACATCAGCAATATCTTTGTGTAAATTTTCATAATCCAATGCATCTAAATGGCAATGGGAATCTACGATAAACATAATTTATTTAGTCCTTAAATACGTCGGTAATTAACTTTGTCAAACCATCTAGTAACATTAATTCCGTGTTAACGCCGTTGATAGTGAGTAAATCCGAGCGCACTTTTTGCATAATTTTATTTGCGGTTAATAACCCAAGCGCTGTTTGCTCGTCTGCAAATTGAGTTACACCTGTTTTAAGATCAAGTGTTTGCCAGCCATTTTGTATTTCGAGTTTGTATTTAATGGCATCACTTAAAAACGCTAAAATCCAATCCACTTGCTGTACGGTGCGTTCTTTTTCAAAGAAAGGCAAAATTTCCAAAGGTGAACGACGACGATAAAACAGCCAAAATTGACGTAGGAAATTTTTTCTCTGTTCAATTAATCCTTGCTGGAGTGTTTCTAATGCTAACAGTGGACGACCCAAATTCATCGCAAGTGCGGTCAATAATTCAGATGTTTCTGCCTGAAATTGAGAAGAAAGCCAAGTTAAGGCTTCTGCTTCCGTTGGCAAAGGAACATTCCACACTTGGCAACGGCTGTAAATAGTCGCTAACAACGAAGAGGAAGGCTCTGTTTGCAACAAGAAATACGTATTCGGACGTGGCTCTTCCAAGGTTTTGAGCAATGCATTAGCTGCCGCTTCCGTAAGGCGTTCTGCATCTTGGATATACACCAATTTATTACCATTTTGTTGCGCGTGTTGGCTGACAACTTCATTAAGCGCCCTTACCTGATCAACACCAATGTCTTTGCCTTCTTGAGAAGCTAAAACATGAAAATCAGGGTGACTTTGCGCTGCCATTAAGTGACAAGCATGACAATGGCCACAAGGTGCATTATCTGGCGTTTGACACATAATGCGTTTTGTTAAATCCTCAAACAAACCTTCAGCACCGAGAGCTTGATCAGCTTTAATCAATAATGCATGATGCCCCAAACCTTCGCTAAAAGTTTGGCTAATTTTGTGATAAGTAGGCACTAACCAAGGATAAAGTTCGCTCATTTTGCTTGTGAAACCCACCAATTTTTGACCGCACTTTGAATGTCCGATTGTACTTGTTCCAAAGGCTGACCTGCATTAATAATCGCAGCTTTCGGATTGTTTTGCACCAATTCCAAATAACGTTGGCGAGTACGATGGAAGAAATCGAGTCCTTGTTGTTCTATACGATCTAATTCTCCACGACCTCTAGCACGAGCAAGCCCTTCTGCAGGATCAATGTCTAAATACAGTACAAAATCAGGCTCAAAATCGCCTAATACCATATTTTTTAAATTCGCCATAAGCGTTTGGTCAAACTGACGCCCACCGCCTTGATAGGCCTGTGAAGACATATCATGTCGATCACCCAGCACAATTTTACCTTCTGCCAATGCTGGCTTAATCACATTTTCTACCAATTGAATTCGTGCCGCATAAAGCATCAATAATTCCGCTTTATCCGTAACAGGTTCTTCTGTTTCATGTTTAATTAAATGGCGCAATTTTTCTGCTAATGGTGTGCCACCCGGCTCACGAGTAAATACGATATCATTTACACCAAGGGATTTTAATGTATCCACCACCGTTTGCATGGCGGTACTTTTACCTGCACCTTCCAGCCCTTCAATTACGATAAATTTGCCTTGCATTAGTTGGCTCCTTTTTGTTGACTACGATACCAACGTAAATATTCTTGCACTGCTTTATTATGCTCGTTCAGATTACGAGTAAATTTATGGCCGCCACTTCCATCGGCAACAAAATAATAAAAGTCCGTTTTCGCTGGATGCGCCACAGCCTGCAAAGCACTCTCACTCACCATCGCAATTGGTGTTGGTGGTAGCCCCTCAATCATATAGGTATTGTAAGGGGTTATCGTTTCCAAATCTTTCTTACGAATATTACCGGTATAACTCTCACCCATTCCATAAATCACAGTTGGGTCAGTTTGTAGTTTCATATTAGCTTTTAAACGGTTAATAAATACCGAAGCCACTTGTGGACGCTCAGCCGCAATCCCCGTTTCTTTCTCCACAATAGAAGCCAAAATCAGCATCTGATACGGATCCGCTAATGGGAGATTTTCATCGCGTTCACTCCATGCTTTATCCAAGGCTTTTTGTAGACGAGTAGTTGAACGTTTTAATAATTCAAGATCAGTCGAATTTGGGGTGTAATTATAGGTATCAGGATACAACCAGCCATCCATGTTATTCCATTCGTAAACGGCTTTTGCAACGGCTGGAATATCTAATAACGCCATAATTTCTTTATCACTTTTACCTTGCAAGGTTTGTTTTAAGTGTGGTGCACTTTCAAGGTTTTTACGCCATTCCTTGAACGTTTTACCTTCAATAAACTTCACACTAAATTGCGCTTCCTTGCCAGAATTAATCATATCCAATAAATCTTGCAACGTTTTCACACCCGTTAAAGAATAAGTCCCCGCTTTCACTTTGTTGAGCTGCGGTTGTAATTTCAATAACCAAGGCAACAAATCCGCATGATCAAGAATTTTTTCTTGCTCTAATAAAGCAGCGAGTTTACTGCCCGTAGTTCCTCGTTCAATTGTCAGCAATTGATCTTGCGTGACATTCACTGGTGTATGAACAAACTCCGTTAGTTTTTGATAACCCCAAAAACCAACACCGCCAAGAATTAGCAGAAGAATTAGTAAAAAGACAAAAAATTTTTTCATGCGTCACTCATTTTATAAAAACGACAAAAGGGGCAAAATGCCCCCTTATTCTAACGTTTTCTGTTATTTATCGAAATATTGAATATCAGCATTTTTACGTAATGCTTTCACCCAGTCTTTGGTTGCTTCTTGTAATTGGCTATTCACAATTTGTTCGTAAGCTTTTTGACGATAAGCATCTTCTGTTTTATCGCCATCACGACTGCCGGTTACTTCGAGAATATGCCAACCAAATTCAGATTTAAATGGTGCAGAAATAGTACCTTGTGGTGTAGTTTCAACCATTTTTGCAAATGGGCCCACATAAGCTTCTGGGAAGGCATAACCTAAGCTACCGCCATTCGCACCAGATAAATAATCTTTAGAATATTTTAATGCGGCATCTGCAAATGTCATTTTGCCTGAAACGATGTCAGCACGAATGCGTTCTAATTCTGCTTTTGCTTGTGCATCGTTCAGCAATGGGTTTAATTTTAATAAAATATGACGAACTTCATACTCTTTGCCCATCACTTTTTGCGCCGTGCCTTTTGCTTTTGCTTCATCGAGCATCTGTTTACCCAATGCATCCACTTGCTCACGAGTCACATCTACGCTGTTTTGAATAGCATGGTTACGCACACCCGCCATTAACATTTGGCGAGAAATTTGTTGTTTAAATGCATTTAAAGAAATGCCTTGATAATCGAGTGCATCTAAGAATTGACCATAAGTTAACCCATTTTTCGCCGCAATATCTTCTACGATACGGTTTACTTCCGCTTGGTTTACTTTTACACCTGATTCTTTGATCGCTTTCTCTGTCAGCATATCATCAATAATCTTATCTAATGCTGCACGTTGGCTACCTTTCTTGCCCATTACGGCATTCACTTGACTTTGTAAAATTGGTGTACCATTTACGGTCGCCACAACGCGTTCTTCTGCTTGTACTTGAGAAAAAGTAAACAGACCAATCATGGCAAAGAAAAGAGATTTTAACATTGATTTTTTCATTTTAGTTTTCTTAAAAAATAATAGGATAATGCTCGTTAGATTATCAATTTTATCAAAGGTTCACAATAGGCTGATCGTTATTTAGGCAATAATGCCACCTCATAACAACCATCATATTTTAATGTACGCACCTGAACTTGTTCATCACGGGAGGTCGGCACATTTTTACCTACATAGTCTGCCCGAATCGGTAATTCACGATGTCCACGATCGACTAAAATCACCAATTCAATTTTAGCTGCTCGACCAAAATCCGTTAACGCATCCATCGCGGCACGAATGGTTCTACCAGTGAATAACACATCATCGATCAAAATGACTTCTTTACCCTGAATATTCATATAACTGGAGGCGCCGCTATACACAGGGGTTGGATTTTCAGGTTCAACATACTCTAAGTCATCGCGGTAAAACGTGATATCCAATTCCATCATTGGAAGAGTCATACCATTCAACTCTTCAATACGACGTTGAATCAATTCTGCAATTTCTGCTCCACGACGTTTTACCCCAACTAAAATCACATTATTGAAATCTTGGTGCTTTTCAATAATTTCATGGGAAATACGTGAAATGGTGCGTAAAAATCTGTCTGCATCAATAATGATTTTTTCCATTTTATCTCTCGCTTTGTTTACATAGCCCAAGTGCGGTTAAAAAACACTGATTTTTTTGACCGCACTCTTACTGGAATATTAACCGAATTCTAGCTCTACCGCATTTTCACCGAGCAAATTCACCAATTCTGTTAGAATCTCATCCGTTGGTGTAATCGACCATTGAATCCCTAAACGCAATAACGCACGGCCTTTTGCGCTTTGATAATATACGTTAATTGGTAAAGTGCCGCCACTAACAGGTTCTAACATTTCTTTCAGTTTCTTAATAAAACTTGGGCTAATCTGCTCCTCGGACAAGCTGATGGCTAAAGATTTCGCATAACGAGAACGCGCCTCATCTAAAGTCATCAAATCCCGTACAGACATTTTTAATCCGCCTGAAAAATCGTCAAAACTTACCTGGCCAGATACCACCACAACCGTATCTTTTTGCAGTTTTTCACCGAATTGGTCTAAGCTTTCTCCAAATAGGGTTAAATCCAAACGTCCAGAACGGTCATCAATGGTTGCAATACCGATACGATTTCCTTTTTTCGTCGTCGCGAAACGAGTTGCCACCAACAAACCAGCTGCAGTGCTAATTTGCCCACGGCGGTTTGGCGTGAGATCTTTTAATCGCGTAGAACTGTAATGAGAAAGCTCTTTTAAATAACGACTTACCGGATGGCTGCTTAAATACAAACCAAGGGTTTCACGCTCACCATCTAGAATTTGTTTTTCTGTGTAAGGTGGCGTATGGGCGTAAGCATTTTCCACTTCTTCGTGTGTTTCTGTCAGCACACCGAACATATCGGTTTGCCCCATGGCCTCATCTTTTGCATGCTGATCAGAGGCTTTGAGTGCATCTTCTAGATTCTTAGATAACGCCGCACGATGTGGCCCTAACTTATCAAACGCGCCCGACATAATCAGACTTTCAAAGGTACGACGGTTAATTTTCTTCAAATCAACGCGAGCACATAAATCAAACAAATCCCTGAAAATCCCACCTTCATTACGAGCGGTAATCAGTGCATCAATCGGACCTTCACCCACCCCTTTAATGGCGCCGATACCATAAACAATCTCACCATTTTCATTCACACTGAAATGATGTTTTCCTACATTGATATCTGGTGGGGTAACTTTTAAGCCCATACGCAAACATTCATCGTACAAGCCGACGATTTTATCGGTATTATCCATTTCCGAGGTCATTACCGCTGCCATAAACTCAGCAGGGAAATGGGTTTTCAGCCAAAGGGTTTGGTAAGATACCAATGCGTAAGCAGCAGAGTGTGATTTATTGAAACCATAGCCGGCAAATTTTTCCACTAAGTCGAAAATCTTCATGGAAAGCTCGCCATCAACACCATTTTTCTCAGCACCTTCTTTAAACACAGAGCGCTGTTTCGCCATTTCTTCCGGTTTTTTCTTACCCATCGCACGACGTAATAAGTCCGCACCGCCAAGAGTATAACCCGCTAACACCTGAGCAATTTGCATGACTTGCTCTTGGTACAAAATAATACCGTAAGTTGGCTCTAAAATCGGTTTAAGGCTTTCATGTTGATAGTTTGCGTCAGGATAAGAGACTTCTTCTCGACCATGTTTACGGTCAATAAAGTTATCCACCATGCCCGATTGTAATGGACCAGGGCGGAATAATGCTACCAACGCGATAATATCTTCAAAACAGTCTGGCTGCAGGCGTTTAATCAAATCTTTCATCCCGCGCGATTCCAACTGGAATACGGCAGTCGTTTCAGATCGCTTCAGTAACTCAAAGGATTCGGGATCATCTAATGGAATAGCAGCAATATCAACTGGCGGTTTGCCTTCACGAGTAAGGCGGGCATTAATCATATCTAGTGCCCATTTGATAATGGTGAGTGTACGCAAACCTAAGAAGTCAAACTTCACTAAACCAGCATATTCCACATCGTTTTTATCGAAGTGAGTAACAGGATGAAGCCCCTCATTGTCACAATAAAGTGGTGCAAAGTCTGTAATCAAAGAAGGGGAAATCACCACTCCACCTGCGTGTTTACCCGCATTTCGCGTGACACCCTCTAGCTTACGCGCCATATCAATCAAGGCTTTGACTTCTTCATCTGAATCATATGCTGTTTGTAGTTGCGGTTCAGCCTCAAAAGCCTTGGCTAAGGTCATGCCGGGATCCGGGGGGATCATTTTCGAAATACGATCCACAAAGCCATAAGGATGGCCTAATACGCGCCCCACATCTCGAATTACCGCTTTGGCCGCCATGGTACCGAAGGTAATAATTTGTGATACGGCACCGCGACCATAGGTTTCTGCCACATGATCGATAACACGATCCCGTCCATCCATACAGAAATCCACGTCGAAATCGGGCATGGAAACACGCTCTGGATTGAGGAAACGCTCAAAAAGAAGATCGAATTCAAGGGGATCCAAATCAGTAATTTTTAGTGCATAAGCCACCAATGAACCCGCGCCAGAACCTCGTCCAGGCCCTACTGGAATATCATTGTCTTTTGACCACTGGATAAACTCCATAACGATTAAGAAGTAACCCGGGAAGCCCATTTGGTTGATCACATCGAGTTCGACTTGAAGACGCTCATCATATTCCGGTCGTCTTTCTGCCCGCACTTTTTCATCGTGGAATAAAAACGCCAACCGCTCTTCCAAACCTTCTTTGGATTTCATCACCAAATAATCTTCCGTACTCAGATCGCCTGTTGGGAATTTTGGAAGGAAATATTCGCCCAAACGCAAAGTAACATTACAGCGTTGCGCAATTAATACCGTATTTTCAAGCGCAGAAGGAATATCAGCAAATAATTGGCACATCTCTTCTTCTGAGCGAAAATATTGTTGTTCGGTATAACGTTTTGGACGTTTTGGGTCGTCGAGGGTATAGCCATCGTGAATAGCGACACGAATTTCGTGCGCCTCAAAATCATCAGGCTTAAGAAAGACAACATCATTGGTCGCCACAAGCGGTAAATCATGCGTTTCAGCAAGCTTTAATGCAGCTTGAATATAACGTTCTTCATCCGGACGACCCGTTCGGGAAAGAGAAAGGTAGAAATTGTCAGAAAAAAATTCTTGATAAAAACTGACCGCACTTTCAGCTTCAGCGCTATTTTCTTTAAGGAGTTTTTTCGCGATATCGCCTTGTGTACCACCCGATAAAACAATTACACCTTCACGGTGTTCAATTAACCATTCCTGGTCAATATAAGGCAAGTCCACATAGCCGCGTTGATAGGCTTTTGAAAGCAGTAATGTGATGTTTTTATAGCCTTCATTGTTCTTAGCAAGTAAAGTGAGCGTAAATAATTCCTCACCGCATAACTCGCTTTTAACATGAACATCTGCGCCAATGATTGGTTTAATCCCAGAAGAAAGGGTTTCACCATAAAAACGTACCACACCACAAAAATTGGTGAAATCCGTTAATGCCAACGCGACCATATTATTTGCTGCACACGCTTTGACTAATGGTTTCACTTTCGCGATTCCATCAATCATTGAAAAATCAGTGTGCGTACGAAGATGTACAAAACTCGGTTGAGTTGACATTAACAATCCCTATGTTGATAGTTAAAACGAATAAATTAAGCTTTTTTAATATCTATTTTAGCTAAGCCTGCTTTAAAAGCTAATCCATAACGTCTTGGTATTGACGCTTCAAACCTACCATTCTCTACTGTAGTTTCATAGCTGCAAACTTTAAATTCAGGCACACGAATAAAGGAATAATCAACATTGACCATAGGGGATATTTTTGAATATAACGTCCATCTTACTTTGCTCCCTTCTTCAAAAGAGGTTTTTGCATCAAAACTGCTCGCCCCCTCGCAATGCGCAATTTGGTAATCAGAATAAAACGCCCCAGGGAAAGGCTTAGCATCACAGAAATTAAATACTCTATCATGTGCGAAAACATCTTGGCGAATATAGCCCCACAACTCCTCTGCAAGAAAATCCTGATCAGCAAAATGACGAGAGTCGTAACCCTTATCAATAAAACGTTGAATTCTTGCTTCCATATCAGGAACAGCGCCGGCTTTTGCTCCCCACATCCCCGCTAAAATAAGTGCTGTATGGGAACCTGAATCACGCATCGTATGGAATGAACGACCACTTTCAATCCATTCAGCTACGGCCTCAGCTTCTCGGTGAGATACCACGGAGTCAGCATCACGGAAGATCACATACTCAGCTTCTGGATCATTAATTGCAAGGAAACGCCACATTGCACCAGGCCATTTATCCACAGGTGAAGTGACATATACTACTTCAGTACCATTATTTTTTAATCGTTGAATCGCTTCAGATGAAACTGAATCATCTACATAAAAACGGCATACCCACCCAGGGAATAACATGGGAGATACTTGTGTATTTAATATCGCCGGCTCAACATATTTAGGATTATTACCAAATAAAGAAAATGCGATAATTCGTTTACCATTTTTAGGTGCAGGAGCAGGAACCATTTCCAGTGTTGGAACGGGAATGGCTTTGTCTTTCATCTCAAGGGCTAAACTGCCATAAAAGCCTGAACGTTCCCAATTACCTATTCCGCCATAAGCATGTGCTAATAAATCTAAAGCCGGAATATATTGAGCATCTAATTCTAATGTTTTTAATTCCGCCTCAATGGCTTCTTCCCATTTTAATTCTTTCAAATAAACATAAGCAATTTTATGGGAATATTCAGGATTACTGGGATCAAGTAAATAAAGCATTTCAGCCAGCTTTAATGCTTCATCATATTCTGTATTTTCAATTGAGGAAACGTAAGATCTCTCTAGCGCTTTTTGTGCGTCGATACTATTCATAATCAAAATAAATTGGTCATAATTATTACGCCGGAACTATGAAAGCACCGGCGTAACGAAATTTTATATTAAGGTTTTATTATTTTCTTGCCAATGGTGGCACGAAAGTTAAACCTAAATCCCAAGGTTGTTCAATCCAAGTATTTTGTGGAATATCAATCACGTAATCATCCACTAACTCAGCACCTGCAGGTTTTGCGAATACCGTGACGAATTTTGCTTTTGGATACATTTCACGAATTGCACGAGCGGTATTGCCGGTATCTACCAAATCGTCTACCACGATCATTCCTTCACCATCACCATCTGCGCGGTGTAATACTTTTAATGCACCTTGTTCATCGTGATCATAACTGGCAATACACACGGTTTCTACGAAACGAATATTTAATTCGCGAGCAAGTACCGCTGCAGGGAATAAACCACCACGGCTTACTGCGATGATACCTTTCCACTGAGTGGCAGGAAGTAAACGTTCCGCTAATTTGCGGGCATGCATTTGGAACATATCCCAAGTCACAACATATTTTTCGCTCATAACAAATACCTTAAACTTTGTCGCTAAATAAAAAAATTGCGGAATTTTAACCTGAAATGGCGTTTTATGCTATGATTTCCGCAAAAATTTTAATGAAAAAAGGAGTTCATTATGTCAGAAATTACCACATTACAACCGCAATTACTTTGGAAATGGTTTGATCAAATTTGTGCGATTCCACATCCTTCTCATCACGAAGATGCGCTCGCGACCTTTATTGTCAACTGGGCGAAAGAAAAACAATTTTTTGCCGAGCGTGATGAAGCCGGTAATGTATTAATTCGTAAACCTGCCACAGCAGGTATGGAAAAAAGCCAACCTGTTGTGTTACAAGCACATTTAGATATGGTTCCGCAAGCGAATGAAGGCAATCCACATAACTTCGCTCAAGACCCAATTCGCCCTTATATTGATGGGGATTGGGTAAAAGCACAAGGTACCACACTTGGCGCAGATAACGGTATCGGTTTAGCCTCTACCTTAGCGGTATTAGAAAGTACCGATATTGCACATCCACCACTTGAAGTGTTACTCACCATGACTGAAGAAACCGGCATGGATGGTGCCGTACACCTTCGCCGTAACTGGTTAAAATCGGAAATCTTAATTAATACCGATACCGAAGAAATCGGTGAAATCTATATTGGTTGTGCTGGTGGGGTAAATGCGAATGTTGAGCTACCTGTTCACCGTGAAACCAATTCATTCAGCCATACTTTGCAAATTAACTTAAAAGGTTTACGTGGCGGTCACTCTGGTTGTGATATTCACACCACACGCGCGAATGCAATTAAAGTTTTAGCACGCTTATTAGCAAAACTCTCACAAAATCAACCGCATTTTGCCCTTGCAGAAATTCGTGGAGGCTCAATTCGTAATGCAATTCCACGTGAAGCCGCCGCAACCATTTGCTTCAATCATGATGTAGAAAGCGTAAAAAGTGCGGTAAAAAATTTTGAAGTTTTATTGAAAGAAGAGCTTGCTATCGCTGAACCAAACTTAACCTTAACCGCTGAGCTAGTTGAAAATCCACAACAAACCTTCACGCTTGAAACCACCAAAAAAGTGATTAATTTGCTGAACGTCTTACCAAATGGCGTAATCCGCAACAGTGATGTCATCAAAAATGTCGTGGAGAGCTCGTTAAGCATTGGTGTATTAAAAACCCTTGAAGATAAAATCAAAGGTACGATTCTTATTCGTTCGCTTATTGAAAGTGGTAAAGAGTATGTAGAAGAAACCTTAACTTCACTCGCTGAACTCACTGGTGCAACGGTTGAATTCTCAGGTTCTTACCCTGGTTGGAAACCGGTAAACGACACGGCAATTTTAGCCTTAATGAAAAAACATTATGCAGAAATGCTTGGCAAAGAGCCTGTTATTAAAGTGATTCATGCAGGGCTTGAATGTGGCTTATTGAAAGAACATTATCCAAATATTGATATGATTTCTGTGGGGCCAACTATTCGTAATGCGCATTCGCCTGATGAAAAAGTCCAAATTTCAACAGTACAAACTTACTGGGAATTACTCACCAAAGTCTTAGCAGACATTAAATAATCCATAAATAAAAAGGGCTAAATATTACATTTAGCCCTTTATTTTTTATCTTTTATAAATTACGTAATGCTTCGATACGTTTTTCAAGTGGAGGATGGCTCATAAAGAGTTCGCTACGTTTGCCGTTAATCATAAAGGCATTAAGTGAACCTTCCATCTCTTGCGGCTCATGAATTTGTTGTAAACGTTGCAATGCCGCAATCATTTTTTCTTTACCAACAAGTTGTGCAGAACCTGCATCTGCACGGTATTCACGATAGCGTGAGAACCACATCGCGATAATGCTCGCTAAAATACCAAACAAGATTTCTAACACCATTGAGACTAAGAAGTAAATGCCTGAACTACGACTTTCTTCATCGCCATTACGAGAACTTGCCACCACATTAGCAATCACACGAGATAAGAAAATTACAAAGGTATTCAATACGCCTTGTAATAAAGTCATGGTCACCATATCACCGTTCGCGATGTGTGAGACCTCGTGAGCCAATACCGCTTCAGCTTCTTCTTCCGTCATGGAGTTTAATAAACCGGTACTAATCGCTACTAAAGAATTATTTTTAGTCGCACCTGTAGCAAAAGCATTCGCATCATTAGAATGGTAAATCGCCACATCTGGCATTGGGATGCCTGCTTGTTGTGCTTGACGGCGTACAGTTTCTACTAACCAACGCTCAGCTTGATTACGTGGTTCAGTAATCACTTCCGCACCCACAGAGCGCAATGCCATGGTTTTTGATAAGAATAATGAAATTAATGATCCGGCAAAACCGAAAAGCATCGCCATAATTAAAATGCCACCTGTACTATTTCCTGCAATACCGGTCACATTTAAAATAATCCCTAACACAAGCATCACAGCAAAGTTAGTGGCTAAAAATAAAAGGATTCGCATCATAATAAAGTTCCTCAATAAAATAGAAAGTAAACACTGCAATAATGGAGAATTTTTTACAAAATTCAAGGTTAAACAAATAATTTATTGTAAATCTTCTAAGGTATTACAATTTACAAATCGTCCTTCTTGTTCGTCAAATTGGACAGCAACCGCGCCATTTTTGTTCATAAATTGTAATAAACGACGTTCACCCTCGTTTAAATAGGCGCGTAACTTCTCTTTAAGCTGAACGGACATTAAACAAAATGTCGGGTGTTCACGCTCTTTATCTTTTGCATAAGCCATTAAAGTGCGGTCATTTTTAACCGCACTTTTTAGTTTTTCTAATAAGTTTTGTGGAAAATACGGGCTATCGCAGGGCACAAAAAGCACAAAATCCGTTTTAGCTTGTTCGAGTGCTGTTAACATACCGCTCAATGGTCCCTGAAAATCAGGCAATTCATCTGAAAATACAGGAAACCCCCATTGTGCATATTCCGCATGGTGACGATTAGCATTAATTGAAATATCAACCACTTGAGGTTGTAAGCGATCAATCACATGGCTAATTAATGGTTTATTTTGTAAAAGCTGCAAGCCTTTATCCGCACCATTCATCCTCCGCGCTTTTCCTCCCGCCAAAATAACCGCACTTATTGTGTATTTCATATTTTCTTATTGCCTTATTTGAAGTATGATCTAGCCTTATTTTTCTCCATTTAAAAGGAAATAGCAATGAAATGTAAGCGTTTAAATGAAGTATTGGAACTTTTACAACCTTATTGGTCTAAAGACCCAGATCTGAGCTTGTTACAAATTTTGCAAAAAATTGCTGATGAAGCAGGTTTTGATAAACCCGTAGCAGAATTATCTGATGAAGTAATTATTTATCATTTAAAAATGCACGGCACAGATAAACTTGAGCCAATCCCTGGCATCAAAAAAGATTATGAAGAAGATTTTAAAACCGCATTGTTAAAAGCACGCGGAATTATTAAATAAGGAAAACAAATGAAAAAAGTTTTATTTTTACTCGGTGCTTTATTTTCATTTAATGCATTCGCAGCCAACCTAGAAGAAGGCAAACAATACGTTCAAGTAAGTCAAACGGCTTCTGCACAACCAGAAGTGATTGAATTTTTCTCTTTCTACTGCCCACATTGTTATGCCTTTGAAATGGAATACCACATTCCAAAACAAGTTGCTGAAGGCTTACCACAAGGCACTGAATTTAAACAATATCACGTTAACTTCTTAGGTCGTCAATCTGAAAACCTCACTCGTGCATGGGCATTAGCGATGGCTCTTGGTGCAGAAAGCAAAGTGAAAGCACCTTTATTCGAAGCCGCACAGCAAGATAAATTAAGCTCAATGGACGATATTCGCAAAATCTTCATTGATAACGGGGTTACAGCTGAACAATTTGATAACAACATCAACAGCTTTGCTGTAAACGGTTTAGTGAATAAGCAAGTAAATGCAGCGGAACAGTTTCAAGTACGTGGCGTACCTGATTTCTATGTCAATGGCAAATACCGTGTAAACCCTGAAGGCTTAAATTACGACGATTTCGTCAAAGATTATGTAGAAACCGTGAAAGGTTTATTGCAAAAATAAAAAAAAATTGGTTTAATGCCTGCCGTTTTTAAATATAAAGAAGAGAGATGATTATGGCTGCTAGTTTCAGTGTTACTCGTCGTTTTTTTGACGACAAAAACTACCCACGCGGATTTTCCCGTCACGGTGATTATACAATCAAAGAATCCCAAGTGTTAGAGCAATATGGTCAAGCGTTTAAAGCATTAGATTCAGGCGAGCGCAAGCCAGCGACAAAAGAAGAAAAAGAATTTGTTGCTTTTTGCCGTGGTGAACGTGCACCGGAAACTTTCTTCGAAAAAACGTGGAATAAATATCGTACTCGCATTAACACAACAAAACGTGTTTACACCTTATCAGGTGATGTGAGCGAAGCGGCTTCTGGCGGCGAAGATTATTCTGGCGAATAATACATTTTAAAAGGCAGGCAGAAGCTTGCCTTTTGCTTTTTTACTCAATCCCCATGCTTGCCAAGGGCTGTGGGATATTTATCATTCAAACGTAAACATCAATGCAACTACCCATTTCCCAATATACCGAACTCCTGCAAAAAAAGACTGAAAAGCTGACCGCACTTTTACAGCCCTTTAACGCCCCAGAAATAGCCGTGTTTGATTCGCCGACTAGCCATTATCGGATGCGTGCAGAATTTCGTATTTGGCATGATAAAGGCGATTTTTATCACATCATGTTTGATCAAAGTACCTTACAACGCTATCGAGTGGATGAGTTCCCGATTGCCAGCGAACTGATCAATCGCATGATGAAAACCTTACTGCCATTGTTAAAAATGCAGGAAGTATTACATAAAAAACTGTTCCAAATTGATTATTTGAGCACGCTCAGCAATAAGATTATTGTAAGCCTGCTTTACCACAAGCAACTTACGGAAGAATGGCAAAGCGCTGCTACACGCTTAAAAGAAGAATTACAACAACTTGGTTTTGATGTGCAGCTGATTGGTCGAGCGAGTAAACAAAAAATCTGTTTAGAGCAGGATTTTGTCGATGAAGTGTTACCGGTGAAAGGGCGTAATTATGTTTATCGCCAAGTGGAAAACAGCTTTACTCAGCCTAATGCAGCGGTGAATTGCAAGATGTTGGAATGGGCGATTGATTGCACTCAAGGTTCTCAAGGCGATTTATTAGAGCTGTATTGTGGCAACGGCAATTTCTCTATCGCCCTTGCACAAAACTTCCGCAAAGTCCTTGCTACCGAAATCGCCAAGCCATCCGTTGCTGCCGCACAATTTAATATTGCGGAAAATGGTATAGATAATCTACAAATTATCCGTATGTCAGCAGAAGAGTTTACTCAAGCAATGAACGGCGTACGTGAGTTTAATCGCTTAAAAGGCATTGATTTAAAAGCCTATCAATGCAATACGATTTTTGTGGATCCACCACGAGCAGGGCTTGACCCTGACACGGTAAAACTGGTGCAGAATTACGATCGTATTTTGTATATTTCCTGCAATCCTCATACCCTTTGTGAGAATTTGCAAACCCTAAGCCAAACCCACCGCATTGAAAAAGCGGCGCTGTTTGATCAATTCCCTTACACAGATCATATGGAAAGCGGCGTATGGCTGGTGAGAAAATAAAAATTCAACTGCTTGCCGAAGCGGGAACATTGTCAGAATTGACCGCACTTTGTTCCCCTTTTGGTATCGAGCATTGTACTGAAAGTCCGCTTGCATTGGTGCGAACCGAAACCCACCTTACCCTGCGTAAACTGGATGAGCCTAAATTGGGCGATGTGTTTGTGGATTTCGTAGTTGGTGCAATGGCCCATCGTCGTAAATTTGGCGGTGGACGTGGTGAAGCTATTGCCAAAGCTGTAGGCATTAAAGGCGCAGAATTGCTGAGCGTGATTGATGCCACAGCCGGACTTGGTCGAGATGCCTTTGTTCTAGCTTCTATCGGTTGCCAAGTGCGTTTAGTAGAACGTCATCCTGTAGTATATTTGCTATTGCAGGATGGTCTCAACCGCGCCTATCAGGATACAGAAATAGGCGAAATGATGCAACAAAATATGCGCTTACTAGATGTTCATCATATTGCCGAACTCAATCCACAAACCGAGAGTGCCGATGTGGTGTATTTGGATCCAATGTATCCGCACAAACAAAAATCAGCCCTAGTTAAAAAAGAAATGCGTGTATTCCAACATTTGGTTGGTGCCGATTTGGATGCCGATGAGCTCTTGACACCTGCGTTACAATTAGCCCGTAAACGTGTGGTGGTAAAACGTCCTGATTATGCGGAATTTTTAGCGCAAAAAGCGCCCCATGTTAGTCGTGAAACCAAAAATCACCGCTTTGATATTTATATGGGAGAAGCGCAATGCTAAAAGAAAGTGCAATTGTGATGAGCTATGATGCGAAAACAGGTCTTGCTAAAGTGAAATGTCAATCACAAAGCGCCTGTGGAGCTTGTTCAGCTAGAGAAGCCTGTGGAACAGCTTCCCTTTCTGAGCTTAACGGAAAACGAGGCGAACATATCTTCACGCTAGAAACCATCACGCCACTCCGTGCAGGCCAAATGGTAGAAATCGGTCTAGAAGAAAAATCCATGTTATTTTCTGCATTGTTAATGTATATCGTGCCGCTTTTCACTCTATTGGTTGCAACATTGCTTTCTAGCTATATCAGTGAAAATGAGATCATCCGTGCGATTTTAATCTTTATGTTGACCGCACTTTCCTTTGTGATGGTTAAACGTTACACCCTAAAACTCGGCCAACAAACGGAATTTCAGCCTGTTTTGTTGAGAGTGTTGTCCTAAATAAAAAGAGCGGTTGAAAACAATTAAATTTTCAACCGCTCTTTTATACTTTAAGCTTATTACTACTCGAAAGAGCCTACATGAAGATGTAGGCTTTTCTTTTTTAATTAAGCTTGAGATTTTTTAAGGTCAAATTTGTAAGAAACAAAACCATACAATGTCCAACCGATAAAGGTCACAATTGAACCGTATAACATCGCTTGTTCACCTGCAGCATAAAGCGCATAGATACTATAGACTGAACCAATAAAGGCAACAAGAACAGTTTTTTTGTGTTTTTGTTGAGGAGCATTTTCAGTTTTCAGCAATACGTCAAGTGCAGCCATTGAGAGCAAGTATGGAATAACGTTTGTTACTACCGCGAGGTCCACCAGCACATTGAATTGTTTATTTAATGATGGGCTGATTGTCATTAATGATAGTAATGTTTGTAACGCAGTGATAGTTACCATACCAACGATTGGTGCATCTTTGCTAGTAACTTTTTTGAAGAATGCTGGGAAATAACCTTCTTCCGCTGAAGATTTGAATACTTGAGCAATAGTGAACTGCCAACCTAATAATGAACCGAAACAAGACATCACCATTAAGCCCATGATGACTTTACCGATTGTTTCATCAAACATATGAGCAAAGGCTAAACCGAACGGTGCAGTTGAGTTAGCAAGTTCAAGGTTAGGAACAATACCTGCGATCACGTTAGTTGAAACGATATAAATTACTGCCGCACCTAAAGTACCACCAAGTACCGCAATTGGTACGTTTTTCTCTGGATTTTCAACCGCATCAGAGTTCGCACAAGCAGACTCTAACCCTAAGAATGCCCATAATGTCATTGAAATAGATACACCGATCGCTTCAAAAGTAGGCACATTGTGTGGGTTCCAAGAATTTACATACATTGAACCATCAAACCATTTCCAACCGATGATTGAAATACCCACCACAGGAATAATTACACCCCAAATGGTGAATGAACTGATGTTACCCGTAATTCTTGCGCCACCGAAGTTAAGAACAGTCGCAAGCCAAAGAGTGAAGATCGTCCATAATGCGATAGAAAGTGGAGAAAGGGTTGCACCGAGGAACTCTGAACCATAACCAACAGCAGAAATCGCAATCGCAGTATTCGCAATAACTAACGACACACCATAAGTATAGTTTGCCATGAAGTTACCCGCTTTACCGAAAGAGTATTCAGCATAGCCACCCATACCACCAGATTTTCTACTAAACATACCGCATTGTGCGAATGCATAAGCTAAGGCTGTTGAACCAACTGCGGTTACAAGCCAAGAAACGATAGAAATAGTCCCAATTTCGGCTAATTTGGTCGGTAACATAATGATACCTGAACCCATCATATTAACCATAGTCAGAATGGTGAGTTGAACCACACCAATTTTATTACTTTTAGCACTCATAATTTATACTCCTTAAAGTGCGGTCAAAAAATCAGATGTTTTTAACCGCACTTTTTTTGTTTGTGCTGAGAGGGTTATGAGGGAAAACCTCATAACCACACTTTATTAATAGTCAGTTAAAACATAGCCATATGCACGAGTACGTCCATCAGGGTCTTTTTGTAAGTAAACCCCTTGGATTTCAGGTGCGAAACCAGGTAATGTGTTGATACCTTCTTCTAATGCGAGGAAGTATTTTTGTGCAGTCGGACTCCATCTTTCCCCTGGAACCACACATAACACACCTGGAGGATAAGGTAATGCACCTTCCGCAGCTACGCGACCAACAATGTCAGTTAATGCAACAAGTTCAACTTTGTTACGAACGAATTCAATATTCGCATCGTGTGGATTTAATGCATATTCCGGTAATGTTGCTTTGCGGAATAGGTCTTTTTGAAGTTGTTTTACATTGCGGCTTACATAAAGGTCATGCATTTCTTGGCATAATTGACGGATTGTGTAACCTTTGTAGCGGTCTTCGTTGTTTTTGTACACAGTTGGCAATACATCTTTTAATAAAGAGTTTTGTTTAATGTGTTTTTCGAACAAGGCAATTTGAGCTACCAATGTTTGCATTTTGGTGAGAGTTTCTGCCGGAGTGAGCAAGAATAAGATAGAGTTCAAGTCACATTTTTCCGGAATAATACCGTTTTCACGTAAGTAGTTTGCAAGAATGGTTGCTGGAATACCAAAGTCTTCATATTCACCATTTTCTAAGCTGATACCTGGAGTGGTAAGCAAGAATTTACATGGGTCAACGAAGTATTGTTCATCTGCATAGCCTTCAAATTTATGCCATGTATCAGTTGGGTGGAATTTGAAGAACTCGAGGTTAGTTGCGATTTCTTCTGTGTCATAATCTTGCCATTTTTTACCTTTTACTGTGGTAGGGATGAATGGACGGATTAAGTCACAATGATTCAACACTAATTTACGTGCTTCGATACCCACTTTCACACATTCATGCCATAAGCGAAGACCTGCTTCACTACCTTGGATTTTCGCGTTCACATCTAATGTTGCAAACAATGGATAGAACGGACTGGTTGAAGCATGTAACATGAAGGCGTTATTGAAACGTTTATGGTTTACATAACGATCTTGACCTTTGATATGTTTATCTTTTTTATGGATTTGTGAAGCTTGTGAGAAACCAGCTTGTTGTTTGTGAACAGATTGTGTCACTAAAATACCAGGGTCATTTTCATTTAATTCAAGCAATAATGGAGAGCAATCTTTCATCATTGGAATGAATTGTTCATAACCTACCCATGCAGAGTCGAATAAGATGTAATCACAAAGGTGACCGATTTTATCCACAACCTGGCGAGCGTTATAAATCGTACCGTCATAAGTACCTAATTGGATAACCGCTAAACGGAATGGACGTTTTTGATTTAATTTTTCAGGTGCTACTTCTTTGATTAATGATTTTAAGTAATCTTCTTCAAAACAGTGACTATCAATACCACCGATGAAACCAAATGGGTTACGTGCAGTTTCCAAATAAATTGGCGTTGCACCTGCTTGAATTAACGCACCGTGATGGTTTGATTTGTGGTTGTTACGGTCAAATAACACTAAATCGCCTGGAGAAAGCACTGCGTTTAATGCTACTTTGTTTGCAGATGAAGTACCATTTAATACGAAGTAAGTTTTATCTGCATTAAATACTTGAGCGGCATATTTTTGTGCATCACAAGCTGCACCTTCATGAATTAACAAGTCACCTAATTTTACGTCCGCATTACAAATATCAGAACGGAAAATATTTTCACCAAAGAAATCGTAAAGGAAACGACCTGCAGGGTGTTTACGGTAGTATTGACCACCTTGGTGTCCTGGACAGTCGAAAGCGATATTACCCATTTCCACATATTCACTTAACATTTTGAAGAATGGAGGTAACATTTTTTCTTCATAAAGTTTTGCTGCAGTTTCGATTTGGCGGCTATAAAGTTTGATGTCATAACCGTTTAAATCTTGGATATGGTAAATAGAATCATAGAATTTTGGATCCACTTGTTGTTCTTCAGTTTGAACAACGAACACTGGAACACCAAATTTTGTTGCTTGAATTCGACCGAGGTATTCTCCTACATCACCTGAACTTAACACAATAGCCGCAACATCTGTAAAGTCTGTTTTGGCAATCTCAACTAATTCTCTATTTGTAGAGAAATATTGTTCAACTTTTGGGCTATATGCAATTTTTAAGTTTGGCATAATGAACTCCTTTATTTATTTTTGACGTAAAGTTACCCTGCATTATTAATTTTAATAACGCAATAGATTTATTTAGAATAAAACAACCCTCTCTAGATTTTAATAACAAAAACTAAAGTAAGAATTTATTTATTTTAAATTAAATAAGATTAAGTTAATTTCACAAAATATTTCTTACCTGTTCTAGGCAATACAAAAATATTCAGAAATTAATCTGTGGATACTCTCTAAACAGAGAGAACAACTCTGTTTAGAGAGCCGTGTTGGATGGTTTGTTTTGAGAAGCAAATACTGAATATGAGAAGCAAGAGCGATGCGATGGCATCATAATATGGCGTGTACGACGGATGTGCGCCATCAAAGAACGACCTTTTATCGGATTAAACCGTAAAAGTCTCAATACTTTCGTATGGACATATCTGTGTATATATGTACGAAGTAGCATAGAAAAAGTCCCTCTTTCTATCTAAACTAACCTTTCTTTGGTACATTCTCTGCTTGTGTAAATATTATGTCAATAATATTTTTTGAAAAATGTGATCATAATCAAAAAACAACATAAAATTTCACATAAATAATAAAAAATCACAACGAACAACTTAAGAATTCATTCAAAATTTAGAATTAAAAAACGGTACACATTTTATCTAATTTTCAATACTAAGCTAAACTTGAAACTATTACCGCTTTAATCGTATGCATCCGGTTTTCAGCTTGCTCAAACGCAATATTCATCGGAGACTCAAATACGTCTTCAGTCACTTCAATGCCATTTGCTAATTCAGGGTATTTTTCTGCAATTTGGCGACCCACTTTAGTTTCGCTATTATGGAATGCAGGTAAACAGTGCATGAATTTTACTTTTGGATTACCCGTATGCTTCATGAGTTCTGGCGTTACTTGATAACGAAGCAATAACTTAATACGTTCTCCCCAAGCTTCTAATGGCTCGCCCATTGAAACCCAGACATCGGTATGCACAAAATCAACGCCTCTTACGGCTTTGTCGATATCTTCTGTTACAGTAATCCGCGCACCACTTTCTTTGGCAAAACCTTTACACATTTCAATAAAACCGGCTTCTGGTAATAGGGCTTTAGGACCACAAATACGCACATCCATCCCTAATTTTGATCCAATCAGTAAAAGAGAATTCCCCATGTTATTACGTGCATCACCAATATACACATAACTAATTTGACGAAGTGGCTTGTCACAATGTTCAATCATCGTGAGAACATCCGCGAGCATTTGTGTAGGATGAAACTCATCCGTTAAACCATTAAACACCGGCACACCTGCATAATCCGCAAGTTCTTGTACGGTACTTTGTTTAAATCCCCGATATTCAATCGCATCATACATTCTCCCAAGAACTCGAGCCGTATCTTTCATACTTTCTTTATGTCCAATTTGAGAGGAGTTTGGATCGATATAAGTTACTCGAGCACCTTGGTCATAAGCAGCCACTTCAAAAGCACAACGAGTACGAGTTGATGTCTTTTCAAAAATGAGTGCAATATTTTTACCTTTAAGTTGTTGCTGCTCTGTCCCTGCATATTTAGCTCGTTTCAAATCACGGGATAAATCTAACAAATAATTAATTTCGCGTTCTGAATGATGAACAAGACTCAATAGATGTCTATTTTTAAGATTAAAAGCCATAGCGATCTCCTTATCGGATGCCATCAATAAATGGCTACCTTACTGTGAATGAAGTGATTTTTAGCGGATTGGATACCCTATTTTTGTCCCAAACGTGAAGTTTTGCAACCAAATTCAATCCCTTATTTTGTGATGCATATCACACTTCATTTCATAACTTTATATTGCGCTTTCTTTATATATAAAAGAGCTTTAAAATCTTGCCGATTCTTATACAACAGGAGCTCATATGATCAACAGAAGAGATTTCATCCAACTTGGCGCAAGCAGCATTTTAGCGTTAAGTGCTAGCCGTTTTGCTTTTGCGAAAAGCGACACACAAGTCGATTTACGTATTGTGGCAACAACCGATATTCACAGTTTTTTAACTGACTTCGATTACTACAAAGATGCACCGACTGAGAAATTCGGTTTTACTCGTGCAGCAAGCTTGATTCGTCAAGCTCGTCAAGAGGTGAAAAACAGCGTTTTAGTTGATAACGGTGACTTAATCCAAGGTAACCCAATCGCTGACTATCAAGCAGCTAAAGGTTACAAAGAAGGCAAACCAAACCCAGCTGTAGATTGCTTAAATGCAATGCACTATGAAGTAGGGACATTAGGTAACCATGAGTTTAACTATGGCTTAGATTATTTAGCCGATGCGATTAAACAAGCGAAATTCCCAATCATCAATGCTAACGTAGTAAAAGTCGGTACCGAAGAGCCATATTTCACGCCTTATGTGATTCAAACCAAAGAAGTGGTGGATAGCCAAGGTAAAACACATAAACTAAACATCGGTTATATCGGTTTTGTACCACCACAAATTATGGTGTGGGATAAAGCGAACTTACAAGGCAAAGTTGAAACTCGCGATATCGTGAAAACTGCACAAAAATATGTGCCAGAAATGAAACAAAAAGGTGCAGATATTATTGTGGCACTTGCGCATACAGGCCCATCTGACGAGCCATATCAAGAAGGTGCAGAAAACTCAGCATTCTATCTTGCTGATGTACCACACATTGATGCGATTGTTTTCGGTCACTCCCACCGTTTATTCCCGAACAAAGAGTTCGCGAAATCACCAAATGCAGATATTGCTAAAGGTACCGTGAAAGGCGTGCCTGAAAGTATGGCAGGCTACTGGGCAAATAACATCAGTGTGATCGACCTAACCCTTGCTCAACACAACGGCAAATGGTTAGTGGCTGATGGTAAAGCAGCACTTCGCCCAATTTACGATGCAGAAAACAAAAAAGCGACCACAGAAAATGATGCAGAATTGACCGCACTTTTAAAACCTGTGCATGAAGCCACCCGTGAATTCGTGGCTCAGCCAATCGGTAAAGCGACCGATAACATGTATAGCTACTTAGCGTTAGTGCAAGATGACCCAACGATTCAAATTGTGAACCAAGCACAAAAGGCTTATGTTGAAAAAGTGGCTCCAAGTGTTGCAGCAATGGCAGGCTTACCAATTTTAAGTGCAGGCGCACCATTTAAAGCGGGCGGACGTAAAAATGACCCAACAGGCTATACTGAAGTTAACAAAGGTGAATTAACCTTCCGTAACGCAGCAGACTTATACCTCTATCCAAATACCTTAGTTGTGGTAAAAGCAACCGGTGAAGAATTGAAAGAATGGTTAGAATGTAGCGCAGGCATGTTTAAACAAATCGACCCTGCAAGCGACAAACCTCAATCTTTACTTGATTGGGAAGGTTTCCGTACTTATAACTACGATGTGATTGACGGCGTAAATTATGAATTCGACCTGACTCAACCAGCGCGTTATGACGGCGAATGTAAATTGATTAACCCTAACTCACACCGTGTGGTAAATTTAACTTACCAAGGTAAACCAGTTAATCCAAAAGCAGAATTCTTAATTGCGACTAACAACTATCGCGCTTACGGTAATAAATTCCCAGGTACAGGCGATGCACACATTGTTTACGCTTCTCCTGATGAAAACCGCCAAATCCTTGCGGATTACATCAAAGCAGAAAGCGAAAAACATGGCCATGTAAACCCAAGTGCGGATAAAAACTGGCGTTTTGCACCGATTAAAGATAACGATAAATTAGACGTGCGTTTTGAAACCTCGCCAAGCGAACAAGCAGCGAAATTTATTCAAGACAATGCACAATACCCAATGAAGAAAGTCGGCACTGATGAAGTTGGCTTTGCGGTATATCAAATCGATTTATCGAAATAACAAAAAAGGGCGTGCTGAGCACGCCCTACTTATATCAAAGTGCGGTCAATTTTGACCTTATTTTTCTTCTTTTGGAAGTCTAATTAAAGCAAAGATCAAGCCGCCCCAAATAATCAAAAGCGACACAATCATCATTGTAAGTGCAATACCTGTCATCTTTATTCTCCTTTTTCTTCAAGATTGAGGTTCTCTTCATTTTTCCATTTTAAGCGAGAAAGAATGAACGAAACGACTACAAGCAAAATTGCCATACCCCAACCAAAGGTATTTACGAACCAACTTGGATAACCTTCATAACCTTCTGTAAATACCTTCGCACCTTCACTCAATAACATAAAGGCAAGAATACCCGTGGTGATTACAATGCATAAACGCCATAGGAAACCGACTTTGAATGAAGAGCTTTCATTTAAGTGCTTACCTAATAAGCCAAGTTTTTCATTTGCTACAATCACAATTAATGAAACAAATGCTACCGCTACAATACCAAAGTAGTTTACGAATTTATCCAACACATCAAGCATTGGTAGACCGGTTGTGGTACCGAATAAAATCACTGAAACCACCATCATTGGTAAACCCACAATAAAGGTCGCTTTTGCTCGACGTAAACGGAGTTTATCTTGAATCGCTGAAATGATTACTTCAATAACAGAGATAAATGAAGTTAATGCCGCGAAGGTTAATGAACCGAAGAACAATACCCCTAACACTTCACCAAATGGTGCTTTATTAATGATGGTTGGGAATGCAAAGAAAGCTAAACCAATACCGCCTTTTGCCACTTCACTCACTTCCACACCTTGTGCAGCGGCAATAAAGCCTAATGCCGCAAATACACCGATACCTGCAAGTACTTCAAAGCTTGAGTTTGCAAAGCCAACAACTAAACCACTTCCTGTTAAATCAGAATCTTTTTTCAGGTAAGACGCATAAGTGATCATAATCCCGAAACAAATAGAAAGAGAGAAGAAGATTTGACCGTAAGCCGCAATCCACACACTTGGGTTAGACAATTTTGACCAATCTGGTGTAAATAACGCATTCAAGCCTTTTTCTGCACCCGGTAGAAATAAAGAATAAACAACCAACGCCACAAACATCACCACTAAAACAGGCATTAAGATGTCTGAAGATTTAGAAATCCCTTTTTTAATACCTAAAGAAAGTACGCCTAATGCGACTAACCATACTGCGATTAACGGGCCTGTCACCATGCCAACAAACTCAAAGCTCACACCATTAGCGATATCGCCCATTTTTAAGAATTCGTGTAGGAAGAAATCAATTGGTTTATCTCCCCAGGCAGAATTAAGTGAGAAGTAGGTGTAGCTTGCCGCCCAACCTAATACTACTGCGTAGTAAAGCCCAATGATGACGTTCACCATCACCTGCCACCAACCAAACACTTCAAAGTGCGGGTTAAAACGACGATAAGAAAGTGGTGCACCACCACGATGGCGATGACCGATTGCGTAATCTAAGAAAAGCAATGGAATACCGGCGGTTAAAAGTGCAATAAGATAAGGGATAATAAATGCACCGCCCCCGTTTTCATAAGTGGTGTAAGGGAAACGCCAAATGTTTCCTAAACCAACAGCGGATCCAATTGCCGCCATAATAAATGCTTTCCGACCAGAGAAGGTCTCACGCTTTGCGTTTGACTGCGTCATACTAAGTTCCTTTTTAATGAAGAAAGATTTCAATATAATGAATTCTAAAACCGAGTCAAGGACTTGGTTAAAAGAGCGGTTAAAAATAGTGAATTTTTTTTAAAATTTACTGTCTAAAGGCCAAATTTAATCTCTATTAACAACCAAAAGGAAACATTTATGGATATCAACAGCATTTTAAATCAAGTTTTAAATGTCGCTAAAAACTCTGCAAGCAAACTTGAAACCGGCAACCAAACTATCGACTCTATTACAAAAGTAGGTGGTGGTGCAGCGTTAGGCGGTATCTTATCGATGATTTTAGGCCGTAGCGGTGGTGCAAGCTTAGCAAAATTAGGCTCACTTGCCGTTTTAGGTAACCTTGCTTATCAAGCTTACCAAAACTATCAAAAATCCCAACAAAGCAGCCAACCAAACATCTCAGAAAATGCGTTTGATGTATTAAATTCATCAAGCCATGTTGATGCGGGTGAATTAATTTTACGCACCATGATCGCCGCAGCGGCAGCAGATGGTGAAATTACTGAAGATGAAAAACAAACTATTGCAAACGAAGCAGGTAACAACCCTGAATTAGCACAATGGCTTGCACAAGAAATCCAAAATCCAATTTCTATCAATGAAATTGCACGTCTTGTAGGTAACGATACTGCACTTGCAAGCAATGTGTACTTAGCGGCTCGTTTAGTAAGCAAAGATTTATCTCGCAAAGAAATCATTTTCTTAGCAGACTTAGCAAAAGCGTTAGGCTTAGACGATGCACTTGTGGAACAATTAGAAAAACAAGCAGGCTTCTAATTTTATGCAAAGAAAACATCATGTTTTCTGACCGCACTTTTCATTCAAAAACACGATAATGTTTGTTATCGTGTTTTTTTCATTGGTTTTTTCGCGAAAACCTAACCAAAGGCGAAAAATTCCGCTACAATGCTGAACTTCAGTGTTTATAAAATTATTCAATAATCATAAAAACGGGAAGCAACATGACAGGCGCACAACTCATTATCCAATGTTTAAAAGCGCATGGCGTAACCGATCTTTTCGGCTACCCAGGCGGGGCAATCATGCCAACCTATGATGCCATCTATGACTCAGGTCTTGACCATCTCCTTTGTCGTAATGAACAAGGTGCTGCAATAGCCGCGATTGGTTATGCGCGCTCTACAGGCAAAGTCGGCGTTTGTGTGGCAACCTCTGGTCCGGGTGCAACCAATTTAATTACCGGTTTAGGCGATGCCTTTGCTGATTCTGTGCCAATCGTGGCATTTACTGGTCAAGTGGCTGCCCCTCTTATCGGTACCGATGCTTTCCAAGAAGCCGATGTTTTAGGTTTATCTCTTGCTTGCACCAAACACAGCTACATTGTGCAATCCATTGAAGAACTCCCCGAAATTATTGCCTCTGCTTTCCAAATTGCACAAACTGGCAGACCTGGCCCTGTGTTAATTGATGTGCCTCGTAACATCCAAGTTGGCGATGTACCAGAACATATCAAACCCATTGTAAAACCTGTCGTAAAACCGACCGTACTTTCAGAATTAAAATTAGCGGAAGCAAAAGCGTTATTGTCTCAAGCGAAAAAACCCGTGCTTTATGTTGGTGGTGGCGTAGGTATGGCAAACGCAACACAAGCGGTCAGAAAATTCCTACAAATTACCAAAATGCCGTCTGTTTCGACATTAAAAGGTTTAGGCTCAATTGACCCGACAGATCCCGTTTATATGGGCATGATTGGTATGCACGGCACAAGACCAGCAAACATTGCCGTGCACGAATGTGATTTATTGTTAGTGTGCGGTGCACGTTTTGACGACCGCGTGACAGGTAAATTAGACAGTTTTGCGCCACAAGCTAAAGTCATTCATTGTGATATTGATGCGGCAGAAATCAACAAACTCCGTGTGGCAAATGTTGCCCTTCAAGGTGATTTAATTCAAGCTTTAGAGGCTTTAAGTATCCCGCTTGCGATTGATGATTGGCGTGCGCATATTCAAGCGCTGAAAGCCAAACTCGACTTCACTTATATCGACAATGCAGGCAACCGACCTATTGACCCTTGGTCATTGCTCAACACACTTTCACAGCGTAAACCTCAAAATGCCGTGATTTGTACTGATGTGGGCCAACACCAAATGTGGTCTGCGCAACATATGCGCCATTTCGCACCAGAAAACTATATTACCTCTGCGGGCTTCGGCACCATGGGATTTGGTTTACCTGCAGCGGTAGGTGCGAAAAAAGCACGTCCTCATGATGAAGTGATTTTGGTAACAGGCGATGGTTCATTGATGATGAATATCCAAGAATTAGGTTCAATCAAACGCGGTAAATTGCCAGTAAAAATTTTGCTGTTAGATAACCAACGTCTTGGTATGGTGCGTCAATGGCAAGACCTTTTCTGGAATAAACGCCGTTCAGAAACCATTCTAGAAGATAACCCTGATTTCGTGATGTTAGCGAAAGCCTTTGATATTCCAGCTGAACGCATTGAGCGCGCTGATGATGTAGATGCGGCACTTAATCGTTTATTAAATAGTGAAACTGCCTATTTATTGCAAGTATGCATTCCACCTGAAGAATGTGTATGGCCATTAGTGCCGCCGGGTGCATGCAACACGGATATGCTGGAGGAAATTTAAGATGAACCAATATACTTTTGACTTGATCGCTCAACACCGCCCCGAAGTACTGGAACGCATTTTGCGTGTGATCCGCCACCGCGGCTTCACCGTGACAAAAATGGAAATGGCACTGATTGACGACAAAGTGCGGTTAAAATTCACTGTAAAATCCGACCGCACTTTGGTGTTGTTGGTGAGTCAGTTGGAGAAGTTGCCTGATATCTTCAATATAGATAGAGTATTAAACTAATGGATAAATATTTACGATGTATTACCCAAGCGTTAGGGCTTATGATAATACTTGGCGGCTTTTTTAATAATGAGCCTATTTATTTGTTTATAGGGACATTGGTTGTAGTAGTGTTTGAAATATTATCTATTTATTATAAAGAAAACAGATTTATGTGGGCGACCTTATACGGTTCCGCAGTTGCAGTATTTTTTATTTCTTATTTTGCTCTTACATCTAGTTCAGATAACCTAATACAAGAAGTATTAGGTTATGAACCAGAGTTATTTCCAAAAACCCAAAAAGCCCTAACTATACTACTTATCTATGAATACGTTTTATATTTTTTAGGGATTATCTTTTCAATTCAGGCTCTATTCTGTGGCCTTGACCTATTACCAGTATTATATGATAGATATAAATTAGGAATAAAAGAGAGCTGTGAAGAAATGACCATTAAGCTAATGAACGTCTTTTATCCATTTATTTCTTTGTTTGCTCTTTATAGCTTATACATAAGTCTATTTCCTACACAAATTATAAAAAATGAAAGTTTCTCGTATCTATCTTATCAGGAGCCAGAGACTAAAATTTCCTTGCTTAAAACAAAGGTTTATTTAATTTCAAAATATTTTGATTTATTAACATTTGATAAAAATAATGGGAGATGTCAAAACCTTACCCAATCAAAAGAAATAGATAGACTTTCGGGCAAATCATTTATCTATATTAGCAAAAAAAAAAAAAATAATGATGAAATTAGTATTGATAAAAACAAATTAGATATACCTGAAGGATTTAAAGAAAAATTTGATTTTTTTTAAAATTTTGGAAAGATCGACAATAACCATCCATTTAGGATTAGAACTTATGAAATATATAAGCCTGACTGGGAAAGATATAAATGTAATTCTATTTAAAACTTGGAGAGATTATTTATGCCAAAACTACGTTCAGCGACTAGTACTCAGGGTCGTAATATGGCAGGTGCACGTGCCTTATGGCGTGCAACAGGGATGAAAGAAAATGACTTTGGTAAACCGATTATTGCGGTGGTGAACTCGTTCACTCAATTTGTACCAGGGCATGTTCATTTAAAAGATATGGGACAATTGGTTGCAGCTGAAATTGAAAAAGCCGGCGGTGTGGCAAAAGAATTCAATACTATCGCAGTAGATGACGGTATCGCGATGGGCCACGGCGGGATGCTTTATTCCTTACCAAGCCGTGATTTAATCGCTGATAGCGTGGAATATATGGTTAATGCTCACTGTGCTGATGCGATGGTGTGTATTTCCAACTGTGACAAAATCACCCCAGGAATGTTGATGGCAGCCATGCGTTTGAACATTCCAACTATCTTCGTTTCAGGCGGCCCAATGGAAGCGGGTAAAACAAAATTATCTGATCAGCTTATTCGCTTAGACTTAGTCGATGCGATGATTGAAGCGGCAGATCCGAATGTAAGTGATGAGCGTATTGATGCGATTGAGCGCAGTGCTTGCCCAACTTGTGGTTCTTGCTCAGGGATGTTTACCGCTAACTCAATGAACTGCTTAACGGAAGCGTTAGGTTTATCTTTACCGGGCAATGGCTCGATGTTAGCGACCCATGCTGACCGCAAAGAATTATTCTTAAAAGCTGGTCGTCAAATTGTTGAACTTTGCAAACGCTATTATGAACAAGATGATGAAAGCGTATTACCTCGTTCAATTGGCACCTTTGAGGCCTTTGAAAATGCCATGAGTTTAGATATTGCAATGGGTGGTTCAAGTAATACCGTTTTACACTTATTAGCGGCTGCTCAAGAAGCTGGCGTTGATTTCAAAATGGCGGATATTGACCGCTTATCACGCGTTGTGCCTTGCTTAAGCAAAATCGCACCAAACACCAATAAATACCATATGGAAGATGTGCACCGTGCAGGTGGCATTATGGGCTTATTGGGTGAATTAGATCGCGCAGGATTAATCCACCGTAACACCAAAACTGTGTTAGGAACAACACTAGAAGAACAATTAAATCAATACGATATCATTCGTAACAAAGACGAAGAATTACACAAATTCTTCCGCGCAGGTCCTGCAGGTATTCGTACCACGCAAGCCTTCTCACAAGATTGCCGTTGGGATAGCGTAGATGATGACCGTGTAAGCGGTTGTATCCGTAACAAAGAAAATGCAATTTCTCAAGAAGGTGGCTTAGCCGTATTATTCGGTAACATCGCTAAAGACGGTTGTATCGTAAAAACGGCGGGTGTGGATGAATCGATCTGGAAATTTACTGGCCGCGCAATCGTATTTGAAAGCCAAGAAGATGCTGTATCTGGTATTTTAGGTGGTAAAGTCAAAGAAGGTCACGTTGTGATTATCCGTTACGAAGGTCCAAAAGGCGGCCCGGGTATGCAAGAAATGTTGTATCCAACCAGCTACTTAAAATCTATGGGCTTAGGTAAAAAATGTGCTTTATTGACAGATGGTCGTTTCTCTGGTGGTACCTCTGGATTATCTATTGGTCATGCCTCGCCTGAAGCGGCTTCTGGCGGTGCCATCGGTTTAGTACATGATGACGATATTATCGAAATCGACATTCCAAATCGCTCGATTAACCTTAAAATCAGCGATGAAGAATTAGCAAAACGCCGTACCGAGCAAGATGCTAAAGGCTGGCAACCTGCTCACCGTGAACGTGAAGTATCCTTTGCATTAAAAGTATTTGGTCACTTCGCTACTTCTGCGGATAAAGGGGCTGTGCGTGATAAGAGTCTATTAAAATAATCTCTAATCGCTCCTCCTCTCATAAAAGAGAGGAGGATAAAAATAAAGAAAAAATTAACCGCACTTCATCATAACAAATTAAGTATCATGAAAAATTTACTTACCAATCCTCAACCCTCTCAATCGGATTATGTTAACGCGATTGTTAAACTTGGCTCTAGAGTATATGAAGCCGCTACTGTAACCCCGCTACAAAAAATGGGGAAATTATCTGACCGTCTGCATAATAATATTTGGATTAAACGTGAAGACCGCCAGCCAGTAAATAGCTTTAAGCTGCGTGGTGCTTATGCAATGATTTCTAGCCTTTCTGATGAACAAAAACAGGCTGGTGTTATTGCTGCTTCTGCGGGCAATCATGCGCAAGGCGTAGCATTATCAGCGAAACAACTCGGGCTAAAAGCATTGATCATTATGCCACAAAACACACCAAGCATTAAAGTGGATGCTGTCCGTGGATTTGGTGGCGAAGTGTTGCTACACGGAGCTAATTTTGATGAAGCCAAAGCCAAAGCTATTGAGCTTTCAAAATCTAAACATATGACATTTATTCCGCCGTTTGATCATCCATTGGTGATCGCGGGTCAAGGCACGTTGGCAATGGAAATGCTGCAACAAGTGGCTGATTTGGATTATGTCTTTGTGCAAGTTGGTGGTGGTGGCCTTGCGGCTGGCGTAGCCATTTTACTCAAACAATTTATGCCGGAAATTAAAGTGATCGGTGTCGAGTCCAAAGATTCAGCCTGTTTGAATGCCGCTTTAGAAAAAGGTGAACCTACAGATTTAGCTCACGTTGCTCTATTTGCTGACGGTGTAGCAGTAAAACGCATTGGTGATGAGACATTCCGTTTATGCCAGAAATATTTAGATGGAATGGTGTTGGTGGATAGCGATGAAGTTTGTGCCGCAATGAAAGATTTATTCGAAAATGTGCGTGCGGTATCAGAACCATCTGGTGCATTAGGTTTAGCCGGTCTGAAAAAATACGTCAAACAGCACAATATTCAAGGCAAAAACATGGCAGCGATTTTATCTGGTGCTAACCTAAACTTCCATACATTACGTTATGTTTCAGAGCGTTGCGAAATTGGTGAAAACCGTGAAGCTTTATTGGCTGTAACTATGCCTGAACAACCTGGCAGTTTCTTAAAATTTGCCCATGTCATCGGTAATCGTGCAGTAACAGAATTTAGTTATCGTTATGCAGATAACCAAAAAGCTTGCATTTTTGTTGGTGTGCGAACGACTAATGAAGCAGAAAAAGCAGACATTATTGCTGATTTAACGAAAAACGGTTTTGATGTTGAAGATATGTCTGATGACGACATTGCTAAAACACACATTCGTTACTTGATGGGCGGACGCGTTTCAAACCGTAATGAGCGACTTTATAGCTTTGAATTCCCAGAACAAAAAGGGGCTCTACTGAAATTCTTAGAAATATTAGGTAAACGTTGGAATATTTCATTGTTCCACTATCGTGCGCATGGTGCCGATTACGGTAATATCCTTGCAGCATTCCAATTAGAAGAAAAAGATAACGCAGAATTTGAGCAAGCTTTAACACAACTCGGCTATGTTTATGAAGATGTAAGTGAAAGTAAAGCTTATCGATATTTCTTAAGATAGAAATAGATAGAAATAAAAAGAGCGGTCAAAATGACCGCTCTTTTTTATTATCATAAACTTATCGTTTTGATTTAACGAGTTTTTCAGTAAGCTCATAAGCACGAAGTTTCGCTAACTCTCTAGAAAGTTTCGCTACAAGAAGCTCATAATCCACATCAGAAATGTGAGCCACAATATTTTCTTCAGCTTTGCGTTTTGCTTCAAGAATACGATCTGCATCTAACTCGCTACCGCGAATTGCAACATCGGCAAGCACAGTCACTACTTTAGGTTGAACTTCTAAGAAGCCGCCTGAAACATAGATAACTTCTTCTTTGCCATCTTCAAGGGTGAATTTAACAATCCCCGGCTTAATAGCCGTCATTAAAGGGGTGTGGTTTGGTAAAATACCAAGTTCACCTTCCACACCTGTTGCTTGGATTTGTTTCACAGCACCTTCAAAGATTTTTCGCTCTGCGCTGACTATTATTAGGTTAAATGTCGCCATTTTTGTTCTCCTTCAAATGACTTGAAGCGATTACATATTTTTGGCTTTTTCTAGCGCTTCGTCGATTGTACCGACCATGTAGAACGCTTGTTCTGGAATATGGTCGTATTCGCCGTCTAAAATACCTTTAAAGCCGCGGATAGTTTCTTTTAAAGAAACGTATTTACCTGGTGTACCGTTGAATACTTCAGCAACGAAGAACGGTTGTGATAAGAAACGTTCAATTTTACGTGCACGTGCTACCACTAATTTATCTTCTTCAGATAATTCGTCCATACCAAGAATTGCGATGATATCTTTCAATTCTTTATAACGTTGTAAGATACCTTGTACGCCGCGCGCTACATCATAGTGCTCTTGACCGATAACAAGTGGGTCTAATTGGCGTGAGGTTGAATCTAATGGGTCAACCGCAGGGTAAATACCTAAAGACGCAATTTGACGACTTAATACAACTGTTGAGTCTAAGTGCGCGAACGTTGTTGCTGGAGATGGGTCAGTTAAGTCATCCGCAGGTACGTATACCGCTTGTACAGAGGTGATAGAACCTGTTTTGGTTGAAGTGATACGTTCTTGTAGTACACCCATTTCTTCTGCTAATGTAGGTTGGTAACCTACCGCAGATGGCATACGACCTAATAACGCAGATACTTCAGTACCAGCAAGGGTATAACGATAGATATTATCCACGAAGAATAATACATCACGACCTTCATCACGGAATTTTTCAGCCATAGTTAAACCGGTTAACGCAACACGTAAACGGTTACCTGGTGGCTCATTCATTTGTCCGTAAACTAATGATACTTTATCTAATACGTTAGAATCTTTCATTTCATGATAGAAGTCGTTACCTTCACGAGTACGTTCACCTACACCCGCAAATACGGAGTAACCTGAGTGCTCGATCGCGATGTTACGGATTAATTCCATCATGTTAACGGTTTTACCTACACCCGCACCACCGAATAGACCTACTTTACCACCTTTTGCGAATGGACAAATTAAGTCGATAACTTTGATACCAGTTTCTAGTAATTCCGTACTGTTAGATTGTTCTTCATAGCTTGGTGCTGGACGATGGATAGCCCAATTTTCTTCCGCGCCAATATCACCTTGCTCATCGATTGGTTCACCCAATACGTTCATGATACGACCTAAAGTTTTTGTACCTACTGGAACTTGAATTGGGTTACCAGTGTTTTCTACTTTTAAGCCACGTTTTAAGCCGTCAGATGTACCTAATGCGATACAGCGAACTACACCGCCACCTAATTGTTGTTGAACTTCAAGGGTTAAACCTGATTCAACTTTTAATGCATCGTAAACTTTTGGTACTGCATCTTGTGGGAATTCAACGTCAATCACCGCACCGATGATTTGTACAATTTTTCCTGCTGACATTACCGTTCCTCTTTTATTAAATCGCTGCCGCGCCGGCGACGATTTCGTTTAATTCATTTGTAATACTTGCTTGACGAGCTTTATTGTAAACTAATCGCAAGTCATTGATTAAATTACCTGCATTATCAGTTGCCGCTTTCATTGCTACCATTCTAGCAGCTTGCTCGGAAGCAAGGTTATCTACCACAGATTGATACACTTGTGATTCCAAATAACGAGTAAGCAAACTGTCTAATAAGACTTTTGGCTCTGGCTCGTAAAGGTAATCCCAGGTGCTTTGTCTTTGCTCTAAATTATCGGTTTCTAATGCCGGTAATGGTATTAATTGTTGATAAACGGTTTTTTGTGCCATTGTATTAACGAATTTATTGTAGGCAATATAAACTGCATCTACTTTGCCGTCTTTATAGACATCAAACATGTCGTTTGCGACCCCGATTAAATCTTCCATTGCCGGATTATCACCCAAACCGGAAAGTTGTGCACGAACAGGTAATCCTAATGAGCGGAAAAAGCTGATACCTTTTGAGCCAATTAAGCCCAATTCAACAGTAACACCTTTATCTTTCCATTGTTTGATTTCTGTCATCACAGTTTTAAACAAGTTAATGTTCAAACCGCCACACATTCCGCGGTCAGTCGAGACCACTAAGATCCCGACTCTTTTTACTTCGCGTTGAATTAAAAATGGGTGTTTATAACCAACAGTTGCTTTAGAGACGTGGCTGATAACATTTCGTATTGTTTCAGAATACGGACGAGAAGCAGCCATACGATCTTGCGTTTTACGCATTTTCGAGGTTGCCACCATTTCCATTGCCTTAGTAATTTTTTGTGTACTTTGTACACTGGCAATTTTGGTTTTTATCTCTTTTGCACCTGCCATCTTATTTCTCCGTTACTTTTACCACGCGCTGTTGGCTTTAAAGTTATCCAAAATCGCTTTCAATGATGCTTTAACTTCATCATTGTAGTTACCGGTTTTGGTCAATTCAGCCATAAACTCGCTGTGGTTACGGCGAGCATAATCTAAAAGTGCGGCTTCAAAATTTGCAATTTTTTGCAATTCCACATCTTCTAAATAGCCAAACTCAACCGCGAAAAGCAACACAGATTGGTCTGCTACGCTAAGCGGTACATATTGTTTTTGTTTCAATAATTCAGTGACTTTTTCACCGTGAGAAAGTTGTTTACGGGTTGCATCATCAAGGTCAGATGCGAACTGAGCAAATGCCGCTAATTCACGATATTGAGCCAATGCAGTACGGATACCACCAGCTAATTTTTTCACTACTTTAGTTTGTGCAGAACCACCCACACGAGATACCGAAATACCAGGGTTTACCGCAGGACGAATACCAGCATTAAATAAGTTAGATTCTAAGAAAATCTGACCATCGGTAATCGAAATTACGTTGGTTGGAACGAATGCAGAAACGTCACCCGCTTGAGTTTCAATAATAGGAAGAGCGGTTAAAGAACCTGTTTTTCCTTTTACTGCGCCTTGAGTAAATTTCTCTACGTATTCTTCATTTACACGTGCTGCACGTTCAAGTAAACGTGAGTGTAAGTAGAATACGTCACCTGGATATGCTTCACGACCTGGTGGACGACGTAATAATAATGAAATTTGACGATAAGCAACGGCTTGTTTTGATAAGTCATCATAAACAATTAACGCATCTTCACCGCGATCACGGAAATATTCACCCATTGCACAACCTGAGTAAGGTGCAAGGTATTGTAATGCCGCTGATTCAGACGCTGACGCTGCAACAACGATAGTATTTTCAAGCGCACCATGTTCTTCTAATTTACGTACTACGTTTGCGATAGTCGAAGCTTTTTGGCCGATCGCAACATAGATACATTTAATACCTGAATCACGTTGGTTGATGATTGCGTCGATTGCTAATGCTGTTTTACCTGTTTGACGGTCACCGATGATTAACTCACGTTGACCACGACCGATTGGCACCATTGAGTCAACCGCTTTATAACCAGTTTGTACTGGTTGATCAACAGATTTACGATCGATAACACCTGGCGCAATAACTTCAACAGGAGAGAAACCATCGTTTTCAATTTCGCCTTTGCCATCGATTGGTTGACCAAGTGTGTTTACCACACGCCCTAATAAACCACGACCAACTGGTACTTCAAGAATACGGCCAGTACATTGTACTTCCATACCTTCCGCTAAGTCTGCGTAAGGACCCATTACTACCGCACCAACAGAATCACGTTCAAGGTTAAGTGCCATTGCGTAACGGTTGCCTGGTAAGGCGATCATTTCGCCTTGCATCACATCGCTTAAACCGTGAACACGAATAATCCCATCACTTACAGAAACAATTGTCCCTGTATTACGGGCTTCGCTCACCACGTCGAATTGAGCGATGCGTTTTTTAATCAATTCACTAATTTCAGTTGAATTTAGTTGCATCTTGTATTCCTCTTATAATTGCAACTCATTTGCGAGACGAGCAAGTTGCCCACGGCTACTTCCGTCAATCACAAAGTCTTCAGTACGAATAACCACACCGGCAATCAGTGAGCTATCTACGTTGCAATTTAATTTTACTTTGCGAGCTAATCTCTTTTCCATTGCAGCTGCAATTTTTTCGATTTGTGTTGCATTCAATGGTTGTGCGGAAGTTACTTCAACTTCTGCAATAGCTTGGTGTTCTTCTACATAATGTTTAAATTCTTCAAACACGGTAGGAATCGCACTCAAACGCTTATTTTCAGCCATTAACCGAATAAGATTTTGCCCATATTGATCCAATTGTTCGCCACAAATAGAAATTACTGTATTAGCTAATTTCTGTGCAGAAAGAGAACTACTTAAGTAAGCTTTTACCGTTTCATCTTCAGCTACGGCAGCAGCAAAACCTAACATTTCAGTCCATTTTTCGACCGCACTTTGTTCAATGGCAAAGTCGAATGCAGCTTTTGCATAAGGGCGAGCTATTGTAGTTAATTCTGACATAAGCTAAGCCTCTTATAACTCTGCAACTAATTTATCAATAATGTCATTGTTTGCCGCTTCATCAATAGAACGACCCACAATTTTCTCAGCACCAGCCACTGCTAATGAAGCCACTTTAACACGTAATTCTTCTTGAACACGTTTACGTTCTGCTTCTACTTCAGCATAACCTTGAGCAATAATTTTTGCTTTCAGTTCTTCGGCTTCTGCCTTCACTTCGTCTAACACTTCATTGCGACGTTTATTAGCAGCATCTAAAATATCTTGAGCTTGTACTTTTGCAGATAAAAGTTCTTGTTCCACAAGATTTTTAGTATCTGCTTGCTCTTTTTTCGCTGCTTCAGCTGACGCTAACGCGTTCGCAATTTGGCTTTGACGTGTTTCAATCGCATTAATAATTGGTGGCCAAACAAACTTCATGCAGAACCACACGAAAAGTGCGAACGCAATAAGTTGACCAATCAATGTTGCATTTAAATTCACAACGTCCTCCTTACTATGCTTGTTTTACGTTGATAAGCAAATAAGGTGATTAGTGTAATAAACCGATGAATGGGTTTGCGAAAATGAAAAGTAATGAAATACCAACAGCAATCATTGCAATCGCATCCAAAAGACCTGCCACGATAAACATTTTAGTTTGTAGGCTAGATGCTAATTCAGGTTGACGAGCAGATGATTCTAAGAATTTACCACCTAAGATCGCAAAGCCGATTGCAGTACCTAATGCAGCAAATGCAAGAAGGATTGATGCACCAATGATTGTCGCTGTAATTACAGTTTCCATAATGTTCTCCAATAGAAGTTAAGTTTAGCCCTAGAGCCGGTTAATAAAAAATGATTAATGATCTGCTTTGTTATAAGCAATACTTAAATAAACGACCGTTAACATCATAAAGATGAATGCTTGTAACGTAATAATCAAAATATGGAAAATAGCCCAAGCAAGGTGTAACGGAATTCCCAATGCCGCGATGGCCACATTTGCAGAGTACATCACAGCGATAAGAACAAAGATTAATTCCCCTGCATACATATTACCGAATAGACGGAAAGCAAGAGAAATAGGTTTTGCTAATAAAGTTACGGTTTCAAGAATAAAGTTTACTGGAATAAACACCCAATGATTAAAAGGATGAAGTGTATATTCTTTCGCTAAACCACTAAAACCTTTTGATTTAACTGTATAGAAAAGAATAAGGAAGAATACGCAGATCGACATACCTAAGGTTGCGCTGATATCTGCTGTTGGCACGGCTCTTAAGTAATGAATACCAAAGAGGCTGGCAAGTTGAGGAGGAAAATCAACAGGAATTAAGTCGATAGCATTCATAATGAATACCCAGCAGAAAATGGTTAAAGCAATTGGTGCTACCACATTACGCGGGCCATGAAAGTTTTCTTTCACAATGCCATCAACCCAACCTACGACAATTTCAACCAAACATTGCATTTTGCCCGGTACGCCTGTCGTTGCATTTTTTGCAACGCGAGAAAAAATAAACAGGAAAATCACTGCAGACACGATCGAGAAAAAGAGCGTATCAACATGAACGTTCCAGAAACCATCACCTGTTTTTAAGAAGGTCAAATGGTGGCCAATATATTCGGAAGTCGTTTGTCCAGACATAGTCAACCCTTTGTAGAAAAAAGAAAAAAATTTAAGATTTATTTAACAAAAACGGAATAAAATTATTCAACGCTAATGCCGTAAAAAAACCAACAAAAAACAAAATAAAATGTGAGATAGAAAGCCATTTAAAGGACACACCCACAAGCACAATCGTCAGCATAAATTTCAATGCTTCACCACGATAAAATGCTGTTAATTTTGTTGAGAAATCTTGTTTACGAAAAAAAACAATATAAGCAAAAGCACAAAATGGCACAAAAGCACAGATAAATCCTAAACTAAAATCTACCGCACTTTCACCTTGCCAAAGCGTAACTAACAAACCAAAAACAACAAGACAAACTGATTCAATGATCATCGCTTTTTGATATCGATTTTTGGCCTGCGTTAAAACCTTAGACATTATCTTATTTTTTTAAAATACAAAAACTACCTAATTATACCCGTGCTACAAAGAGTTTCAACTTTTAAACCACTAAAAAATGTTAAACAAATCACACTTTTAAAAAATAATTAACAAAATAGTCATAAAAAAAGTGTGTTTTATCGTAAAACGATTAAATGTCGCTCACCTATAAGCTCTGGTACATGCAAAGTTATCACGTCTTTTACTTCGAATTTTTTATCTAATTCTTGAACTTCATCTTCGTGATAAATGCCTTTTAAAGCATAAAAATATCCATCTTGTTTTGGCAAATGATGACACCAATCTGTCATATCTTTTAACGAAGCAAATGCACGACTTAATACACCGTCGAATTTTTGTTCAGGTTGGTATTCCTCAACGCGACTAAGAACAGGTTCTACATTTGTTAGTCCTAACTCACGTACTGCATTTCGAATGAAGCTAATGCGCTTGCCTAAGCTATCTAACAAGACAAATTGCTTAGTGGGGTTAATAATGGCCAAAGGCAGTCCTGGCAAGCCTGGACCTGTTCCCACATCAATAAAACGATCCCCTTGTAAATAAGGACTAACAACAATACTATCTAAGATATGTTTTACTAACATCTCTTGCGGATCACGCACAGAAGTTAAATTATAAGCCTTGTTCCATTTATGGAGTAATTGTACCAACTGAATCAGCTGATCTTTTTGTAGATCGGTTAATTGAATTTCTGCTTGAGCCAGTAAATTTTCGAGTTTTGCTTTCATTTTTCTATCTATCTTGTCTGTTTGTCGTCATTCTACTTGAAAGTGCGGTTAAAATCCTTAGTGTTTTATTTCAGCAAAAATTTAGCCTACTAATTACATCTTTTTAATTTGTAATATAAAAAAGTGCGATGAAAATTCACCGCACTTTTGCTTTCAATACCTGAGAAGTTTACTCCCCACGTTTTAGCATGCCTTGTTTTTTCAAATTCACCAGAATAATTGAAATTGCTGCAGGAGTAACGCCTGAAATTCGACTTGCTTGGCCAATGGAAACCGGACGATGCTGTTCTAACTTCGCACGTACTTCATTAGATAAACCAGACACTTTGCTGTAATCAAAGTTAGCTGGAATTGCCGTATTTTCGTGGCGTTTTTGTTTTTCAATTTCTTCTTGTTGATGCTCAATATAGCCTTGATACTTAATAGCAATTTCCACTTGTTCTACGGCTTCTCGGTCTTCCATTGCCGGTTTGTATGGAGTTAAAGAAGTCAAAATATCGTAGGTCATTTCTGGACGGCGCAATAAATCTTCACCGCTGGCCTCACGCACAAGTGGGCTGCCAAGCACTTTATTCGCTTCTTCTAAATATTCAGAGCGTGGATGCAGCCAAATGCTGCGTAACCGTTGGCGTTCTTGTTCAATATTTTCCATTTTTTGATTAAAGCGCGCCCAGCGAGCCTCATCAATCAAACCTAATTCATGGGCAATTGGCGTTAAACGAATGTCTGCATTGTCTTCACGTAATAACAAACGGTATTCAGCACGAGAAGTGAATACACGATACGGTTCTTTGGTACCAAGCGTACAAAGGTCATCCACCAATACGCCTGTATAAGATTGATCGCGACGTGGATACCATGCATCTTTTTCTTGTACGTAAAGACCTGCGTTAATCCCCGCTAATAAGCCTTGTGCCGCCGCTTCTTCATAACCGGTTGTACCGTTAATTTGACCTGCAAAGAATAAACCCGAAATCGATTTAGTTTCTAACGTTGGTTTTAAGTCACGTGGATCAAAATAATCATATTCAATGGCATAACCTGGTTTAATGATGCGAGCTTTTTCCAAACCTTTCATAGAATTCACAATGCCCATTTGCACGTCAAACGGCAAACTGGTAGAAATTCCATTTGGATACACTTCATTACTGGTTAAGCCTTCTGGTTCCAAATAAATTTGATGTGAATTACGATCCGCAAAACGCATCACTTTATCTTCAATGGATGGACAATAACGCGGACCAATCCCTTCAATCACACCGGTATACATTGGACTGCGATCCAAGTTATTACGGATCACTTCATGGGTTTGTTCATTAGTATGGGTGATATAACAAGGAATTTGTTGAGGGTGATCATTCACTGATCCCATAAAAGAGAATACAGGCAACACCTCATCACCATGCTGTTTAGCTAAAATATCAAAATTGATCGTGCGTGCATCAATACGCGGTGGCGTACCCGTTTTTAAACGATCAACACGTAAATTAAGATCACGTAAACGATGAGAAAGTGTAACAGATGCCGGATCACCTGCACGACCGCCTTCATAATGTTCTAAACCAATATGGATCTTACCCGCTAAGAAAGTACCGGCAGTTAAAATAACTGATTTCGCACGGAATTTAAGTCCCATTTTAGTTTCCACACCACAAACGCGATCTTGCTCAATTAAAATATCGGTCACTTCTTGTTGGAAAATGTCTAAATTTGGTTGGTTTTCAAGTGCGATGCGTACCGCTTGACGATATAACACACGGTCAGCTTGAGCACGAGTTGCACGTACAGCAGGCCCTTTACTGCTGTTTAAAGTACGAAATTGAATACCCGCCTTATCTGCAGCATGCGCCATTAAGCCGCCCATAGCATCCACTTCTTTCACTAAATGGCCTTTACCAATGCCGCCAATGGCTGGGTTACATGACATTTGTCCAAGGGTATCGACATTATGTGTCAATAATAGGGTTTTTAATCCCATACGTGCTGGTGCTAATGCGGCTTCTGTACCGGCATGACCGCCACCAACAACGATCACATCATAATTTTCGGTGTAAAACATATCTCTCTCTTCGTCTTCAATTTGATCTTCGATCTAAAAATAGGCGCTATTCTACTGAAAATTACGTGTGCTTGAAAGTAAGAATTCAATCTGTGATAAGAGAAGATCGAGAGGTAATAAAGATAAGATCTATTTATATATAAAGATCTTATTATTGTTACTATTAAGATCCTTTTATATTGTTAATAAGATCCTTTTCCTTTTTTAAATGAAGAAGTTAGATCATTTTAGACTGTGTTGAAATGTCATCAGTTTGGAGGCTTTTTCTTGTGGATAACCTTGAGTTTTATCCACAGTTAAAACAATCATCATATTTACTCAGTGGAAAAGAACAAGTTTTTGACAGGTTTTAGTAAAGTTATCCACAGGTAATTTTTTTTGATAATGGATAAAGAAAAAGCAATAAACTCAAATTATCGCTTTATTATGACTAAAGTGCATTTATAAATTGTGGTAGCCAATCTTCCGCAAATTGTTCTTGATCATCAACATGCAAGACATCGATTTTTAAACTCTCGCAAATTTTGACCGCACTTTTTTCACTTAATTGTGTTTCGACTTTATTCACGGCATGACAGAATGTATCGTAATCTGAATTGCCTAAGCCTACAACGGCAAAGCGGAGGGAAGAGAAATCTTTATCTGATGCCGCAATTTGTTCAAAGAGTGGTTTTAAATTATCAGGCAATTCACCTGCGCCATGTGTTGAAGTGACAATTAACCAAATATTTTCATCAATCACATCATCAAGTTCTGGTCCGTGGAAAAGTGCGGTAGAAAAATCTTGTGTTTTTAGCACATCTTCTAAATGTTCCGCCACATATTCAGCGCCGCCTAACGTGCTGCCTGAAATCACGCAAATATTCATATTGTTTCCTAATAAGAAAAAAGGCTTAGATTTTCTAAGCCTTTATAGTCATTATACGTTGTCGAATTTACCCAACAATGAACGAATGTGTTCTTGCCAGTTGCGGTGTTCATTTTTAAGTTGCTCGTTTTCATGTTGCAACGCTTCTACCGCTTGTTGAGATTGATTTTTTTGTTCTTTTAATTCTTCCACTTCAAGTTGAAGTAATTGAATGGTTTCTACTGCTTGTCTAATTTTTTCTTCAAGCTGATCTAAAATTTCTAAAGACATAGTGATTTCCTTTTTTAAAATAAGTCCGAAACGGCTTTATTCTACCCACTTAATCCTATTTTTAAAAGCCTCTTGTCAAAAATTATTATGCAAACGTTTGCTTAGTGATAAAATAGCGAGACTTTTTGCATTGGGAGAGAAAAATGAATCGTGCATTAGCTATTGAATTTTCAAGAGTAACCGAAGCGGCTGCATTAGCGGCTTATACTTGGCTTGGACGTGGTAATAAAAATGCAGCAGATGATGCGGCAGTCAAAGCCATGCGTTATATGCTGAATTTAATCCATATGGACGGTGAAATTGTGATTGGTGAAGGGGAAATTGACGAAGCGCCAATGCTTTATATTGGCGAAAAAGTAGGTTCTGGTAACGGTGAACTCGTTTCTATTGCGGTTGATCCTATTGATGGTACAAGAATGACAGCAATGGGCCAATCAAATGCCATTTCAGTGTTGGCTGCTGGTGGTAAACGTACCTTCTTAAAAGCACCTGATATGTATATGGAAAAATTGGTCGTCGGCCCTGAAGTGAAAGGCATGATTGATTTAAGTTTACCAATTGAACAAAACCTTCGCCGTGTAGCTTCTCGTTTAGGTAAATCCTTATCGGATTTAACGGTGATGGTACTCGCTAAACCACGTCATGATGAAGTGATTAAGCAAATGCATAATCTAGGTATTCGTGTGATGGCTATTCCAGATGGTGATGTTGCCGCTTCGGTTTTATGTTGCTTACCGGATGCTGAAGTGGATATTGTTTATGGCATTGGCGGTGCACCTGAAGGTGTGGCAGCTGCCGCTGCAATTCGTGCATTAGGTGGGGATATGCAAGCTCGTCTTATTCCACGTAATGAAGTGAAAGGCGATACAGAGGAAAACCGTAAAATTGCCGCTGAAGAAGTTCAACGTTGTGAAGCCTTAGGTGTGAAGGTCAATGAAATCTTAAAATTAGAAGATTTAGTGCGTGATGATAACCTTGTTTTTGCTGCAACGGGAATTACGCACGGTGAATTGCTCAAAGGAATTTCTCGCCGTGGAAACTTGGCAACGACAGAAACCTTATTAATTCGTGGTAAATCACGCACCATTCGTAAAATCCAATCCATTCATTATCTCGATAGAAAAGATTCTGAAATCTATGAGATTTTAAGAAATTAGTGAAAATAAAAGAGCGGTCATAAAAAACAATGAATTTTTTGACCGCTCTTTTTTATTTCTTACAGCATTTTCTTCAATTGATACAGATAAGCTAAGGCTTGTTTTGGACTTAATTCATCTGGATCAAGCTGCTCAATGGCTTCACGTAAAGCATCTGGCTCTGCTTCAAAAGCTAATTCACCTTGATATTGATTTAATGCTCTCAAATGTTGAATTTGTTGATCACCATTTTGTGCCGACAATTTTTCTAACTGATGTAATTTTTGCTTCGCCAGTTTAATCACGGATTGAGGCACACCAGCCAGCGCTGCAACAGCAAGACCATAACTTTTACTTGCAGCCCCGTCTTGAACCGCATGCATAAAGGCGATGGTATTGTTATGTTCTAATGCATCTAAATGAATATTAGCAATACCTTCAATTTGTTCTGGCAGTGCGGTGAGTTCAAAATAATGGGTCGCAAATAATGTAAGTGAACGGGTTTTCTTCGCTAACCATTCGGCACAAGCCCAAGCTAAAGAAAGCCCATCATAAGTAGACGTACCTCGTCCAATTTCATCAATCAGAACCAAACTTTGTGAAGTGGCTTGATGAAGAATGTTCGCCATTTCTGTCATTTCCACCATAAATGTAGAACGACCGGATGCTAAATCATCAGAGGCACCAATTCGAGTAAAAATCCGATCAATTTGCCCAATAACTGCGCTATCAGCCGGCACAAAACTGCCTATATAAGCCATTAACGTAATTAAAGCTGTTTGACGCATATAGGTACTTTTGCCGCCCATATTTGGGCCAGTAATAATCAGTAAATGACGCTGCTGATTGAGATTAACAGGGTTAGCAATAAAGGGGGCTTTTAAGACTTGTTCCACTACAGGATGACGACCATTTTCAATTTTTACGCCAATTTCATCGCTAAATTGTGGTGCAACATAATTTAAGGTTTCTGCTCGCTCTGCGAGGTTAACTAACACATCTAACTCAGACAATACCAAGCTGGCTAATTGTAATTGGCCTAAATATGGCAGCAATAAATCAAATAATTCATCATAAAGTTGCTTTTCTAAAGCAAGCGCCGCTCCTTTTGATTTTAAAACCTTGTCTTCATATTCTTTTAATTCAGGAATAATGTAGCGCTCGGCATTTTTTAATGTTTGACGGCGAACATAATGAATCGGTGCTTTATGAGCTTGCCCTTGGCTAATTTGAATGTAATAACCATGCACTGCATTAAAGCCAATTTTTAAGGTATCAATACCTGTGCTTTCTCGTTCACGTTGTTCTAAATTTTCTAAATATTGCGTTGCACCAGCGGAAAGGGTTCGCCATTCATCTAATTCTGCATTATAACCTTCAGCAATAACACCACCATCGCGAATTAATAACGGAGGAGTTTCAATAATTGCTTTTTGAAGTAGCTCGATTTGCGCGGAAAAATCATCAATTTGCGCGGAAAGTGCGGTCAAATTTGACGATGTTTTTGTATGAATCAGCGATTTTATCGGTTCAATTTGTTCTAATGCAGTACGTAAACGCGTGAGATCTCGAGGACGCGCAGAACGTAGTGCTACACGAGCAAGAATCCGTTCCATATCCCCCACTTGTTGCAAATAAGGCTGCAATTCGTGATACAAATCTTGCTCAATAATTTCACCAATGGTTTTTTGGCGTTTTAATAAAATGTCTGTTTGACGGATAGGCTGATGAATCCAACGTTTTAACAAACGGCTACCCATTGGCGTAACACATTTATCTAATACCGAAGCCAGTGTGTTTTCTGTACCACCCGCAAGATTTTGAGTGAGTTCTAAATTTCGGCGTGTTGCGGCATCTAATTGAATATTATCGTTATTTTGAATAACACTAATACTTTGAATATGTGGCAGAGAAGCACGTTGAGTTTCTTTTGCATATTGCAATAAACAGCCTGCTGCTGCCAAGCCAAGAGGTGATTTTTCTACACCAAATGCACGTAAATCTTTCGTACCAAATTGACGATTAAGTTCTGAAATCGCCGTACTAAGTTCAAATTCCCAAATTGGGCGACGGCGTAGGCCTTTATAATGTTCGATAATAGCCATTTCGGCAAAATCTTCACAATAAAGTAATTCTACGGGATTAATACGCTGTAATTCAGCTTGCAAGGCTTCTTTTGAATGAGGTTCACAAAGCTGGAAGCGTCCAGATGTCATGTCTAATGTAGCTAGACCGAATTTTTCTTTTTCCTGATAAACCGCCACAATTAAGTTATCTTGGCGTTCTGGTAAAAGCGCTTCGTCACTTACCGTACCTGGTGTCACAATTCGCACAATTTTTCGTTCAACCGGCCCTTTTGAGGTGGCAGGATCACCTACTTGCTCACAAATGGCTACAGGTTCACCTAATTGCACTAATTTTGCTAAATAACCTTCTACCGCATGATAAGGCACACCCGCCATGGGAATGGGATTACCTGCTGATTGTCCACGTTTAGTTAAAGAAATATCTAACAACGCTGCCGCTTTTTTTGCATCATCATAAAAAAGCTCATAAAAATCCCCCATTCGATAAAATAACAAAATGTCAGGATTTTCTGCTTTTAACTTGAGATATTGCTGCATCATCGGCGTATGCTGCTCGAAATTATCTTGTAAATTCATGACGTTATCCAGTTTAAGTATTTAACTTTTTGTCTAGCAAGTAGTGGTTTTACAATAGAAGTAATGTGTTACTTTAAGCTGATTTTAATTTTCTACATCCACACTCAAAACTTCATCTTCTGTTTTTAATAGCGTATAGACATCTTTTAGCATTTCATTATCAATGTTGTAGCATCGCACTTGCAAGCGAACTTCACCACTTGCTTGGTCTTTTACCGAGATATTTTCAATGCGGTAATCATGTTTCAATAATAAATCTGTCACCTTACTGATGCCGTTAGCGGAGCTCAGTTGAATGGCTAAACGAGTACGTTTTTTATAGGTTTTACGACGAACATAACGCTGCACAATCGGGCTGATACGGATGGCGATTAAAATCATTAAAGTGGCAATAATCGCATCAAAAATAAAACCAGCACCTGTTGCCACACCAATAGCTGCTGCAGCCCAGATGATTGCTGCAGTGGTTAAACCTGAAATAGCATCATTTTTCTTGTGCAAAATAACCCCTGCACCTAAGAAACCTATGCCACTGATTACTTGTGCGGCAAGTCGCATAGGGTCAGTTCGGATATTATCTGAAACTTGCGCATAATGTTCTGCGGCTTGAATGGATACAATCGTCAGTACACAAGTTGTCACCGCAATAATGGCGCAGGTTTTGACCCCAACCGGTTTATGTTTAAGTTCACGCTCTAAGCCAATAATCCCGCCAAGTACAAGTGCGAGTAGCATTTTCCCTAGGATAAGTAAATAAGCCGTCTGTTCAAGAGCGGTCGAAAAAAGAGAAGAATTTTCCATGTTAATAATGAATATGAGTAAATAAAAAACGGGCGTTATTCTACCTGAAAAAAGGACTTTAATGGGCAAATTTACAATCAATTTACCTTTAATTTATCGCCTTTCTGCTTGAAATTGAGTAAAATCTAAAGTTTTGAAAGATGATGATAGCTGAGAATAAATTTATGCAAAAATCAACGCCGAATATTGGCTTTGTAAGTTTAGGTTGTCCTAAAAATTTAGTGGATTCCGAACGTATTCTAACTGAATTACGTACTGACGGGTATAACATTGTGCCAAGTTATGAAAATGTGGACTTGGTCATTGTGAATACTTGCGGTTTTATTGATAGTGCTGTACAGGAATCCCTAGAAGCCATTGGAGAGGCGTTGGAAGAAAATGGACGCGTGATAGTGACCGGCTGTTTGGGTGCGAAAGAAGATCAAATTCGCCAAGTTCACCCGAAAGTATTGGAAGTGAGCGGTCCGCACAGTTATGAAACAGTAATGGCACAAGTACACAAGTACGTTCCTAAACCAGAGCATAATCCATACACCAGCCTTGTACCAAAACAAGGGGTGAAATTAACACCAAAACACTATGCTTATTTGAAAATCTCAGAAGGCTGTGATCATCGTTGTACATTCTGTATAATCCCTTCATTACGTGGGGATTTAGAAAGCCGTTCTATTACGCAAGTATTGGATGAAGCAAAACGTCTTGCTGATGCGGGAGTGAAAGAGTTATTGGTTGTTTCACAAGATACTTCTGCTTATGCGATGGATACACAACGCAAAGAAGGTGGGGTTAAAACCGCTTTCTGGAATGGTATGCCAATTAAGAATGACTTAATGACCTTGTGTAAACAACTTGGTAAATTAGGCATTTGGGTACGTTTACACTACGTTTATCCTTATCCTCACGTGGATGATTTAATTCCATTAATGGCGGAAGGTCTATTGTTGCCTTATTTGGATATTCCATTGCAACACGCGAGTCCAAAAATTTTAAAAGCGATGAAAAGACCAGGAAAAATTGACCGCACTTTAGAGCGTATCAAGCAATGGCGTGAGATTTGTCCTGATTTAACCTTGCGTTCAACTTTCATTGTAGGCTTCCCAGGTGAAACAGAAGAAGACTTTCAAATGTTATTGGATTTCTTAAAAGAGGCACAACTTGATCGTGTGGGCTGTTTCAAATTTAGCCCAGTAGAAGGCGCTCCTGCAACTGAAATGGCCGACCAAGTGCCTGAAGATGTAAAAGAAGAACGTTTCCACCGCTTTATGCAGTTACAACAAGAAATTTCGGCTGAACGATTAAAACAAAAAATAGGCCAAACGCTTGATGTAATTGTGGATGAAATTGATGACGAAGGTATTATCGGGCGTACAAAAGCTGATGCGCCAGAAGTTGATGGCTTAGTTTATATTGAAAATCTAAGTGGCACGCCTGTGAAAGTAGGCGAATTTATTAAAGTAACCATTACCCATTCAGATGAATATGATCTGTGGGGAACCTGTTAATTATTAATCTTATTTATTTTTTACCAAAGGAATTTAGAAATGGTAGAAACACAAAAACAACCAAGTGTTATCCGTTTTGAACAGGAAGTAGCAGCAAAAAACTATGAAGTAGCTTGCGTTGAATTGTTGGATATTTTAAACAAAATCGATACTAATTTTGGTGGTATAGAAGGCATTGAAATTGATTATCCTAGTCAATTAAATGATGAATTAGTACAAGAGAAAGTTGAGCATTTTTGTACCCGTGTAGCGGTAGCAATAAGTGAGTTATTTTCTGATCCTCAATTAGATATTTCTGAAGGTGGTGCACAACGTTTCTTTACCTTACAACGTTGGATTAATATGATTTTTGCGTCATCACCATTTGTGAATGCGGATCATGTTTTACAAGCTTATAACCGCAATCCAGATAAAACCAATTTATCCGATTTCCATTTAGATAATACGAGATCATCATTAATTAAATTCTGTATTTTCTACCTGCCAGAATCTAATGTGAATGTTAATCTTGATGCTTTATGGAATTTAGATCCAGAGTTATGCGCATCGCTTTGTTTTGCGTTGCAATCACCACGTTTTATTGGTACAGAACAATCGTTTTCTAAGCGTGGTACGCTTTTACAATGGTTCCCTGAAAAATTAGCGACGATTGAAAACTTAAATAATGTGCCAAGTGCAATTTCACATGATGTGTATATGCATTGCAGTTACGATATTGCTGAAAATAAACACTGGGTGAAAAAAGCATTAAACCAAGTCATTCGTCGTCATTTATTGCAAGGTGGATGGACTGACCGCGATGTCACGAAATTAGGTGAGCGTAATGGCAAACCTGTCATGGTTGTATTATTGGAGCATTTCCATTCATCTCATTCAATTTATCGTACGCATTCTACTTCAATGATTGCCGCGCGTGAGCGTTTTCATTTAATTGGTGTGGGTAATGAAGCTGTAGATGCAGCAGGCCAAGCGGTGTTTGATGAATTCCATTTATTAAAAGGTGATAATATTTTTGGTAAATTGAATGAATTAAAAGATATTTGTGAAAAAAATGGTGCAGCCGTTCTTTATATGCCAAGTATTGGGATGGATTTAACCACCATTTTTGCAAGTAACACGCGTCTTGCACCGATTCAAGTGATTGCTTTAGGCCATCCTGCTACGACACATTCTGATTTTATTGAATATGTGATTGTAGAAGATGATTATGTGGGTTCTGAAAAATGCTTCAGTGAGCAATTATTGCGTTTACCAAAAGATGCTCTTCCTTATGTACCTTCAGCGCTTGCACCGCAACACGTAGAGTATCGTTTACGTGAAAATCCTGAAGTCGTAAATATTGGTATTGCTTCTACTACAATGAAGCTTAATCCATATTTCTTGACAGCATTAAAAGCTATTCGTGATCGTGCGAATGTCAAAGTTCATTTCCACTTTGCTTTAGGTCAATCCAGTGGTGTGACTCATCCTTATGTTGAGCGTTTTATTAAATCTTATTTAGGTAATGATGCGACAGCTCATCCACATGCACCTTATGATCAATATCTTCGTATTTTGCATAACTGCGATATGATGGTGAATCCATTCCCATTTGGTAACACGAATGGCATTATTGATATGGTGACATTAGGTTTAGTGGGCGTATGTAAAACCGGTGCAGAAGTGCATGAACATATTGATGAAGGGTTATTTAAACGTTTAGGTTTACCGGAATGGTTAATTGCAAATACGGTAGATGAATATGTTGAACGTGCAATTCGTTTAGCTGAAAACCATCAAGAACGTTTAGAACTTCGCCGTCATATCATTGAAAATAATGGCTTACAAACCTTATTTACAGGTGATCCAAGCCCAATGGGTAAAGTGTTACTTGAAAAATTTGAGGAATGGAAAGCGGCAAATTTAGCTGAAAAGCCAAAGAAAAAAGTGACTAAATCCGCAACGACAAAAGAGAAGACTACAAAGTCTACTACGACAAAGAAAAGTGCGGTCAAATCTGAAGGTAAATCTGAGTCGAAAAAAACGGTAAAGAAAACCACGAAAAAAGCAGATAAATAATCAATAAATCCCCGAAAGGGGATTTTTTATTGAGAAAAATTAAACAAAGTCTCATTTTTTTTAAAAAAACTTGATTTTGTAGCATAAAGCCTGTAATTAATAGACCCATTCAACACAACATAAAATAAGGAAAAACTCATGAAAAACGTCGGTTTTATCGGTTGGCGCGGAATGGTCGGTTCCGTATTAATGGATCGTATGGTGCAAGAGCAAGATTTTGCCAATATTAATCCAGTTTTCTTCACCACTTCTCAAGCAGGTCAAAAAGCCCCTGTATTCGCAAGCAAAGAGGCGGGTGAACTTAAAAGTGCATTCGACATTGAAGAACTTAAAAAATTAGACATTATCGTGACCTGTCAAGGTGGCGACTATACCAATGAAGTTTATCCAAAATTAAAAGCAACAGGTTGGGATGGTTATTGGGTTGATGCTGCTTCAGCGCTACGTATGAAAGATGATGCAATTATCGTGCTTGATCCAGTAAACCAACACGTGATTTCTGAAGGCTTGAAAAAAGGCATTAAAACTTTCGTAGGTGGTAACTGTACTGTAAGCTTAATGTTGATGGCTATCGGTGGTTTATTTGAAAAAGATTTAGTGGAATGGGTATCTGTCGCAACTTACCAAGCGGCTTCAGGTGCAGGCGCAAAAAATATGCGTGAATTGCTTTCACAAATGGGTTTATTAGAACAAGCGGTTTCAAGTGAATTAAAAGACCCTGCTTCATCTATTTTAGATATTGAACGTAAAGTGACAGCAGAAATGCGTTCTGATAGCTTCCCAACGGATAACTTTGGTGCGGCATTAGGTGGTAGCTTAATCCCTTGGATTGACAAACTTCTCCCAGAAACAGGACAAACTAAAGAAGAATGGAAAGGCTATGCAGAAACCAACAAAATCTTAGGTTTAAGCGACAATCCAATTCCTGTGGATGGTTTATGCGTACGTATCGGTGCATTACGTTGCCACAGCCAAGCATTCACTATCAAACTGAAAAAAGACTTACCATTAGAAGAAATTGAACAAATTTTAGCGTCTCACAACGAATGGGTGAAAGTGATTCCAAATGACAAAGAAATCACATTACGTGAATTAACCCCAGCTAAAGTAACAGGTACATTAAGCGTACCAGTTGGTCGTTTACGTAAATTGGCAATGGGTCCGGAATACTTGGCGGCATTCACTGTGGGTGACCAATTATTATGGGGTGCTGCAGAGCCAGTTCGCCGTATCTTAAAACAATTGGTGGCATAAGTTTACTTTCACTACAAAGGGCGTATTTACTACGCCCTTTTCATTACTAAAAAAGATAATATGCTACGATCTATCTTTGTTTTTATTACAATTTCTTTAATGACATTTGTTTTGCAATATTGGTTTGTCTCACGCCTTGGTTATCCTGAAACCTTTGCAACAACATGCCAAAATTACACGGGTGAATTTTTGTATGAAGCGCGTTGTGAATATACGTTTAATATATTATTTACAACGATAACTGTTGCGTTTTTAGCATTGTTTCCTTTTATTTTTTCTCAGAAATTATCTTACTTTATTATCGGTTGTTTGTGGCTTGGGCTTTTATGGCTATTGGGTTCAGTTTTTATCACCTTTGATAGTACTGATTTAGGAAATACACTTGAGCTTTCAAGCTTATTTCACTATGCTTGGATCGAATTAAAAATACCTTATATCGTCATATCTGTTATTACTATCCCTACACTATTTTTTGTTAAAAAATTATGATCAGAGAACCTCATTTTCATCAATTTGCTCTTGCAGAGTTATTGCCTTTTTTTGAGCAATTTCCGACGCAATATCTTTCTGGTGAACGAAATATCAAATTAGCTTATCGTCATTTGGTTCAGCCTGAAAGTGCGGTCAGAAAATTGATGATTTTGGTGAATGGTCGAGCAGAAAATATGCTGAAATGGACTGAGTTGGCTTATGATTTTTATCAACAAGGTTATGATGTTTTGCTTTTCGATCACCGAGGACAAGGCTATTCACAGCGTATTATTCCTCAAAAAGGGCATTTAGATGAGTTTCGTTTTTATATTGATGATATGGCAAAAATCATTGAAAAAACGACCGCACTTTATGCTTATCAAGCGCAATATATTCTCGCACACTCCCTCGGTGCTTTGATTTCCACCTATTACCTGGCCAATTATGATCATCATATTAAAAAGGCTGTGCTTTCTTCGCCTTTCTTTGGCGTTCCCATGAAACATCCGTTACGAGATGAAGTCATCATTGCAACGATGATGGCATTTGGTCAAGGTCATCGTTATGTTTTTGGCAAAGGACATTACAAACCGGCAGATTTAAACCTTAATGAACTTAGCCATTCTAAAACGCGAATGAAATGGATGAACCGAGTTAATCGAAAACGCGCTGCTATTCACTTAGGTGGCCCGACTTTCCGTTGGGTACATTTGTGTTTAAATGCAATAAAAGCGCTTCCTAAAATCATTCCAAGAGTGGAAACACCTGTGCTTATTTTACAAGCGGAAAAGGAAAAAATTGTAGATAACAAAAATCTTGAAAAATTGACTGCACTTTTTCCGCATGCAGAATCCATGCTTGTACCTCAAGCAAAACATGAAATTCTTTTTGAAAAGGATAACGTAAGAAAAACCGTGCTTGAACGCGTGAATCAATTTCTTCATTCTTAAATTTTACTAATTAGATTAAATATAAAACATTATATATTGATTTATATAATGTTTTTTTTATTTTTATCTCATGAGTGTTTAACCTTTTATTGAGCAAGATCATAGTTTCTTCCTCACTATATGCCTACAATCCATAATACTTATTTGTAGTTATGTTTTTTTGTCGTTTGTATAGTTGGAGTGTCTATGTCAAAAATGAAGAAAATCGCCACCGCACTTTGATTTTATCCATTCAGGTGCGGTCTTTTTTCAATAAGTTTTTCTGTACTTTGTTTTTTTTCACCTATCAAATCAATTTTCTCTACCTTTCCTTCTCACCATCAAAATGTGATCTGTCTCCCAGTTTTAAGTCTTGTTTTGTACTAAAATCAACCCATAGTCCTCTTTTACGGACAAAATATTAAAGACCTAATGGTGTAAAAAGATCAGGTATTACTTTGATTCACAACGCAGAAAAAAGGAGAAAACAGATGATAAAAGATCTTAATGTCTTTGATAAACACTATGGTTTATTGATCAACGGCGAATGGACAAATGGCTCTGAGGGTAATACCTTAACAGCATATAACCCTGCAAATGGTGAAGCCTTAGCCACCTTTATTGACGCTACGGATGCAGATGTCGATGCTGCAGTGAATGCTGCGAAAGAGGCCTTTAAAACCTGGAAAAATACTAGCGCAACGGAACGAGCTACAATTTTGAATAAAATTGCAGATATTATTGACGAAAATACCGAATTATTCGCTTTACAAGAAACGTTGGATAACGGTAAACCGATTCGCGAAACACGCGCAGCAGATATTCCGTTGGCATCAGATCATTTCCGTTATTTTGCCAGTGTTATTCGCGCCGAAGAAGGTGTCGCAAACCAACTGGATAGCGAAGATTTGTCGTTGATTTTACGCGAGCCTATTGGCGTTGTTGGTCAAATTATTCCATGGAACTTTCCGTTCTTAATGGCTGCATGGAAAATAGCACCGGCATTGGCAGCAGGTTGTACCGTCGTGATTCACCCATCTTCCACTACTTCATTGAGCTTACTTTCCTTAGCTCAAAAAATTAATCATTTATTACCGAAAGGTGTCTTCAATGTTATTACTGGTAAGGGTTCTAAATCTGGCGAATACATGTTGCACCATACTGGATTTAACAAACTGGCATTCACCGGTTCCACCGAAATTGGTAGAAAAATTGGTGTAGCTGCTGCTGAAATGTTGATTCCATCCACCTTGGAATTGGGTGGTAAATCAGCCAATATTTTCTTTGACGATATGCCATTTGATAAAGCATTGGAGGGCGCACAAAAAGGAATTCTCTTCAACCAAGGGCAAGTGTGTTGTGCCGGTTCACGTATTTTCGTACAAGAAAGCGTTTACGATAAATTTATCGCGGCACTAAAAGAAGAATTTAAGAAAGTTAAAGTCGGCTTACCTTGGGAAGATGACACGCAAATGGGGGCGCAAGTAAACGGAAATCAAGTTAAGGTTATTAGCAAGTATGTTGATATTGCTAAAGAAGAAGGGTGTCAAATCGTCGTTGGTGGAGGTAAATCAACCGATCCGGCATTGGCTCGAGGCGAATTTTTCCAACCAACCTTAATTTTAGCGCCTGATAACAAAAAACGCGTGGCACAAGAAGAAATTTTTGGTCCGGTTGCTGTGGTAATCAAATTCAAGGATGAAGCAGATGTAATTAAAATGGCAAATGACAGTGATTATGGCCTAGGTGGTGCGGTGTGGACATATAACATTAATCGTGCGCTACGAGTTGCACGAGCACTTGAAACCGGTCGTGTTTGGGTGAACTGTTATAACCGTTTACCAGCTGGAGCTCCTTTCGGTGGTTATAAAACCTCTGGTATAGGTCGTGAAACCCATAAAATGATGCTTGACGCTTATACACAGGTGAAAAATATCTTCATCAGCACCCGTGAAGAGCGAGAAGGCATGTATTAATCATTCACTTTCTAACCTAAAAATAAACCGCACTTTGATTTTATCCATCAAAGTGCGGTTTATTTTTTATTTATATCAAATTTTTACTCAATTCTATTAAAAAAATGCGCTTAAATCTTTACTCGTACTAAATAAGTGGTATCTTTATACTCGTTTATTTAATCGATTGCGTCACTGCCGTTATAGGTGATGAATTATTTTTTGTTCATTTATCTAGGAGTTATCCTATGGAAAGTAAAATTCCAGCAGTAGAAGTCAAACTAGGCTTTAAATGGCAAGGGCTGCTGATTGCCGTCATCGTTGGTTTAGGGATTTGGTTAATCCCAACGCCAGAAGGCTTATCCGCAAAAGCATGGGGAATGCTAGCACTGTTTGTGGCAACCATTGTGGCTATTATCGCTAAAGCAATGCCTATGGGTGCTGCAACGCTAGTTGCCTTAGTGATTAGTGGCTTGACTGGGCTTACGCCAATTTCGCCAAAACAAGGTGATGTCGGCATGTTATCTGGTTTTGCAAACGGCACAATTTGGTTGATTGCTATTGCTATGTTTTTATCTCGCGCGGTGATTAAAACCGGTTTAGGTAAACGTATCGCGCTGTACTTCGTTGGTCGTTTTGGTAAAAAAATGATGGGTGTGGCCTATGGTATGGCGTTGGCTGATGTTGTTATCGGTCCGGGTATTCCTTCGGCTTCTGCGCGTGGGGGCGGTATTATGTACCCTATTATGCAATCTATTGCTGATGCATATGAGTCCAAACCTGGTCCAACTGCTCGTCGTGCAGGTGCTTTCTTAGCGATTGCTGTCTCTCAAATCGATACCATTATTTGTACCATGTTCTTAACCGCCATGGCGGGTAACCCGTTAATTGCAGAACTCGCGAAAAGCCAAGGTGTGGAAATCACTTGGATGACATGGTTCTTAGGGGCGATCGTACCGGGTATTGTGAGCTTGATCGTCTTACCTTATTTCGTGTATTTAATTTATCCACCAGAATTAAAAGATACGCCTAAAATGGCAGAAATGGCACGTGATGAATTAAAAAGCATGGGCCCAATGAGCAAAGCGGAATGGATTCTTGCCCTAGACTTTATCCTTCTTTTATTCCTTTGGACGGTGGGTGATTTAGTCTTCCATATCCCTGCAACAATTTCAGCGTTTATCGGTTTAGTGATTTTATTATTAACCAATATTATGAGCTGGAAAAATATCGTGGCAGAAACCACCGCATGGGATACGATGTTCTGGTTTGCTGTATTGGTGATGATGGCAAATGCACTTAACAAATACGGTGCAATCACTTGGATTTCTACCCACATTTCTTCATCTGTGGGTGGTTTCAGCTGGCCAATTGCCTTTACTATTTTAGTGTTAGTGTACTTCTATACCCGCTATTTCTTTGCTTCAGCCATGGCACATATTTCCGCAATGTATCTCGCTTTCGTGGCTGCGGCCATCGCTGTGGGTACACCACCAATCATTGCTGCAATTGGTTTAGGTTACACCTCAACATTATCCATGAGTTTAACGCAATACGCAGGTGGTCCTGGCCCTGCTTTATACGGTTCAGGTTATAACTCAACCGGTCAATGGTGGGGCGTGAGCTTTATTGTTTCCATCCTCTCATTAATGATTTGGTTTGGTGTGGGTGGATTATGGATGAAACTCCTTGGCTGGTGGTAATCCTTATTAATTCATTAATTCATAAATAATCCCTAAAAAACGACCGCACTTTGATTTGTATCTCAAAAGTGCGGTCATTTTTATCTGTATTTTGAATTAATCATCCCAGTCGTCATCCCAATCACGATGTCTTCTGTGATGGTGATGTTTTTTATGTTTTTTATGATGACGATATTCTCTGTCATCGTAGTCTCCGCCTTTATTCACTTGACTACCTATTACACCACCTAATGCCGCGCCGCCGAGTGTTGTGGCAATATCACCACCTAATAAACCACCGGCTACACCGCCGATTGCTGCACCTGTTGCAGTATGACGTTGTTGTCTGTCCATTTCACAAGCGGTTAAGCTTCCTGCTAATGCAACAATCACTAACCCTTTCATCAATTTAGATTTCATAAATCTACTCCTCTATTTTTGTCGGGATTGCTTGCCTAAACACTTATGCAATCCGGCGTGTAAAAGTATTCCTTTTACGATTGCTTTGACTATGTGGAAAATTAGTTAGTTCAAACGGCTTGTTCAATTGGTTTAAGAATGAACAATTTTTGGTATGATTGTTGAAAGGTTTAATTGGTGATTAAATAGGATGTTGTAAAATCTATTTACACTAATTGAAGTTAAGTCTCAAGTAATAAAATAATGAGTAAGAAAATGAAAAAAAAATACTAATACCTTTATTTACACTACTGACTTCTTGTGCTTCAGATGTCAATGATCCCATAGTTAGGTTTTGGAATGGAGATTATTCTGTGAGGAATAATGCCGCTGAGTTTGATAAAGAAAGAAGAGTTTTTTATGAAAATGAACCTCAAGAAACAAAGTTATTGAGGATTAAAAATGAACAATACTGCAATAAAATAAATAAACCATTGTTTTATGAGAAAAAACATAAATATGGTGATACTTATAGAGTTAATATGAGTGATATTTTTGTTCATTGTATGAGAGTAAATGGAACGCCGTTATATAAAGATTTTCCTGAAAAGTATGAATGGCTTACTGATGAGGATGTAAGAGTAAAATAACAAGGTGGGGAATTAGATCTTTGAATTAATGTTTTGATTTGAGACTGAATTTTTGATCAAAACACGCCTTCATTGGCTAATAAACCACTATCTAAGATGGGCAGAATAATGAAAAAAAATGATTTTATTGAGATTATAAAAATGTCAATATTTCTAATTATTATGGCAACTTTATACTCTCTATATAAATTTAACTTTGATTTTTCTAAAGTTAAAATTTTATCTATATTAAAGTGGTATCCAGCATCATTTATTTGTGTATTGGTTGGCTTTTATCTTAGTCGTTTTCTAAAAAATAGTAGATAGAAAACTAGACAGGCTACATAAATGATGAAAGTATTATTGGGAGATGAAAACATGAGTAAGATAAATCTCAGTCTCTTTTTGCTCTGTAGTATTTTGACTGCATGTGTTTCTTCTGATAGCTATTTTGTTCGATTTTGGAATGGGGATGTTATATCTGACATGACTCCAGAGGAGGAGAAAAAATTTGATCTATGCTATGAGAAAACTAAAAATTTACCAAGAGGAACAGCTGAGGAAAGGGGAAAAGCAAGTCTTGCTACATTAAAATGTATGGATGATAAAAAGTAAGATAGAAGTATGCTATCAAAAGTTATAGTCTTATTAAGGTTAAGTATTAGTTTTTTTAATAACAAATTAGAATTTTCTTAGCATACTACTTGAAATAGAATGACAAAAAGTGCAGTCAATTTCAAAGAGTTTTAAAACCTCTCAAAAATTGACCGCACTTTTTGTATTTTTGATGCTTCTTTTGCCGATATATCCCCCTCTCATTGCAATCTTGCCTGCAACAGTATTCTTATGTCCGCTTGTTCTGTTGAGAAAACAGGATAGTCCAACTCGCTTGTTTACTTGCTCTAAAAATCAGTATGTTTATGATATTTTGATATAAAATTATCAAATAAAATTTTTTTTGCATAAATTTGATAAAATTTTATCGATTTGTGACTTTGATCACAGTAATGCAGAAAAAAATTCAGTATTATGCACGCAACTCGATGATAGATGTTTTTTAATAGCGGGTTAATAATCATTTAGACTTTAAACCTAATCATAATAGGAGATTTATTATGTCATACTATCCAGCAGAACCGTTCCGTATTAAAAGTGTTGAACCAGTTTCAATCCTACCAAAAGCAGAACGTGAAAAAGCAATGAAAGAAGCAGGTTTCAATACCTTCTTACTTGATTCAGAAGATGTTTACATTGACCTTTTAACTGATAGCGGCACTAACGCGATGAGTGACCGTCAATGGGCTGGTATTATGATGGGTGATGAAGCTTATGCAGGTAGCCGCAACTTCTATCATTTACAAGAAACTGTTCAAGATTTATTTGGCTTCAAACATATTGTGCCAACTCACCAAGGACGTGGTGCAGAAAACATTCTTTCTCGTATCGCGATTAAACCAGGTCAATACGTACCAGGTAATATGTATTTCACCACTACACGTTTCCACCAAGAAGCAAATGGCGGTATTTTCTACGATATCATTCGTGATGAAGCGCATGATGCAACATTAGATATCCCGTTCAAAGGTAATATTGATGTTAAAAAATTAGAAAATTTAATTAATGAAAAAGGTGCTGAAAATATTGCTTATGTGTGCTTAGCGGTAACTGTAAACTTAGCAGGTGGTCAACCGGTTTCTATCGCAAACATGAAAGCCGTTCGTGAATTAACAGCGAAACACGGCATTAAAGTATTCTATGATGCAACACGTTGTATTGAAAACGCATACTTTATTAAAGAGCAAGAAGAAGGTTATCAAGATCGCTCAATCAAATCTATCGTTCAAGAAATGTTCAGCTACGCAGATGGCTGTACAATGAGTGGTAAAAAAGACTGCTTAACCAATATCGGTGGTTTCTTATGTATGAATGATGAAGAATTGTTCATGAAATCTAAAGAGTTGGTTGTAGTATTCGAAGGTATGCCATCTTACGGTGGTATGGCTGGTCGCGATATGGAAGCGATGGCAATTGGTTTGAAAGAAGCAACTCAAGAAGAATACATTGAACACCGTGTTAAACAAGTACGTTATCTCGGTGAAAAATTAAAAGCAGCGGGCGTACCGATTGTTGAGCCAATTGGTGGTCACGCAGTGTTCTTAGATGCTCGTCGTTTCTGTCCACACTTGAAACAAGAAGAAGACTTCCCAGCACAAGCATTAGCAGCAGCAATTTATGTTGAGTGCGGTGTACGTTCAATGGAACGTGGTATTATTTCAGCTGGTCGTGATATCAAAACTGGCGAAAACCACCATCCAAAACTTGAGACAGTACGTCTTACTATCCCACGTCGTGTTTACACCTATGCACACATGGATTTAGTTGCTGATGGTATTATCCACTTATTCAAACATAAAGAGGATATTAAAGGGCTTCGTTTCGTGTATGAACCAAAACAATTACGTTTCTTCACTGCACGCTTTGAACAAAAATAGGCCTACTAGCCCTTACTTCGGCAACGAGGTAAGGGCTTTTTGTATCTAAAACATTTGGTTAATGAGAAAAATGCGAAAACATTCTAATGACATTGTAGTTTGATGTATTGTCAAGTAAGGAAGTGACTAGCCTTTCTACGATAATCGGAAAGGAGAAAACTCATGAATAAAACATTGGGAAGTACCTTAATTACCTCAGGGACGATGATTGGCGCAGGGATGCTTGCTATGCCTCTCACATCTGCTGGAATAGGTTTTACGTTTACAGTCGTTCTACTTATTCTTTTATGGATCCTACTCACTTATAGTGCATTATTATTTGTTGAGGTTTATCAAACCGCTGAACATGATGCCGGCATTGGTACACTTGCTGCACAATATTTTGGCCGACCAGGACGAATTGTCGCAACCAGCGTATTAATGATTTTCCTTTATGCATTGCTTTCCGCCTATGTGACCGGTGGTGGTGCAATTCTTGCTTCAACTTTACCTGATTTTGCTGCTCCTGATTTGAAAATGAAAGGTTCTATCCTTGCATTTACAATCTTATTTGGTGTTTTCGTGGCAATTGGTACAAGCTTTGTGGATGCGCTAAATCGCTTCTTGTTTATTGCGATGATTGCCGCTTTATTTATCGTGCTTGGATTGATGATCCCCGAAATTAAAATCGATAACTTAATGGCCATGCCAATTGATAAAGCCTTATTGATTTCGGCTAGCCCTGTTTTCTTTACCGCTTTTGGTTTCCATGGTTCGATCCCTTGCTTAAATAAATACTTAGAAGGTGATGTAAAAGCCTTAAGATTTTCGATTATTGTGGGCTCTGCAATCACATTAGTGGGTTATATCTTATGGCAATTTTCAACTCATGGTGTATTAAGCCAAACTCGCTTCTTAGAAATCCTTAATCAAGATCCAACATTAAATGGATTGATTGAGGCGGTTCGTGTGATTACAGGCAGTACTATTATTGCTGCTGTCGTGAAAATCTTCTCTGCCTTAGCGCTGATTACCTCATTCTTAGGAGTGGCACTCGGTTTATTAGAATGTATTGACGACTTGTTAAAACGCGCCTTCAATATTTCAGCAAACCGTTTAAGTTTAGGTTTCTTAACGTTCCTTCCGCCATTGCTCTTTGCATTCTTCTACCCAGAAGGCTTCATCCTTGCATTAGGTTATGCAGGACAAATGTTTGCTTTCTATGCAGTGGTATTGCCGGCAGCATTAGTCTGGAAAGCTCGCCATCAACATCCAAACTTACCTTATCGTGTGCCAGGTGGTTCAGGGGTTCTACTCTTTGTCTCAATTTTAGGGACGATTATTGTGTGTATCCCATTCCTAATTAAATTAGGTGTATTGCCTCCAGTAGTGGGTTAATAACACGATTAAAATAAAAAAAGTGCGGTTAAAAATCAGTGTGTTTTTAACCGCACTTTTTGTTGATATAAGACCATAAAGAATGAATTAAATATTGTTGCTTTTATCTAAATAAGATTTATTTTTTAATAATTTTCCTTCTTTACTAAAAAACAACTCAATATAAAAATCACGTCTATTACCTAAGTAACCTTCACCTTTTTTATAGAGTGCAAATAGTTTATTATCTATTTCTTCTAAAATTTCAAATTGGTTCGAAATTAAATCGCTTATTTCTTTCTTATCCATTCCTGAATGAAGGTATTTGGAGACAATATGACTAACATTCGCACGTTGACTTGCAATGTCAGTAATACGGGTTTTAAAAACCTCATCTAGCATTAAGTTTAAATCTGTTGCATTGCTTTTTCTGTCTGAAACTGAAGATTGAAACCCAGAATGATTCTTATGGTCACTCGCTTCGCAGCCAATTGAAACTAGGGAAAGTAGAGCAAGGGATATTGTGAGTAATTTTTTCATGTTAAGTACCTTTTATATTTCTTGGGTTTCAGTTTTCGGTATCTTCTACAATTTGATATTCAAGAGCTAACGAATCTATTCCTTTTTTAGGTGAAATAACAATATGATAAATGCGTTTTGCTTGACCACTTCCTGAGCTATGTCCAGTAAGTTTCGTTCTAATATATCCTGAATACTCGCAAATTTCTTTTCCTGCTTCACAAGTCATACCCATTTGGGAAACTGCTTTTTTGATGCTATCAGCATGATTGTCACCATCTAAATGAGCATAAATCAATTTGCTTAGCGCTTCTTTTTCTGGCTCATTAGGAAATCTTTTCGTAATATATTCTTTAATCTCCCCTTGGGGTAAATTATCGTAATTAACGGTCATTCTGGGAAAACCTAAATCACAAGCTGTTAAAAGAAGAGATAACCCTAAAATAATAGTGGCTTTTTGCATATTAAAATACCTTTAATTGATAGTAACTCAAGGCATTATAGCAATAAAAATTTATTTTCCGATAATAAATCATTCTATTATTTTGGGTAATTACAGAGGAAAATTATAGTGTTCTAAATAACATGGAAAGAGCATAAAGAATATGATAGGTAGGGTGTGAAACGTTGCTTCATACACATTTTTAGCATAATTAGGCAGTTATTCTAACGCTATACTTTCTCTTTGATAGCTTTGAGATAGCGATATACGCTAGGTTCTGAGATTTTTAAATATTTAGCGACCATCGGAATGGCACCCTTGATATTGAAAATACCCTTATCAAATAAGACTTGAACGGCGTTTTCCCGCTGTCTTAAGCTGAGTGGTTTATCGGAATGTAATAGGGTGAAATCAAGGTATTCACAAAGGATATCTTCGATGGAGTTTTCGAGTTTTTCTTTATTAATTATTTCGGCTTCTTCCACTTCGGCAAAGGCTGCATCAATACCTAAAATATTGACGAAGTTTCCGAGATTCTCCAGTGAAATCAATTTGGTCATCACATCAACTAACTCAGAGGTATCATGATTAATACAAAGGATGCCTTCTAATTTATCCCCGTTTTTAATGAAATAAGTTGCACCTCGAATGACCTTTTCGGAATCTGCCACAGCTTTGTAGTTAAAGATAAAATCTTTATCTAAATATACTTTATCTTGCAACAAACTAGAGCCAAAAGAACTAAGTGGCGAGGAAAGTGTTCGCCCGCTGACGTGGCTATTCGCAATGGCTTCCATATGAGCCTTCTTTTTATCAAAAGAATGAAATACGACTTCGTATTTAGGGCCTAGAACACTTCCCAAAAAATGGGTTAGACCAATAAAATATTTCTTTTGTACATTGTTCATATCGAGCCAATCTCATTAATTACCATTTGCTTGTTGTGGCTATTTTATAGCACTTATTTTTTATAGCAAATACATTGTAAAAAACGACAGGTTATCTATGGCGTTTTGCTTTAGGCGAATCTTATAATCCACATTAAGCATAGACCTCTCTACTTTTCCCTAAAGGTGGGAGGGGTCAGATCAGGCAATACTTCAATGATATTCTTTGCTTGGAAAGTAAGGGATAGGGAAGGTAGGCCAATATGTATCCAATGGTGAAAAAACACAACAAACCTGATGCTAAGTCTTGAGGATAAATAATACAAAAGTATTTTAAACAGAATACGCTTTAACCAAATACAAAGTGCAGTCAATCTCCAAAGAGTTTTAAAACTTGAATAGAATCAAGAGATAAATACCTTAATCATGCAAATTTCAATGGCTTTTTTTTTTTGAAAAATTTGATATTGTATAGACCTATATTTATCAATAACTTAAACTTAATTAACATAATAGATGAAAAAATTATTACCCTCTTTTCTTTCCTGTTTATTACTTATTTCCCCTTTTATCTTAGCTAATCCACCTTCTACAAATGCAAATGTAGAAAAACAAATTGATGCTCAACAACAAAAACAACAAGCGGAACAAGAGGCTGCAATTTTAGCTCAGCAAACGCAATCAGCGAATGTGCGTTTAGAGGCTGAAAAAGAATCGTCTCCTAGCTTTCCACAAAATGAAGCACAATGTTTTCCCATCAATCAATTAGCACTCACAGACTATCAAGCTGAAGAATCCACTTCATCCACAACGCCTCTTAAACTTGCTCAACCTAGCCAATTTTCTTGGGCATTAAAATCAGTTTATGCTGAACGTGATTTTGCGCTACCGGCTTGTATTGGTTCAGAAGGGATTAACGTATTACTTCGTCGTATTCAAAATCGTTTGATTGATGCAGGTTATGTGACAACACGTGTTGTAGTTGAACCGCAAGATTTGCGTTCAGGCGTGTTAGTTTTAACGGTAATACCCGGTAAAGTGGGTCGCATTCAATTACAAGACCAAAGTGCTATTCCATTTGCGACACGCGGTACGCTATGGTTTGCTATGCCAATGTCGCAAGGAGACATGTTAAATGTACGCAATATTGAGCAAGGATTAGAAAACTTAAAACGTGTACCAAGTGCTGATGCCAATATGGAGCTTGTACCAAGTGAAAATGTAGGGGAAACCGATATTGTGATTTCCTATAAACAGACATTGCCTTTTCATTTAACTTTAGGTGTAGATGATTCAGGTAGCAAAGCAACAGGTCGCTTACAGGGCTCAGCAACATTTTCTTGGGATAATGTGTTAACACTGAACGACATGTTCTATATCAGTGGTACGCGTAGCTTTAAGCGTAATAGTGACGATGCAGAAGGCGATTATGGTAGTAAAAATATAACACTCTATTATTCTATTCCTTGGAGAAACTACCTTTTAACTCTTTCAGGCTCTAAATATTCTTATCATCAAACAGTCGCAGGGGCTTTTGAGTCTTATGTCTATTCTGGCGAAAGCCAACAAATGAAAGTGAATTTAAGTCGCTTACTCTCTCGTGGTAGTCAACATAAAACGTATATCAATGGTGCATTATGGACGAAAAAAAATCTCATAACTATATTGATGATACAGAAGTTGAAGTACAACGTCGTCGAACAGCAGGTTGGGAAGTGGGGATTAATCATACTCACTACATCAGCGACCTTGTTTTGCAGATTTTTGCTGGTTACAAGCGTGGTACAGGCGGTAATAAAGCGCTACCAGCACCAGAAGAAGCGTTTGGTGAAGGGACTTCACGCATGCAAATTATTACAGCGGGACTTGATTTAACGTATCCATTTACGATGGGTAATCAACCATTTCGTTTCAATACTAGTTGGAATGGTCAATGGAATCGCACACCTTTAACTCAACAAGATAAATTTAGTATTGGTGGGCGTTATACCGTACGAGGGTTTGATGGTGAGCTTTCGCTTTCGGGTGAAAAAGGTTGGTTATGGCGTAATGAACTTGGGTGGGACATTGCTAATAAAGGGCATGAGCTTTATTTAGGTATAGACCAAGGTAAAGTACATTCTAGTCAAGATGAGCTTCAAGTAGGAAGTAGCTTAATTGGTGGGGTGATTGGTCTTAGAGGCAAATTATGGGGAATTAACTATGATTATTTCGTAGGTAAACCGATTAAAAAGCCAGAAGGATTTAGAACCAGTAATGTGACAACCGGATTTAATGTAAGTTACCGTTTTTAATACGTATTTATCAGATTAATTGAAATTAGACAGAATTTAAAATTTAAAGGAAATTGAGAAAATGAATAAACGTCATTACAAAGTTATTTTTAGTCGTGTATTAAATCAACTTGTTGTGGTATCTGAACTTGCCAAATCACAGGGTAAAGCACAAAGTGAGAATATGAGCTCAGAACAGTCAAAAACAGGGTTGTTTTCAACCGCGCTCTCACTCAACCCTATCCATTTTAGCTTAATGCTAGCATTAGGCTTTGTGTTCCTTTCACCTTCAGTTCAAGCTGAAGATATGGCTATTCGTGCGGATAAATCAGCACCAGGTAATCAACAGCCGACAGTATTACAAACAGGTAATGGCATTCCACAAGTTAATATTCAAGCACCAAGTCAGGCTGGAGTATCGCGTAACCAATATTCACAATTTGATGTGGCAGAGAAAGGGGCTGTATTAAACAATGCTCGTAAAGCGGCACAAACTCAGATGGCTGGCTGGGTGCAGGGTAACCCAAATCTTGCTCGTGGTGAAGCGAAAGTGATTTTGAATGAAGTTAACTCAGCGAATCCAAGCCGTTTAAAAGGTTATGTAGAAGTAGCGGGTAAAAAAGCAAGATGTGGTGATTGCTAACCCTAGTGGCATTCAGTGTGATGGCTGTGGTGTGATAAATGCAGGGCGTGCAACGTTTACTACGGTAAGGCAGAAGTTGAAAATGGTGAATTAAAAGGCTATCGCGTACAAGGAGGAAAGGTCTCAGTAGGTCAAAAGGGGATGGATACCTCTAAAGCAGATTACACAGATATTATTGCAGATAAGGCTGAAATCAAAGGTGGTGTGTGGGGTAATAAAGTTAAGGTTACCACAGGTAAAAACAAGGTAGACCGCACCAATGATTCGGTGGTTTATGTTGGTGATAAAAATACAAACGAAACTGACCGCACTTCAGAGAGCCAAAATGGCCAAACACAAACTTACAGTGTGGATGTGGGCCAATTAGGCGGGATGTATGCTGAGAAAATCCATTTAGTGGATAACGGTCAAGGTCTTGGTGTACGTAATGCGGGGCATATTGGTGCTGCTGCAGGTGAGGTGAAGATTGATAGCCAAGGAAAAGTTATCAATAGTGGCACTATCAGCTCAACGCAACAAGCCGATATTAACGCAAAAAAATCCATTGAAAATACAGGTAAAATTGAAACTAAGCAAGGTAATGTATCATTACGCTCTCAAGCTAATGTGGCACAACATGGTTCGATTGTTTCGCGTCAGGGTGGGATCTCAGTTCAAGCTAAGGATAATCTCACTCAAACAGGTGAAACCGTAGTGAAGGGTAATGTTGCTTACCAAGCGAAGAATATTAAGGCTAGTAAAGGTGCATTAATTGCCGCAGGTGTAACTGCTCAAGAAACTACACAAGGTGAGACTCGTTCATTAGATAGTCAAAGTGCTCAAGGTGCTAGCATTATGCTCTCAGCTGAAAATTCTGTTTCATCTAAAGCTCAGCATCTAGCTAGTGGCCAAATTAATGCTAAAGCAGGTACCCTTGATTTATCTGAAAGTCAATCAACAGCTGATAGTATTGCTTTCCAATCTACTCAATCACCTTTAAATTTGAATCAAGCAACATTATACAGTGAGGGGAATACTACATTAATCAGTCCAGACGCTATTCTAGCGGAGAATACTAACCTAAATGCAGGGCATTTTGTGATAGATACTGCACAACTTAATAATAAGAAGAGTAGCTGGATTCAACGTGGTAAAGAAGCCTTTTCACTGAATTTAAAAAAAGGGCTAGATAATACTCAAGGGAAAATCGCTGCTGAAGGGTTGATCTCTATTCAAAGTCCGTTAATTCAAAATAATCAAGGTGTGATTTGGTCAAATCAAGGTGTGAAACTTAACACAAATGCAGGACATATAGAGTCTCAATCTGGTTATTTATTTGGAAAAAATAGTCTTGATATTAGTACTTCAACATTAAATAACCAGAAAGGTGAAATGTTAGGTGGACAAGTTTTATTGACTGCGCAGCAAGTTAATAATGAGGAAGGAAAGTTAATTGCCGGAAATCGCGCAGATTTATCAGTTAATCAATTTAATAATCAGCGTGGTATTGTTTATAGCCAAGGTGAACTATCATTAAAAACAGAAAATCTACACAACCAAGATGGCATTATTTCATCGGTTTCTCGTGCGACATTGCTTGCAAATGATTTAAATAACCTTAAAGGAGTGATTCAGGGAGAGTCTGATTTAACGATTCAAACCCAAAATTTAAATAATACACAAGGTGATATTTCAGCGAAAACAGCAGCGATTTCTTCAGCTGCAATAAATAATGCACAAGGTGTAATTTCATCTCAGGATTTAACATTATCTGGTACAGATTTAAATAACAAAGGTGGCATTGTTCAAAGTGTGAATTCAACATTAAATTTGACCGCACTTGATAACCAAGCTGAAGATGATAAAGGCTCTTTGGTTAGTGCAACAAATCGTTTAGTGTTGAATGTTACAAATGTAAATAATAAAAATACAAAAGCTAAACAAGATACTCTTACCCAAGGTATTCAAACAGCTAATTTAGTAATGAATGCGGATCATATTGAAAACCAATCTGGCGGCATTTATGTTGGAAAATCAGCAAATCTTACAATTAATCAATCTCTTGATAATCAAAAAGGTGAGATTTTATCAACTGGTCGAGTTGATATTATAAATCCAGATTTGACCTTAGTTGTAAATAATGCACTAGGGACAATTGAATCAGTGATTGGAACGACATTGCAAGCTAAAACATTAGTTGATGAGGGGTCAATTAGTACAAAAGGAGATTTGGGTATTGAGTTAAATGATAGCTTTACCCTAAATAAAGCCTTTGGTGTAGGCAATAATCTTACTTTTAAAACAAAAGGTGATTTTGTTAATAACTCCAACCTTGTGGTAGGTAATTCAGCATCAGTTGAAGGATCTACTATTCAAAATAGTGCTAATGCAGAAATTTCTTCAATAAATACACGTATTCAAACTAATAAGCTAAATAACTTTGGCTTAATTGATGGCGATACCACAGTGATTAAAGCCAATGATGTAAATAACATTGGTACGGCACGTATTTATGGAGGACACCTTGCAATTCAAGCAAACAATTTAAATAACCTTGAGAATGCTGACGGAACAGCGGCGACAATTGCTGCTCGTGAGAGACTTGATTTAGGTGTCGGTAATTTAGTAAACCGTAACCATTCACTTATTATGAGTTTAGGTAATATCTATATTGGTGGACAGTTAAATGAAAATAATCAAGCAACTGGTTACGCAAATAGTATTGATAACGGTAGTGCAACCATTGAAGCTTTAGGAAGTGGTTGGATTAAAACCCATCGTCTGCTAAACCACGATTTACATTTAAGGTTAGGACATAAATATACTAAAAATCATTTTGTTACGTATTCCCCGTTTGATAGCAGTGCGACTTATTATAGTAATGAAGGAGAAAAAGGTGAGGGCTATTTAGATCATGTTAATAATAGTCGTCATAATAGCAATCAATATTTTCGTTTCAATGATGGACGTAAAGCTGTGGCAGCTCAAAATTGGCTGAAACAAGATTACATTCGAACCACAGATACTAATACCATTGAACACCAAGACCCAGGTAAATTGCTTATCGGGCAATCTTTACATTTGGAAGGGGGGGAGTATACGAATAAACACTCCCGAATTGTGATTGGTGACACTTTATATTTAGCAGATAAAGCGATTAAGGAACCCGTTAGTACAGTAAGTCAAGGATTACTAAAACTGGATAATATTGATGTTGATGGTGAAATTCATCGTCGAGACATCGGTTTGAAAGAAGACATTATAAAAGAAAAGAATCGTCATGGTGTGAGAGGTAGAAAAGTTTGGGCTGTGTATGGTCGAAATAAACAAAAAATCGACCGCCTATTACCTGTCGAACCGTTTAAATTTGGGCTGGAACTTTTAAAAATAGGTGAGCCGGTGGAGTCTACTGGCGCAATTGTTGGGAATAAATCAGATTTCCAAGGCGTTTCATTAGCAGAGAAAACACCTTTAAATACAGATTTAAATGTTCATCGCGTTAATCTAGAAGCAATCACGTCTGGAGTGATGAAAAATAAAGATAACCTTGATATCAAAACGCATTTACCAGATATTTCATTGCCACAGGCAAGCCTTTACAAAATTAACCCAGTGCTATCTAGTCAATACCTAGTGGAAACTGATCCACGTTTTATTCAGAAATCTAAATGGCTAAGTTCTGATTATATGTTTAAACAGATTCATAACGATCCGAAAAATATTTTGAAACGTTTAGGGGATGGTTTCTATGAACAACGTTTAGTTAATGAACAAATTAATCAACTTACTGGTAGACGTTTCCTTCAAGGGTATTCGTCAGATTATGAACAGTATAAAGCCTTGATGGATAATGGTGCGCAATATGCAACGAAACTTAATTTGATCCCTGGCGTAGCATTGACGGCTGAGCAGATGAAACAGCTCACTTCAGACATGGTATGGATGGTGAAACGTGAAGTTACGTTAAAAGATGGTACGAAAACAGAAGTACTTGCACCACAGGTTTATGTAGTAGGCCGTAATGCAGATATTGATAGTCGAGGCGCAGTGATTTCAGCCAACGATGTGATTGTCAATATTCAAGGCGACATTCAAAACAGTGGAGTTATTTCTGGGCGTAATTTGACCCATTTGGCGGCAAATAATATAGAAAACCTAGGCGGAAAATTGCAAGGGCGTGAGCTTTACTTAAAAGCGAAAGAAACTCTTAATAATCTCGGTGGAGAACTCAATGCAGAAGAGCGTTTAGTGGCTCAAGCTAAAAACATTAACATAGAAAGCCGTACGAGTGAAACCGAGGATACTGGCAATTTTTACCGCAAATCCCTTGTTCAGCAAGCCTCAATTAATGTGGGTAGAAAAGATGCAGCTGACAAGGGGCAAAAAGGCAATGCTCTTTTAATGGCAACGGAAAATATCACAGTAAAAGGCGCTAACTTTAATATTAAAGGTGATGCTGTATTGCAAGCGGGTGATAAATTAAATCTCGACACGATTGAAACCCAAAACAAAGAACATTATGTCTCTAACGCTGATAATTATTACAAGCTTGATCAAAAACAAGAAGTTGGCAGTCAGTTAAATGTGACTGGAAACTTTGATGCTATAGGTAAAAGTGCGGTTGAAATGCGAGGCGTTTCTGTAACCAGTAATGGCACCATGAATGTGATGTCTGAGGGGAATATTAATATCCAAGAAGCCCGTTATAAAGAGCAGCTTTCTAGTGGTTCAAAAAGTAAATCTAGAGGTTTAACAAGTTCAACGACAGAAGTTTATCGACATAAACACGATTATGATGTTGCGGAAGCCTCAAATTTGGATGTGGATAAGATAAATATCCATTCAACTAAGGGTAATATTACTATTCAGGGCTCAAATGTGGCGGCAGGTAATGGCTTGACGATGAAGGGTAAGAACATTGATATTCGTGAGGCTGAGAACCGAATTTATTCTGATGATTTTTATAGCAAGAAAAAATCAGGAATGCTAGGTGCTGGTATCGGGGTTGCTTTCGGTACCCAAAAACAAACTACGGAAAGTGGCCAAACTAAGCTTTATGCCCAAAGTAGTCAAGTTGGTAGCCTCAAGGGGAATACTACAATAATTGCCGAGCAATCATACACACAAACAGCGAGTACAGTGAAAGCAATAGAGGGTGATGTAAATATTTTAGCTCAAAAAGCTGAAATTAAAGCAGCAGATGATAAATATGAAACGAATACTAAGCAAACTTTTCAGCAAAAAGGCGTTACTATTTCCTTAAGTTCTCCAGTGATTTCAGCTATTCAGGGAGTAGCTAAATCAGCTGAAATGATAGGGAAAAGTAAGCATGCTCGAGTAAATGCAATGACAGCAGCTAATAGCGTGTATAACGTGGTTCAAGCAGGTCAAGCTCTAGGTGAGTTAGCTGGCGCTGCTAGTGGTGCAGGGCAAGCAGCTGGTGGTTCTACGGGAGTTAAAATTTCAATCACTTATGGTCAACAACAAAGTGAATCCAGAACACATACAGTGGGTAATACCGCTGCTAAGTCTCAAGTCAATGCTGGCGGTAAAGTGAATATCATCGCTACAGGAGCGGGTAAAGCATCAAATATTGATATTGTTGGATCTGATATATGGGGAAAACAAGGAACAACTTTAATTGCTGATAATCAAGTAAATATCAAAGCAGCAGAGCAAACACATCAAGAGCGTAGTACTAACAAATCCAGTGGATTTAACGCTGGGGTTGCTATTGCTATTGGAAAAGGAGTTTCAGCTGGATTAACTGTAGGTGGCAACTATGGTAAAGGTTATGGTAACGGCGATGAAACTACATATGTAGCAAGTCATGTAGGTGATATCCAAAGTAAAACCGTGATTCAGGCAGGTGGAGATGCTAATGTAATTGGTTCAAGTATCCAAGGAAAACGAGTAGAGCTTAGTGCGGAAAACCTCAATATTGAGAGCTTGCAAAATAAAGCAAGCTATGATGGAAAACAAATGAACGTAAATGGTTCAATAACAGTTGGTTATGGTTTTTCTGCTGATGGTGGTTATAGTAAGTCTAAAATGAATTCAAACCATGCATCTGTGAATGAACAGGCAGGAATTTATTCAGGTGATGAAGGCTATGATGTGAATGTAAAAAATCATACAGATTTAAAAGGTGCGATCATTACTTCAACTCAACAAGCTGAAAGCTTAGGATTAAATCAATTTAGTACTGGTACATTAAGCCATAGTGATATTGAAAACCACTCATCTTATAAAGGTTCTTCAATAGGCATATCTGCTAAGGGAGATGCAAATGGCGGATGGACTGGCCAAGAGAAAAATGGTATTTCTGGTAGTGTGGGTTATGGTCGCGAAAGTGATAATCAAGATAGTGTGACTAAAAGCGGTATCAATACTCAAAATATTAAAATCCGCAATGAAAACGCACAACAAGCACGTACAGGGAAATCCATCACCGAGACCCTTGCAGCAATTAAAACCGATATCAGTACTGATAATGCAGAAAGTCAAAGTGGTAAATTAGAAAATCGTTTTGATAAGAATGCCTTACAAAAAGAGCTTAATGTACAAGTCGAGGCAACAAAAGGGTTTGTTCAAACAGCGAGTGCAGCTGGGAATGCAATTGCAAATAAATTAGGTGAAGAAGCTGTTGCTAAACAACGTGAAGCACAAGCTGCTCAAGAAGTTGCTGACCGTGCGTATAAAGCTAACCCAAGCAAAGAAAATGAAACCGCATTAAATACCGCGAATCAAAATCTGATAACGGCTAATAATGAAGCAGACAAGTGGCAAACTGGAGGAGAATATAAGCGAAAAATTGATGGCGCAATGAATGCGATTTCTGCAGCATTGGGTGGTTTGCCAGCAGCGGGTATTGCTACCTCCGCACTTTCGCCAGAAATAAATCATCAAATTAAGCTAGCCACTGAGGGTAGTCCTATGGCTAATAAGGTTGCCCATGCACTTTGGGGCGCGGTGGAAGCTTACTCCGCAAATCAAAATGCAGCAGCGGGAGCTGGCGGTGCTTTAGCGGGTGAGGTGATGGCTGATGTAATTGCAAAAGAGCTTTATGGTAAAAAGCCTAACCAACTTAATCGAGAAGAGAAAGAGGTCGTATCTTCTGTTAGTCAAGCAGCCGGTGCTTTAGTGGGTGGAGTGGCAGCAAATAGTAGTCAAGGAATTGGTGTAGGACTAACTACGGCTAAGAATGCTGTGGAGAACAACCTTCTTTCTAAAAACGAAGATGAAGAACTTTTCAATATTTCAGAAAAGTTTGAAAAAGAAAAAGGGCTAAAACAGAAAGAAAAAATATAGGCGGAGAATTATTGAAAAAAGATTCTTATATTAATTTTTTAATTCGCCTAAACCAAAAAGATCCTAGCCAATTAACGGAGGGGCAAAAGAATTATTTAGCAGTTGAATTACATAAAAAATCGCAAGATCGTGGAATGTTCCTGTATCTGATTTATATAACTGGGATTTTTCTAAAGAAATCAAAAGAAATGACTCTGCGTTAACAAAATATCTATCAGATGAAATTAAATTTTGGGACAGTTATGTCGGTAAACAGGCACAATCTTTTGCGATAGGTGCTTTAGCCGCAGGGGGGGGGGGTGCTGCTGTTAGAGTTATTCCTAAGGCTGCTGGATATTTACAAGAGACAGCAGTACTTTCAGCTAGAAATCCAGTTGCTGCAGAAATGGTAGTGACAGGAGGATATAATGCAGGGAAGATATCTTATAAGGCTTATGATGGGCAGTATAAAAATGAAGGGGAACTTTTAAATGATATTTATGGTACTGGTAAGGATATTTTAAAAGTACCAGTAATGTCTAAATTAGGACCTGTAGAGCAATTTTTTGTAAATCCTGCTGTTGATTTAATGTATGAGGTAAATAAAGTTGGAGCTACTGATAAACAAATAAAAACTGAAATGATTGGTTCTGTAACAGGAGCTAGTTATGGATTGTTGTCTGAGTTCACTTTAGGTAAATATTCTAAATTTGATGGAGTACCGAAAGTGCTCTTTAATGTAGTGGGCGGTTCTATAGCCTCTGATGAGGTAAAAAAAATATATAGCGATAGCAGTAATGAGAAAGTGGGGAGTAAGTAATGAAGAATATTATTTTAACTTTACTGTCTTTCTTTGGGGCTGTTATTTTATTTTTTATTGTATTGTTGTATGCTCAAATGGATGTAGGGATAATAAATATCCATTATGATTTATTAATTGAGAAGGCTTTTATTATGTCTCTAAAATTGCATTTTATTATTTTACCTATACATTTTTAATATCTAGAAGGAAATGAGAGAGATATTTCAAAAAAGTATGTCAAAAATATCAAGATCTTAGTTTTTAGATTTCTAGAAGCTTATAGGTTGTTTGAAAGGCATATAATACAAAGTGCGGTCAATTTTCAAAGAGTTTTTAAACTTCTCAAAAATTGACCGCACTTTTTGTATTTTCAACGATGCTTATGGTAAGCAAATCTTATAATTTCACATCCAACTTCGCGTAAGCTCGTTCTACTTTTTCCAATGCTTTTTCCACAGAAATATCACGAGCGAGTAAGACACCTAAATGGCGATGGCCATTGACTTAGTCTTTTCCGAAAATATGAATATTACTATTAACCTAAACCCAGCATTGGTTATAGTAAAGATTCCGATAGCCAATCTAGCACAACAAAAAGTGGTATTAATACACAAAATATCATTATTAAAGATCAAGCTGAGCAATTAAAACGTACAGGTAAAATGGTACAAGAAGAAATTGCGGCGATTAAAACCGATATCACTACAGAGAGTGCACCAAGTCAAAGTGGCAAATTAGAGAATCGTTTTAATAAAGATGATGTTCAAAAAGAACTCGATTTCCAACGTGAGGTGACAGAGAAATTTGGACCAAATGTCGCGGAAGCTGGAAGTTTGCTTGCTAATAAATTTGGTGAAGAAGCGAAAGCGAAGCGTCATGAAGCCGCAATTGCGTTAGAAGAAGCAGAAAAAGCCAAGGCAGAAAACAACAACGAAACTAACCGCGCTTTAGTCAAACAAGCACGAGATAATTTTGAGACAGCGAGTCGCGAAGCCAAAGAATGGGAAACGGGTGGAAGTCAACGCCTTGTCATTGATTCAGCATTAAATGTTATCAGCACCGCTTTAGCCGGCAGACCGGCAGCGGAAGTGGTGGCTTCAGGATTATCACCTGCGGTGAATAATCAAATTAAGAAAGCGACGACAGATGCAAAAGGTAATGTGAATACCACGCTCAATTTGACAGCTCATGCACTTTGGGGCGCGGTGGAAGCTTACTCCGCAAATCAAAACGCAGCAGCGGGAGCTGGTGGTGCTTTAGCGGGTGAGGTGATGGCTGATGTAATTGCAAAAGAGCTTTATGGTAAAAAGCCGAACCAACTTAATCGAGAAGAGAAAGAAGTCGTGTCCTCTGTTAGTCAAGCAGCCGGTGCTTTAGTGGGTGGAGCGGCAGCAAATAGTAGTCAAGGAATTGGTGTAGGATTAACTACAGCTAAGAATGCAGTAGAGAATAATCTTCTTTCTAAAAATGAAGATGAAGAACTTTTCAATATTTCAGAAAAGTTTGAAAAAGCAAAAGAGCTAAAACAGAAAGAAAAAAAAAATAGAGGCGGAGAATTATTGAAAAAGATTCTTACATTAATTTTTTAATTCGCCTAAACCAAAAAGATCCTAGCCAATTAACGGAGGGGCAAAAGAATTATTTAGCTGTTGAATTACATAAAATCGCAAGATCGTGGAATGTTCCTGTATCTGATTTATATAACTGGGATTTTTCTAAAGAAATCAAAAGAAATGACTCTGCGTTAACAAAATATCTATCAGATGAAATTAAATTTTGGGATAGTTATGTCGGTAAACAAGCTCAATCTTTTGCGATTGGTGCGTTAGCCGCAGGAGGTGGCGTCGCTGCTGTTAGAGTTATTCCTAAGGCTGCTGGATATTTACAAGAGACAGCAATACTTTCAGCTAGAAACCCAGTTGCTGCAGAAATGGTAGTGACAGGAGGATATAAAGCAGGTGAGATATCCTATAAAGCTCATAGTGGCCAATATAAAACTGAAGATGAACTTAAAAGCGCTGTTTATGATGGTGCTAAAGATGTAATTAAGGTTCCTCTTCTTTCAAAATTAAAACCTGGAGCACAAGCTCTTAATAGTTTTGCGTTTGATTTAATGTATGAGGTTAATAAACCAGGAGCCACAGATAGACAAATTAGAAAGGAGATGATTGGCAGTTCAGCAGGTTCTCTTTCATCACTAGTTGTAAATGGTGTTTTATCTGGAACTCCTAATATCAATCCAGCGTTCAAAATATTTTCAAATGTGATCATTGGAGGATATGCTTCTGAGAAAAGCAAGTCTTTATATCAAGATAGTTTAAATCAGCACGAGGAGAAGAAATGAAGATAATCTTTAAATTAATTATTGCTTTTTTAGCTATTTATTTGGGGATATCTATAGCGATTATAGTTACAGGGGGTGGCATTAGGGGAAAATTATATAAAATATAAATTTATTTTTGAAGATTCTTTAAAACCTTCTTTATTTATATTTGCAGTTATACTATTTTTTTTCAGTTACTTAATTGCACCTAAAAAATAATTGAGAAATACAATAGCATAAAGTGCGGTTAAGAGTTAAAGTATCTTAAACCGCACTTTTCGTATTTTCAAAGATGCTTATGTTAAGTAAATCTTATAATTTCACATCCAACTTCGCGTAAGCTCGCTCTACTTTTTCTAGTGCTTTTTCCACAGAAACATCATGGGCGAGTAAGACACCTAAACGGCGATGGCCATTGACTTCGCCTTTGCCGAAAATGCGAATATTGGTGTTTGGTTCGGCCAATACTTCGGCGATATTACCAAATTGCACGTTTTTTGATTGACCTTCCACCACAATCGCTTTTGAAGCCGATGGGCTAATTAAGGTGATTTCTGGAATCGGTAGGCCTAAAATCGCACGGGCGTGTAAGGCGAACTCAGATAACTCTTGAGAAATTAGCGTGACCATGCCGGTATCATGTGGTCGAGGGGAGACTTCATTGAAGATCACCTCATCACCACACACAAACATTTCCACACCGAAAATGCCGCGACCACCTAGTGCAGTGGTAATTTTCTCTGCCACGTCTTGAGCTTTTTTCAAGGCTGCATCAGACATGGCTTGTGGCTGCCAAGATTCGCGATAGTCGCCATCTTCTTGACGATGGCCGATTGGCGCTAAGAAGCTGGTGCCGTTGATGTGGTGAACGGTGAGTAAAGTGATTTCATAGTCGAATTTAACAAACCCTTCTACAATCACGCGTCCCGCGCCTGCGCGACCACCTTGTTGAGCGTAATCCCAGGCTTTTTGTAAGTCATCTTTGGATTTCAAAATACTTTGACCGTGGCCAGAAGAAGACATAATTGGTTTCACCACGCAAGGAATACCGATTTTTTCAACCGCACTTTGGAAGTCAGCAAAGTTATCGACAAATTGATAAGGCGAAGTTGGCAATTTAAGCTCTTCAGCGGCTAAACGGCGAATGCCTTCGCGATTCATCGTAAGCTTGGTGGCTTTGGCGGTAGGTACAACATTAAAACCTGCTTGTTCTAATTCCACTAGCGTATCAGTCGCGATGGCTTCCACTTCCGGCACAATGTAATCTGGGCGCTCTTTTTCCACTAAGGCTTTGAGGGCTGCACCATCTAGCATGGAAATCGTATAAGCACGATGTGCCACTTGTTGTGCTGGGGCGTTTTCATAACGATCGACGGCAATTACTTCCACGCCTAAACGTTGTAATTCAATCACCACCTCTTTGCCCAGTTCACCAGAGCCAAGCATCATCACTTTGATAGCATTCGGGGTTAATGCTGTACCTAGGGTTGTCATGTTGTGTCCTTATTTTAAGAAAGATTCATCAAGTGCTAAATTGTCATTTTTATTAATCCCCACACCGCGAGCAATCACATTTTTAGCAATTTCATGTGCTTCTTCTAAAGAATGTTCGGTGTAAGTCCCACATTGGTATTCGTTCAATTCTGGAATTTGGTTTTGATCTTGCACGGTTAAAATATCTTTCATGGAAGCTAACCATGCATCAGCTACTTGTTGCTCGTTTGGAGTGCCGATTAATGACATGTAAAAACCTGTGCGACAGCCCATTGGGGAAATATCGATGATTTCTACACTGTCATTGTTTAAATGGTCACGCATGAAGCCCGCAAATAAATGCTCAAGGGTGTGAATCCCTTTTGGTGGGAGAATTTCTTTGTTTGGAATGCAAAAACGAAGATCAAAAACAGTGATGTCATCGCCCTTTGGGGTACGCATCGTTTTGGCAACGCGCACGGCGGGTGCGTTCATACGGGTGTGATCCACTTTAAAACTGTCGAGTAATGGCATATTTATTTCCTTGAAAATCAGTGATTTGTAAATTAATTGCAAGTTTTTGTAAATTTTTTTACATTTTTTTACAATTTCTTTGAACTTTTCTTTTTAGCGTCGGTCTTATAAAACAAGCAACTTGCAGTTGTTTTAATAAAATTGGTTCCTTAGGTTATTTGCCCCTTACTTGATAAGGGGCGTTTTTTTATCTGTTGAATATCAATTCGTCTTTATTCTAGCCCACAACCAGGTTATGCACAAAGGCTATTCTCGGCTATGACACGAAAGGTAAACTGAAAAAGAGCAAGGCAATATAACGCAGTCCTTTTCCAATCGTCATAAAAATTAAACAACTTAGCCAATTCAATCGAAGCCAACCGGCTACCGCACAAAACACATCCCCGACAATCGGCAACCAGCTCAATAATAAAGTGATAGCACCATAGCGTTGTATTTTGTTTATCACCCATAAAGTGCGGTCATTTTTGCTGTCAATTTTCGGAAACCATCGACCAATCCAATAAGTGGTGAGGCTGCCAAGTGTATTGCCTGCGGTTGCCAGAAAAACAAGCCAAAAAATATCCGTACTTAATAATGAACCGACCAATACTTTTGGCACAGCAAGGGAGACAAACACAATTTCTGAATTACCCGGCAAGATGGTGGCACTTAAGAAAGCGCTGAAAAACATCAACCACAAGCCATGGGTTTGCCAAAAATCAGCCAAAAAGCTGAAAGAGAAAATGTCCCACATTAGGCTCTAATAATCTCACGCGTTCTGACATCAAACACATCCATCCCTGCACTTAATCCCGCTTTTACGCCGAGATCGGCATCTTCAAAGACGATGCAACGTGATGGTTCGGCTTTTGCCAGTTCTGCGCAGCGTAAAAAGGTTTCTGGATGCGGTTTATGTTCTTTCACATCGTCAGCACTCACAATGGCGTTAAAGTAACGTTCGATATCTAATTTTTGCATTAACATATCAATGATTTGGCGGTTTGAACCTGAGCCAAGCGCAATCGGCTTTTGTTGATAGTAATGACGCACCACGTCAAAGGTTGGGAGTAATTTTGATTCTGTTGGAATCAATTCATAAGAAAGTTTACGTTTTGCTTGTATCACTTCATTTAAACGTTCTTGTGGCATACCGGCATCTTGCATAATGGCGGAGGCGATAGTGCTCACGGTTGCGCCACCTAAATCATACATAATTTGGCTGTTAAAACGATAACCGAATTGTTCCCCCACCATGTTCCACGCACGGGCGTGTACTGGCATGGTGTCGATTAAGGTGCCATCCATATCAAAAATCAAGCCATCATATTTTTCAAAAAGTCTGTTATCTATCATTTATTGCTTTCCTAGTTCGTAAATTTTTTCACTTTGTTTCAATTTTGTGATCTGTGCACTGGTAATTTTATGAAATAGCGGTAAAGTTATCCTATCTCAAAAAGGAATGTTATGTCGTTACTCAAACAATTAACCCGTTGGAAAATTCGCGGTCAGATTGATCAGGAAGTTATTGATATTATTCTGACTTTGCAAAGTCGCCTAGAGCATCATTGGCGCATTGATGTGTCTATTCCGACAGTCATCACACTCTTATTGCATATTGCCAACAGCCTTGCCCGCTTAAAACGAGGCGGTTGCGTTTCCCCACTTCATCAACCTTTTTATGATGAAATGCAAAGTGCGGTCATTTTTCCTGATGTTTTGGAAATTCATCACGATTTGCTTTCTTTTATTCCGCAAGATATTCCCGAAGCCGAGCAGAGCTATTATCTCGCCAATATTTATAGCTTGCTGTTGGAGCAAGATAAAAAATAAGGGCATGAAAGCCCCTATTCTATCAGTTAAAAATCAAACTGAGTTCTAAATCTTTGAGTAAATTGCTTTCTAAGCGCAATTCATTCCATACTAACGGATTGTTATCCAAATAATGTTTCTCAAAAGTCAGTTCCCAAGTCTGCAAAGAGCGGTCAATTCTGAGATTAATTTTGTCCGTGCTGTCTGTCGCTTGGCGAGATTTATTTAAAATCACCGAAATACGTAAAAGAAGCAGTAAAACAAGGACATCTTCATCCGCATAACGAGCAAAAATCGGTAAATCATTATTTTTAAATGCACCTGTGTGATAACGAACTAAATTCACCAATAAGCGTTGTTGTTCGCGATCAAAGCCCGGTAATTCCATATTCTGCAGAATATAAGCTGAATGTTTTTGTACATTGCGATGATTAATGACAATACCGACTTCTAATAAGCGTGCCGCCCAAATCAACAGATTTTTCATTTCATCAGCAAGATGCGGTTTTTGCCAATGGGTGTATTGGTCAATTAAGGTTTTCGCACTATTGGCCACGCGATCAGCCTGTGCCAAATCTAAGTTAAATTGTTCGGCAAGTCCTAATGCGGTACGTGTACGGATGTCTGAAACTTGGAAGTTTTTTTCCAGGCTGTAAATCACCCCTTCACGCAAGGCACCGTCAGAGTAGCGCATATTTTCTAAACCAAATACGTCAAAAACGGCACTTAAAATGGCTAAGCCAGGCACAAAGACATCCACGCGGTCAGGGTTTAATCCTGCGATATTGAGTTCTTCAAAATGGGATGCTTGTAAGATTCGTTCAATTAAATTTTGTAAACGTTCAGCCGTGATGATGCCATTCGGATCAAGGGTTGCGGTAATCACTTGATAGACGGTTTTGATCGTGCCCGATGAGCCTAACACTGATTGCCACCCGAGTTTGCGATATTCCCAGCTTAAATCTTCAATTTTATTGACCGCACTTTGGCGAGCTTGCTCGAAGTTTTCTTTTGAAATTTCGCCACTCGGGAAGAATTTTTTGGCAAAGCTCACGCAGCCCATGTGACGACTTTCCGCCACTAAGGGGGTGAAATCATCACCGATGATCATTTCGGTCGAGCCACCACCAATATCGATGACCAGTTTACGTCCGCTTTCGGGTTGAGTGTGGCAAACGCCTGCATAAATGGTTTTAGCTTCCGTTTGACCGCTGATGATATTAATGGGATAAGGAAAAACAGTGGCAGCCTGACGTAAAAACTCGTCATTATTGACCGCTCTTCGTAAGGTATAAGTGCCGACGACATTCACATCTTTCGGCGCAAAGCCTTGTAAGCGTTCAGCAAAAAGTGCAAGGCAATTTACACCGCGCTCAATGGCTTCTTGGCTTAATACATTGTGCTCGTCTAAGCCGTCAGCGAGCCTCACTTTTTGTTTTAAACGAGAAAGCACCTGAATCGAACCATTGATAATACGCGCTACAATCATGTGGAAGCTGTTTGAGCCTAAATCAATGGCGGCAATCTCCCGGGCCTCACCTCGGTGATGAGGTTCTGCGAGTTGAGCCAGTTGCTTGTCGTTATGCATGTCCTTTCCTAAAATTCAAATTGATACAACAAATCAAAAACTTGGTTTGTGCTGGAAACTGATTGGAAATAAAGTTGTGGCATTAAGCGGTAACGCAAGGTCACTTCGGCTAATCCATCAAACAATCCTACACCGTATTTCACTTGTAAGCGTTTACCAATATTACCACTAACTTGTACTTTGGAGCTATCCCCAACACCGGCAGTGCCTAAGTTTAAGTCTTGAATACCAAAGGCTTCGCCAATACCGCCGACCACTTTACCACTTTTCGCTAAACCTAAGCCAAGTAATGCCGCACCCACAGAACCACTAGAGCCTGCTTCACCGCTGTTTTCTAATGAGCGACCGGTTAATAAATAAGAAAGTGCCTGGTCTTGAGATTTGGCGGGATCAGAGAAAATCGTGACTTGTGGGCTAGATGCCATACCAATCACTTTTACCCCTGCGGTCACTTTACTGTCTTCCATGGCTTCTGGGTTACGAATCGCTTCAATATTTAACATCGGTTGTGAAGGTAAACCAGAGAAGCTGACTTGCCCTTTACGAATTAATAAATCCTGTCCAAAAGAAGCATAACGACCATTTTTCAGGTTAATTTGACCGAATAATCCTAGCTTACCTTTATCCTGTTTCACAGAAAGTAAACCATCCAAATTCGTTTTTAAACCATAGGCATTTAAATGCACATCATCGCCGATTTTAATTTTTAAATCAGATTGAATTTGCATGCCCGATTTAGTTTCGGCTGCAAATTGGCGATTGATGAGCTCTTCTTCACTTTTTCTTGGACCATTTAAAATTACTTCGTCTTCACTCACCGGTTCAGCATTGTCTGGTAAGCTTTCAATGGCAATTCTTGCCCACGGAATATCCACATTACCACTCAAATCTAAGAGTTTTGGTGAGGCTTTGACAACCACATTCGGGCTGACTTTTAATTTCGCCATAGACGGAATATCGACTTTGAAGTTATCTGCTTGCGCTCTGACTTCAGCCGTCCAGTTATCCATGTTAGCCCAGTTAGCTTGCCCGTTAATATTCAGCTTACTATCTGGTGTTTGAACATGGCCATTTAAGGTTGAAGAGGTGCCATTAAAGCGAATTGCCACTTGACCATCAGTTACGTCAAAAGGCAGGCTTTTCAATTTTGTTTTTACATTGCGAATATCGAAATTACCGTTTAATAATGGTTTTTCTAAATTGCCACCAAAACTTAAGCGAGAAACCACTTCACCATCCATGCTTTCACCGCTAGAGAAAAGTTGATTCGCTAAGGATAAACGTAAACCTTCAATGGTAAAGGTGCCGCCTAATTGTCGGCCTTTACTTAAATCATTAATTTTTAAGTCCGTGCCAATTCGACCTTGATTCTGAACGTTAATGTCTGATTTCAGGGTTAAATTGTTATTTTGAATATCGGCATTCACACTTAATTTAGGAATATCTAGCTTAAAGGTGCGGTAGTCTAATTTTTGTGCCACACCAATGTTATTACCTTCTACTGCCACATTCAGTTGTAACGGTTTATCACTGAACCACGCCACTTTACCTCGGCTTTGTAATTGACCTTTAAGCGTATCTTGTCCCATCAATTTATTCACTAAATCTAAATTAATGCGTTTAAGTTCAAAAGGGACCTCGCCATTTTTCCCTGCCGTAAATTGTTGAGGGAAACACAGATCTAAGTCTTGGTTAATCCAGCAGTGTGAACCAATGGTGGCTTGGATTTTTTTATTGTCATAAGTGACAGGAATAGTTTGATTAACTTTAAAATCGCCGATAGGTGAGTTTAGGCTCACTTGGCTTAAATTACCTTTCCATTGCTGAGAAGTGCGGTCAAAATTACCAGTGATTTGTAAATCAGCTGCAACAGGTTCACCTTTTGATTTTAAGTTGAGCGTATGATGTTTTTCATCACCCGATGCATTCAAATCAATATTATGCAATTTAATGCTGTCGCCATAGCGGAAGTTTTCCGCTTTGACGTTAAGTTCACCTTTCACTTGCGGTTCACTCACAACATTACCTTTAATTAAGGCTTTAGATAAGTCTAACCCTTGGAAGTGCAGGCCTTGTACGGTTAAATCAGTATTAATGGTTGGTGCAGTAAGTTTGCCTAAGATCTGTGCTCTGCCGACCACGGAGCCCGCTAAATCTTGCCACAGACCACGCAAGCTTGGTGCGTTGATATCTAAATCTAGGTTTGATTTATCACCTAATATACCTTTTGCTGCAATGCGGTTTTCGCCATAGTTCAGCAATAAATCAGGAATGTTTAATAAGGTTTCATTACTTAAAAAGGCACTTCCTTTTAAGCTTAATGGGCGAGAAGAGAGACTACCCGTTAAATCCACGGCTGGCACATCTACTTTCCAATGATTGGAATCAGCGGAACCTTTTGAGCTCACTTTGCCTGATAATACGGCTGGCATGGCTGGCACATAAGGGCGAATGTTCATTTTGTTTAAATCAGCAGTTACATCCCATTGCGCGCCATCTTTCCAGTTTGATGAACCGGTTAAACGTGCCGTACCATCGAGGGCAGCAAGTTTTAATTCGTTGAGGGTAACTTCATAGAGTTTACCGTCTGCATTCAAATCAACATGGGTGTGAGGGATATGATCCATACCGTCCACACCACCGACAACCTCTGCGTGATAATTCAACAAATCGCCCGTGAGCTTGATATCGACATCGTTAATTTTGAGCGGTGCAAGGTTATCTGCAAAAGCGTATTGACCTTTTTTCGCTTTTAACTGCAGATTTAATGGCATTTTATCTTCAGCCAGTTTCACATCACCCGTTAAGGTCGCATCAAGCACCCCCTGGGTAGTTAACGAAAGTACGGTCGTTTTTTTCAAGGAACCCGATAAATTGAGATCAACTTTGCTAGCAGGCAGAATAGTTTTGTCTTTTGATTTAAAGGCTTGGAGATCAGATTTTAATGTGAGATCAACCGGAAAATCGTCATTGAGCTGGAGTTGTCCTTGGCTAGAAAGTGTACCGAGAGAGCTGTCAATGTCGAGTTTTTGTAATTTCACTAAATGATCGGTGGCATCCGCTTGCAATTCTACTTTAGGCACGGTGATTTTTTGTGTTTCTTCGTCTTTTTCATTGAGCGATTGATATTGCCAGTTTGTACCCAAAACACTTGGAATGTGCATATCAAAAGGCAAGTTCACCGTATTTAAATTACCTAAAAAAGCCGGTGTGAGTGTTTGCTCAATTTGTGCCCAATCAACGGGTTTAGCAGGTTCTTTTTTCTCAGGCTGAGAGGGATTCGGTTGAGTTTGGGAGACCGTTGAGAAAAGCACATCTGAAAGCGTGGTAGGCTCAAGGGTCAGGCCAGATTCATTATTTAAACTGACCGCACTTTGAAATGACGAAAACGTAATATTGCTTTGATCGAGTTTCATATCAAAGTCAGTAATCGCCACATTTTTTACTTGCACAGAAACCGGTAAATGGATTTTTTCCATTGGACCACTTTCAGTCTGTTTCTCTTCAGAAGGCGGCATAACACTGGTATCAATGGCGATTTTAGGCTGCGTTAAGCTGAGATCATCAACAATAATATCTCCCGACAGTAAACGAGCTAAATTCAGTTGTAAGCGCGTTTTAGGAAGAGCCACATCTACGCCGGTTGTTTGAAAACGTAAATTTTCTAAGACTAAACCATCTTGTAAGCCACCGCTGACTTGCTCAATAGATAAGCTATCGAGCATTTTATCGGCGAGTTGAATAATTGCACGTTGCCCACTATCAAAAGAAAGTGCTGTGACTAAGCCTAAAACAGGGACAAAAATGACCGCACTTCCGACACATAAAATTTTACGGCAGGTCTTTTTCTTTTTGATGGGTTGTATCATTTGGTTATCTGGTTGTTTTTCTTGTTCAGACATAGTCATACCCTAAATTTCAGCCCCTAAGCCAATGTAAAATTGAATGTTTTTGCTGTTATCTTTATCTCGAATTGGCGTCGCAATATCAAATTTGATAGCGCCAACTGGCGATGCCCAACGCACACCGAAACCTGCACCGTAGCGTAACTCATTTGCTTTGTAAGCATCAGCGGCTAAACCTGTATCCACAAATACGGCTCCCCACCAATTTGGGTAAACTTGATATTGATATTCAAGGCTACCTGTTACTAAGCGAGAGCCGCCGACTAATTTCCCCTCTTTATTTTTCGGTGAAATTTTCTTATAGGCATAACCTCGCACGCTACGATCGCCCCCTGCAAAGAAACGTAATGCAGGTGGAATTTTACGAATATCCGCGGTATTTAAATAACCAATTTCTGCACGGGTAATAAAACGGTGATTTTCTGCATAAGTACGAATCCACGCTGTGGAAGCTTGAATTTTAAAGAAATTGGCTTCTGACATCCAAAGCTTATTCCCTAAATCAACCGTGATTTTTTGGGTATCTCCCCATGTTGGGAATTGACCGCCTTTTAAACGAGTTCGGCTAAAACCTCCGGTTGGATAAACAAGGAGCGTTTTATCGGTGAAATCAGCTTGCGTAAAGCTGTCGTAACGGACACGAAGACCCGCAAAATATTGCCAACCTTCTTTATTATTCCAATAACGTAATGCAGCAAAAGTTAGCGTTTTGGTATCCGTATCATTTTTATTTTCTTTTTCATAACCGGTTGAAAATTCATAATAATAATTTAATGGATTTTTCAACAATGGTATTTTATAAGTGGCTTCAAAGTTTTGTTTTGGTGCAGAGACGTAAAGATTTGTACGGAAACTATGGCCTCGGCTATTAATCCAAGGTTTTGTCCAACCAATTTGGACATGAGGGCCTGTATCGGTTGCAAAACCGACCCCGAGCTCCATTGAGTTCTTCTTACGTGGATAAAGTAACAGTTCGATATCCACTAATTTTTCTTCTTCGCGGACATGAGGCTGTAAAAGCACTGAGCTAAACCAGTTGGTAGAAGAAAAATCGTTAGTTAATTCAGATAAATCGCTGACTAAATAAGGATCGCCCGATTTAATGTTGAGCATATTTTGCAAATAGTCTTCGCGAATTTGGGAATGGTTGAATGTGATGTTGCCATAATGATAACGCACACCACTATCAAACAGCATACGCCACCATGCTTCATAGGTTTCAGGGCTTATTTCTAAGCGAGAAATTTGGAATTTTCCGTCAAGATAACCACGAGCAAGGGCAAGGTTTGAAATGCTGCTTTTATAGTCATCGTATTTTTGATGCTCAACTAACTCACCTTGTTTTGGCAAGTTTTTACGGAGTGCTTTGAAGTTTTCGTCTTCTGCCGCTTCGCCTATAATTTCAACGTCTGTTCCCGCAATTTTACTTGGTTCACCGGGTTTTACATTAGCAATGAGTAAGTCTCGTTGACCTTTGCGTTTTTTCAATTCAAAGGTGACTGAAGAACCATAATAACCGAAGACTCGAAGGCCTTTATCGACAGCATCTGAAACTAATTGTTTATACCGATCTGAGCCGTCCATCTCACCTTTATCAATGAGTTTGACATTCATATCAGTATTGCGAATGGCACGTTCACCCTTGATACCGCGGATCTCAATATCTACGGTTTGTTCTGCAAGGGCTGAAAAACTCATCCATCCAAGCAAAAGAGCGGTTATTTTTAACGAAATTTTTTTCATTTTATTACAAGCTAAACTTTAAGAAGATCCACATCAAACCGCCTTAGTTTACCCATAAAATAAGGGGATTACCAATGCAATTATGGATGGGATTTGAAATTATTATATGCGTTTGAGCGTTAATACGACAATGCGATCAAAGAAAGAGTTTCCTTTGCTTTGAAAAAATAGTGATTGTTCTCTTTATTCAGACATTTAACCAAAATGTAACTGGACCATCATTGGTGAGGCTCACTTGCATATCTGCCGCAAATTGTCCGTTGGCAACAGTGACTTTTTCTGCACATTTTTGCGAAAAATAGCCATATAATTCGTTAGCCAATGCTGGTGCAGCACCTTTTGAAAAACTTGGTCTCAGGCCTTTTTGCGTGTCTGCGGCCAAAGTAAATTGGGATACCACAAGCACTTCGCCACCGATTTGTTGCACATTTAAGTTCATTTTGTCATTTTCATCGCTGAAAATACGGTAATTTAACACTTTTTCAGCGAGTTTATCTGCTTTGGCTCGGTCATCTTCTTTTTCCACGCCTAATAAAACCAATAATCCCTTGCCGATTTGCCCCACAATTTGACCTTCAACTTCTACTTTAGCCTGCGTAACACGCTGAATTAACGCAATCATTTTACTTCCTCTAAATTTGTTTGATCCATTGACCGCTCTTCTGCAAGTACTGCGGCTAATTGTGCGCCGAATAACACCACTGTCCAGCTGATTTGAATCCACAATAACATAATGGGTAGTGTTGCCATGGCACCGTAAATTAATTGGTAAGATGGGAATGTTGTAATATACCAAGCAAAGGCCTGTTTCCCTAAGGTAAAGAAAATCGCGGCAATTAATGCACCTGCTGCAGAGTGTTTGATGCTCACTTTCTTATTTGGCACGACCATATAAATGAGCGTGAAGATAAACCAAGTAGAAAGAAATGGCACAAAGCTGAGGAGTTTTAAGCCAAAAGAAAGCGATTCGGATTGCTCGAACATGGCTTTGACGTATGAACTTGCGGCAATGCTGGTACCGATTAAAAGTGGACCGAGCGTTAAAATGAGCCAATAAATAGCAAATGACGTAAAAATCGGGCGATTACTGGTGTCTTGCCAAATGCCATTAAGTGTACGGTCGATGGAGTTAATGAGCATTAATGCGACTAAAATCAAACTCACAATCCCCACGGCACTCATTTGCTTGGAGTTATGGACGAATTCATCAATATATTGCCCCACAACATCACTTGCGGAAGGGGCGAAATTGGTGAAGATGAATTCTTTCAATGCCCCGGTTACTTCGTTAAAGACAGGAAAGGCGGAAAAAATCGAAAACACCACCATAATTAACGGCACGATGGCGAGCATGGTGCTGTAGGTGAGTGAACCAGCAGCTTGCGTTAATTTGTTTTCTTGAGAACGCTGCCAAAATAATGCGAGAAAAGACGTTAAGGTCATTAGAGCAAGCCTCCGCAACAATGTTTAAATTTCTTCCCTGAACCACAAACACAAGGTTGTTTATTACTTGGGAGCGGCACAGTGGGGTCAACAAAATACCAACGGCCATCGATTTTTACAAAAATAGAATGTTCGTGATGCACTTGTGGCTGTTCGCTACCTTGAAAATGCGCCTTAAATTCAACCGCACTTTGTGTTTTGGTTAAGGTTTCTGTTTTGACAATGTCTAAACCAAGCCATTGCGTTTCATCAGCCCAATCTTGCAGGGCTTTTTCATCTAATAAGGTTTGTTGGTTTGGTACCGTGGTTTGCACAATATAGGGAATATTTTTGAGCACAAACGCTGAATAGCGGGAACGCATGAGTTGTTCCGCTGTTTCTGGAAACATATTGCCTGAATGAAAGCGTCCGCAGCAATCTTCGTAAGAAAGTGAAGATTGGCATGGGCAAAGTGCGGTCGTTTTAGCCGACATTTTTAGCCGCCTGTTGTAAATTATGTAATTGTGAATTGATCGAACGTTTAAACGCAGGCGCTAATTCTTCAATGGCTAAGGCTTCTTCTAGTTCTGCAATACTTGAAGGCGCGGAGAGTTGCGTATTTAGACGACGAATTGTCCATTCAGGATAAGGTCGATGTTGCAAAATGAGTTCATCGCCTTGATGAATTTCACCTTCTGCAATCACGCGCACATACCAACCTGTCCAACCTGATTGACGAATAACCTCTCTTGTATTCTCATTCTTGGTATTATGAGATAAACGCTCGCAAGGTTTGCGGGGTTGAGACACTTCTAACAGAGTAGAGCCAATTTTGTAACGATCGCCTACACAAACATTATCTTCATGTAAGCCTGATACCACAAAGTTTTCACCGTAAATCGCACTGCCGTGGAAATCAAACTTTTCACCAAGTAGCTCGTTTAAAGCAGGGAAAGACACATCAGACATGAAAAACAAGGCTTTATCTACGCCACCATGATGCGCTTTTAAACCGACATCATTGCCTTCTGCGCCAAGCGCATGCACTTTCACCATGGATACTGGTTTTTTACGAATCGCGCTTTCATATGAGCTACCATCAGGGAACGTTAAGGTTTCTATCAATCCTGTTTTAATAATAAGAATTTTTGCGTTTGACATCTATTTTTCCTGCTTTGAGTTAGTTTTGAGAAATTATACCGTAAAATCACTTAAATTTTGACCGCACTTCGTTTTTTCCTTATTATTCGTTTAAATAAAACCAACAAAACAAAGGAATCTTTATGCAATATTCTCTCGCGCGTACCGAACAAGGTCAAACCCTTGGCATTACCGCAAAAATGGCAAACCGTCATGGCCTGATCGCTGGAGCGACAGGAACGGGGAAAACCGTGACATTACGTAAAATGGCAGAGGCGTTCAGTGATGATGGTGTGCCGGTTTTTTTAGTGGATGTAAAAGGCGATTTGTCTGGTTTAGTAAAAGCGGGCACATTTAGTGGCAAAGTAGCAGAACGCATTGAACAATTTGATTTAGGTGGCGAGAGTTATTTAAATGGCTATCCTGTGTCATTTTGGGATGTATTCGGTGAAACCGGTATTCCGCTTCGCACCACGATTTCTGAAATGGGACCATTATTACTTTCCCGTTTATTAAATTTAAATGCAACCCAAGAAGGCTTATTAAACCTTGTATTCCGTGTGGCCGATGATAGAGGTTTATTGCTTATCGATCTGAAAGACTTGCGTGCAATGCTTAAATTTGTAGCAGAGAACGCCAAATCGTTCCAAGTAGAATATGGTAACGTATCAGCTGCGAGTGTGGGCGCGATTCAACGTGCTTTACTGACCCTTGAAAATGAAGGGGCGACCAATCTTTTTGGTGAACCTGCATTAAATCTTGAAGATTGGTTACAAACCCGTGATGGTCGTGGCGTGATCAATGTTTTAAATTCTGAAAAATTAATCAATTCCCCAAGAATGTATAGCGCATTCTTGCTTTGGTTGATGTCTGAATTATTTGAACAATTACCTGAAGTCGGCGACCCGGATAAACCAAAATTTGTGATGTTCTTCGATGAAGCGCATTTACTCTTTGATGGTGCACCAAGTGTGTTGGTGGATAAAGTGGAACAAGTAGTTCGCTTGATTCGTTCTAAAGGTGTGGGGATTTATTTTGTGACCCAAAATCCATTAGATTTACCGGATACCGTGTTAGGGCAATTAGGTAACCGTGTTCAACACGCGCTACGCGCTTTTACACCACGCGATCAAAAAGCAGTGAAATCTGCGGCAGAAACGTTCCGTTCTAATCCTGCTGTCAATGTGGTTGAGACCATTTCAACCTTAGGTGTGGGGCAAGCATTGATTTCATTCTTAGATGAAAAAGGTATGCCTGCGCCAGTTGAAGTGGCGTATGTTTACCCGCCGAAAAGTCAACTTGCACCGATTACTGAAGAAGAGCGTGCAGCGTGGGTGAAAGACGATGAGCTTTATGCCTTCTATAAAGATTATGTGGATAATGAGTCGGCTTTCGAAGTATTAAATGCGCAAGCGGATTTAGCAGCAGTGCAACAAAAACAAGCTGAACAAGCGCAGCAAGAGGAAGAAAGCGGTTTATTTGGTAGCTTAAGCCGTATGATTTTTGGAACACAAAAACGCGGGGATAAACTTTCTCCGACAGAACAAATTGTGAATAGCGTGGCAAAATCAGTTGGTCGCAATATTCGTAATGAAGTGACCAAACAAATCATGCGTGGTATCTTAGGGGCATTGAAAAAATAACGAAAATTTGACCGCACTTTGCGGCAAGAATGATAAAAAGGAGATTGTTATGTCTGATGTATTTCACTTAAACCTAACCAAAGCACAACTGAAAGGTGCCACATTAGCTATCGTGCCGGGTGATCCGGCGCGTAGCGAACGTATTGCTAAAAAACTTGATAACCCTGAGTTTCTTGCAAGTACACGTGAGTTCACTTCTTGGTTAGGCTATTTAAATGGTCAACCGGTGGTGGTGTGTTCAACCGGTATTGGTGGCCCTTCTACGTCTATCTGTGTGGAAGAGCTGGCTCAGCTTGGTGTGCGTACATTCTTACGTATTGGTACAACAGGTGCGATTCAACCACACATTAATGTGGGTGATGTTCTTGTTACAACGGGTGCGGTTCGTCTTGATGGTGCAAGCCGTCATTTTGCCCCAATTGAATATCCAGCGGTAGCAAATTTTGAATGTACCACGGCACTTTTCAATGCGGCTAAAGAAAAAGGTATTGAGCCATTTGTAGGAATTACAGCTTCTTCAGATACGTTCTATCCAGGTCAAGAACGTTATGATACTTACAGCGGTAAAGTATATCGTGATTACCAAGGCTTGTTAAAACAATGGCAAGATCTCAATGTGATGAACTATGAGATGGAATCAGCGACGTTATTCACCATGTGTAACGCTCTTGGCTTGCGAGCTGGTATGGTTGCAGGTGTGATTGTGAACCGTACACAACAAGAAATTCCAAATGAAGCCACCATGAAAGATACGGAAGATAAAGCAGTATCTGTGGTAGTGGAAGCAGCAAGAAAATTGTTAGCGTAAAACTCAGATAAAAATAACCGCACTTTTTTAGAAGTGCGGTTTATTTTTTAACTGTTTTTTCGAGCAAAAGTGGCGGCTTCAGCGACTAATTGGTCATCAGGTCGAACCCCAGTGTAGAGCTCAAATTGTTCGACAGCTTGTAGCACAATCACTTCAGCACCAGAAATCGTTTGTTTACCTTGCTGTTGAGCAAATTGGATAAACGGTGTTTCAGCAGGAATCGCCACCACATCAAAAGCGGTTTGAGCTTGTTGAATAAGATTTTCAGGAAAGGCGAGATCAAATTCTTCTTTCCCACCTTTCATCCCAATTGGTGTGACATTGACTAAAATGTCTGCCGATTGATTATCTAAAGAATAAATATATTCGTAGCCATAAAGTGCGGCTAAATTTTTACCTGTTTTTTCATTTCGAGCAAAAATCTTCAGATACTCAAATCCGCTGTTTTTAAAGGCCGCGACGACCGCTTTAGCCATACCACCACTGCCTCGTACAATCACACGACTCTTTTTATCTAATTGATATTCTTTGATAAGTTTAACGATCGCAATATAGTCGGTGTTGTAAGCACGAAGAAACCCTTGATCATTCACAATGGTGTTCACGGACTGAATGGCTTGCGCAGAAGGCGAGATTTCATCTAAAAATGGCATACAGCTTTCTTTAAATGGCATCGAAACAGCACAGCCTCGAATACCAAGTGCACGAATACCTTTGACTGCGCTTTCAATATCTGTGGTGGTAAAGGCTTTATAGATAAAATTAAGCCCTAATTTTTGATACAGATAGTTATGGAATGTTGTGCCAAAATTGCCCGGTCTACCAGAAAGGGACATGCAAAGTTGGGTATCTTTGTTAATCATATCGATTCCTTAAATATTTAGATTTATATCATCATCGATAAAATATTGGTTCATTTCAAATGCCGGTTTTGCCGCTTTGTCTTTGCCGACAATACGAGCAGGCACACCTGCTGCAGTGGCATATTCAGGCACAGATTGAAGTACAACAGAATTGGCGCCGATTTTGGCATATTTGCCCACTTCGATATTGCCGAGAATTTTTGCGCCTGCCCCAATCATTACACCTTCTCGTACTTTTGGATGACGATCGCCGGATTCTTTACCTGTACCACCGAGGGTAACACCTTGCAAGATAGACACATCATTTTCAATCACTGAGGTTTCGCCGACGACAATACCAGTAGCATGGTCAAACATAATGCCGTGCCCAATTTTGGCGGCAGGGTGAATATCTACATCGAAAGCCACTGAAATTTGATTTTGTAAATAAAGCGCGAGTGCTTTTCGATTTTGGTTCCACAAATAATGGGTAATGCGATAGCTTTGAATGGCGTGAAAACCTTTCAAATAAAGCAATGGTGTGGACCACAATTCCACAGCGGGATCGCGGTGGCGCACAGCTTTAATATCACAAGCAGCACAATCAATGATATTGGGCTCCGCTTGATAGGCTTCTTCAATAATTTCACGCAGCGAAATTGCGGGCATGATAGGGTTAGCCAGTTTATTCGCAAGCAAATAACTCAAGGCACTGCCAAGATTTTGATGTTTTAAAATAGTGGAATGGAAAAAGCTTGCGAGCATTGGTTCGCATTCTGCTAATTCTTTTGCTTCTTGGCGAATGTGTTGCCATACTTCTAACGTCATTTTTTCTCCTTATTCGCCTTTTCGTTCACGACCCAATAAGCTCAGTGCGACTTCTTGTGCACTTTTACCACAAAAGAGCATTTGGTAAATTTGTTCTGTAATCGGCATTTCTACGCCTTGTCGTTGTGCTAATAAATAGGTTTCTTTGGTGTTATAAAACCCTTCTACCACTTGACCAATTTCATCCATGGCTTGTTGGCTATTGATACCTTTTCCAAGCATTAAACCAAATCGGCGGTTACGGGATTGATTATCGGTACAAGTGAGCACTAAATCACCTAAACCAGACATACCCATAAAGGTTTGCGTATTGGCGCCCATGGACATGCCTAAGCGAGTAATTTCCGCAATCCCACGGGTAATTAATGCCGTTCTCGCATTGGCGCCAAATCCCATGCCATCTGAAATACCAGCACCAATCGCAATCACGTTTTTAATGGCGCCACCTAATTGAACGCCGATCATATCTTGGTTTACATACACTCGGAAATGCTGACTGCAATGAATTCTCGCTTGAAATTCTAAGGCAAACTTTTCATTACAAGAGGCAAGCGTAATCGCCGTTGGCAAACCTTGAGCCAATTCTTTCGCAAAAGTAGGACCAGAAAGCACCGCCGTCGGAATTGCTTTACCTAAGGTTTCTTCCACTACTTCTTGTAGTAATCGGCCGGTGTTGCGTTCTAATCCTTTGGTTGCCCAAATTAAACGATGATCAGGTTTTAAGTGCGGTCGAATTTTTAAGAGAATTTCGCCGAAAGCATGGCTTGGCACTACAATTAAAATGTCTTTCGATTGCTCAAGGGCTGTTTTCAAATCTAATTCTAAATGCAAACTTTCTGGAAATTCAATATCTGGCAGAAAACGGCGATTTTGACGATCCTGTTGCATTTGATGAATGTGATCGGGATTGTGCCCCCAAAGATAGGTTGGAGAGCCATTGCGAGAAAATGAGATAGCGAGTGCTGTTCCGTAAGAACCGCAACCAAGAATGGTAATTGGAGATTGGGATGGGTTCATTTCAATCACCTTTAAAATAAAAGGGCAGACGGTATCGCCTGCCCCTATCACAATTAATGTTGGGTTTCCTGATTTTCTTCCGCTTCGGCCGCAGCTTGCTGCTTGTTCATGTAATCAATGAACAACGCATCGAAGTTTACCGGAGAAAGGTTTAATGCCGGGAATGTACCACGATTCACTAAGTTAGAAATCAATTCACGAGCATAAGGGAAAAGCATATTTGGGCATTGAGATGTTAAGCAGTGTGCCATTTGAACATCTTCTAAACCGCTGATTGTAAATACACCAGATTGTTTCACTTCACAAATAAACGCCACATCACCAGAATCTTCCATGGTGGTTTCCACGTTAATGTTTAACGTCACTTCGTATAAATCTTCACCCACTTGAACCGCTTCAGTGCTTAAATCAAAGCCAAGTTTTGGTTTCCATTCTTGGTGGAAAATATGAGGAAGATTTGGTGCTTCAAAAGAAACATCTTTTACATAAATACGTTGAATTTGAAGTACGGCTTCTTGTTGCTCTTCAGCAGCTACTTCAGGTTGTTGATTTTGTTCAGACATAGAGGATCCTTACTTATGTTTTTTTACTAATGGTAAATTTGCACCCGCCCAAGCAGTTAAACCGTCTTTTAACACATAGACTTTTTCAAAGCCTTGTTTAGTTAAAAGTTCTGCGGAGGTGGTAGAAGAAACACCGTTAACATCCACAATGATAACCGGTTTTTCTTTGTGATGTTCGATTTTGCCTACATTGTGATTTTTGATTTCAGTCGGAAGCAAGTTCACGCTGCCAATAATATGACCACGTTGGAATTCATCGATAGAGCGTAAATCAATCACCACGGCTTCTTCGTTATTCATTAAATGAACGGCTTCAGGACTGGTGATCACGCGATATTTTTGTGTCGCACTTTTAAAAAAGGTGAAAAGTGTCATAAAAAGGACTGCAAACCATGCGATCGTTAAAAAAGTGTGTTTTTGAGCAAATTCAATTGCTTGAGGCATAAATTCTTGCATGTTGTTCTCAACTTAATTTTTGATAATGAATAAGAGTTTATCTTCACATGAAATAAAGGCTTAAGTATAACCGCACTTTGGTTATCTTTCAAAAAAATTCTGAAGGAAACGTGGGGTTGGCGAAAGCTTATACAATCAAATAGGGAAAAACATGATCGGGATCATAAATCTATTATCTTGGTGTTTATTCTACTTCTAATTAAGTAGAGAATAGCCAAGTTTAGATTATTTAATGTAAAAGGAGACAAGTATGAAATTAAAAAAATTAACAGCACTCATGATGCTTGGACTAGGTTTTTCGGCCGCACAAGCCGCGGAATTGCCTAATATTACGATTTTAGCGACTGGTGGCACCATTGCTGGAAGCGGTGAAACCGCCGTTTCTTCTGCTTATAAAGCAGGGCAACTCAATGTTGAAGCGTTAATCGATGCTGTTCCTGAAATTAAGCAATTAGCCAATGTGAAAGGTGAACAAATTGTGAAGATTGGTTCACAAGATATGAGCGATGATGTGTGGTTAAAATTAGCCAAAGCGATTAATGCACAATGTAAAGATACTGATGGTTTCGTGATTACTCATGGTACTGATACCATGGAAGAAACCGCTTATTTCTTAGATCTTACCGCGAAATGTGAAAAACCAATTGTATTAGTGGGTGCAATGCGTCCTGCGACAGAAAAAAGTGCGGATGGTCCGTTAAACCTTTATAACGCCGTCGTCGTGGCAACGGATAAAAAATCATCCGGTCGTGGTGTGTTAGTGGCGATGAATGGTGAAGTATTAGGTGCGCGTGATGTAACCAAAATGAGTACCACTGCAGTACAAACATTCCACTCACCAAACTATGGTACATTGGGTTATATCCATAACAGTAAAGTGGATTACGAACGTTCACCTGAAAGTAAACATACTGTGAACACACCATTTAACGTAGATAAATTAGACAGCTTGCCGAAAGTAGGCATAGTTTATGCTTATTCTAATGCACCAATTGAGCCGTTAAATTCATTATTGGATGCAGGCTATCAAGGTATTGTTTCAGCGGGTGTAGGTAACGGTAACGTGAATGCGGCACACTTAGAACGTTTAGAAAAAGCCGCGAAAGATGGCGTTGTTGTAGTACGTTCATCTCGTGTACCAACGGGTCACACAACGCGTGATGCTGAAGTGGATGATTCTAAATATGGTTTTGTGGCTTCAGGCACATTGAATCCGCAAAAAGCACGTGTGTTATTGCAATTAGCCTTAACACAAACAAAAGATCCAAAAGTGATTCAACAATACTTTGAGGATTTCTAAGAAAGCCATTGAAAGTGCGGTCAGAATTTGAATCAAATTTTAACCGCACTTTCGGATAAAATAGGCTAATCCAAGTAATAAATATAGATAATGCACTAGTTTGTTGTTAATATATGTCCTGGAATTATTTTAAAAATTAATATGGAGAAAATATTATGATTTGGGCTCAACTTTTAGTCGTCCTACTCTTTATTTACCTAGGGGCTAGATTAGGCGGTATTGGTATCGGTTTCATGGGTGGTATGGGTGTTGTGGCACTTTCACTGCTTGGCTTAAAACCGGGTGCAATTCCGTTTGATGTAATTTCAGTTATCATGTCTGTAATCATGGCAATTGCTGCGATGCAAGTTGCGGGTGGTATGGATTTCTTAGTAAAAGTAGCTGAAAAAATTCTACGTAAAAATCCAAAATACATTACCTTCCTTGCGCCAACTGTGACTTACTTTATGACTGTACTTGCAGGTACTGGTCACACAGCATTCTCAACACTTCCAGTGATTGCTGAAGTAGCAAAAGAACAAGGTATCCGTCCTTCACGTCCACTTTCTATTGCGGTTATTGCTTCACAAATTGCGATTACAGCCTCTCCAATTTCTGCAGCGGTGGTATTCCTTTCTGCTGAATTAGAGAAAAACTTTGGTTTAAGTTACTTACAATTATTAGGTATTTGGATCCCAACTACTTACGCAGCATGTATGATTACTGCGGTGATTTGTAACTTCCTTGGTAAAGATTTGAAAAATGATGAAGTTTACCAAGATCGTCTAGCAAAAGGCTTAATCACTATGCGTGGTGAAATGCAAATTGAGATCAAACCTTATGCAAAACGCTCTGTAATGATTTTCCTTATCGCGATTTTAGTGGTAATGCTTTATGCAACAGCAATCAGTAAAACTGTTGGTTTAATTCAAAACCCAATTCTTTCTCGTGATAACGCAATTATCTCTTTCATGCTTGCGACTGCAGCGATTATCACTATGGCATGTAAAGTGGATACTGCAAACATTACCAATGCAGCAACCTTCAAATCAGGTATGTCAGCGGTAATTTGTGTGCTTGGTGTGGCATGGTTAGGTAATACTTTCGTGGAAGGTCATATCGATCAAATCAAAGCAGTATCAGCTGAGTTCTTACAACAATATCCTTGGAGTTTAGCGGTTATCTTGTTCTTCGCAAGTACCTTACTTTACTCACAAGCTGCAACTGCAAAAGCATTATATCCAACTGCAATTTTATTAGGTGTTTCTCCGGAAGCCGCAATTGCAGCGTTTGCCGCAGTATCAGCATTATTCATTCTTCCGACTTACCCAACTTTAATTGCGGCAGTAGAAATGGATGACACTGGTTCAACCCGTATCGGTAAATATGTATTCAACCACCCATTCTTAATTCCTGGTGTGATAGCAATTAGCTTATCTGTATTATTCGGCTTCTTAATGGCGGGTGCAGTTTTATAATCCTCCATTAAGCTAAAATAAATGAAAACCATCTTGTCTTCGGATAAGATGGTTTTTTAATGGGGAACTTCTTTTTGTTGTGATACTCTAAAAGATAACCTATTTTTATATATAAGGAAAACCAATGAAGTTATTTAAAATCCTTTTTGCTGCATTAGTTGCTTATGTGCCAACAGCATGGTCTGCGGTGGATTATAATATTAAATACAGTTCGAATTATTTAATGCCCGCGTATGTGCATTTTAAAGCTGATGGTTCACAGTATTCAGTCAATGCGAAAATTAATGTTCCGTTGTACAATATTGTGTTTACTTCTCGTGGTTCACAAAACGCGAGTCAATTTAAAATGGTGAATTATCAAGATGTGCGTAATGGTAAAACGTATGCAATTTCTAAAATTTCGCCAACAACAATTGAATACGGTAAAGTGAAAAATGGGTTAGAAACCGAGCCGTTAAAATTACCAACTTTTGATTTATTCACCATGGCATTTCAATTGAGTTATTACGATAAATTGCCAACCAGTTTCCAAATTACAAATGGTAAAAAACTTTACCCAATGGAAAATGTGAATGTGAAGAAAGTAGAAAAACAGATCCAATATAACAAGCAAACTGTCACGGAAATTACCTATTCATTTAAAACCGGTAACAAAGACATTATGGTGAAGAAATTCTCAGGTGAACAATTTCCACGTTATATCAAATACACCAGAGATGGTGATGATTATGAGTTAGAGTTTGATGAGTTTGTTAAATAACATCAGATGAGAAAAAGAAGCCACGCAAGACTGCGTGGCTTTTTATTTTATTGCTTATTGTGCATACATAAATACTTGAGCGAGGAGAAGTATCGATGAGATAACAAATTGACAGCCTACGATTGGCATGACAAATTTCAACCATTTATTAAATGGAATACCAAGCATTTGTAACGTAACAAGGACTAATCCTGTTGGTGCAAGGAACAACATAATATATTGCCCCCAGTTGTAGGCTGATACGACGATGTCTCTTGGAATGCCCACAGTATCAGCTAGCGGAGCCATAATTGGCATAGCGAGTACGGCAAGACCTGAAGATGAAGGTACAACTAGCCCTAAGAAGATGAAGATAAGGAGCTGACCAATAATAAAGACGCCGCCATTCATTCCATCGACAAGATGTGTCATATAATCGAGAATCGTGTCAGAAATCATCCCTTGTTCCAGAATGATATTGACTGCTCGAGCAAGTCCGATAATCAATGCGACGCCAACTAATTCAGAAGCACCATGAGTAAAGCCATTTACGACATCTTTTTCAGGCAATCCGCTGATAAACATAATAATGATGGTGATGGCCAGGAAGGAAGTCGCCATCTGAGGGAACCACCAACCGCCAAACATCACCCCCCATACCATGAGAGGAAAGGCGCCACTAAATAGAATCAGAATCAGTTTTCTTCTAAAGGTAAATTCAACGGTTGCATTGGGATCGATATCTTTCATATAGAGATCATAGAAGGCTTGGCGATCGTCATAGGTATAAGAAAATTCAGGATTAGCACGCAGTTTTTTACAATACCAATACATGTAAGCAATCACACCCGCACCACCAAGAATCAGACCCAGTGTACGAAATCCCATTCCTTCCGTGAATGGAATTCCTGCCGCATTTGAAGCGATGACAACGGAAAATGGATTGATTGTTGAGAAGGCAGTGCCCATCGAGGCTGCGAGGAATATGGCGCCAACACAGACAATAGAATCATAGCCTAAGGCTAAAAAGACAGGAACAAGAATTGGGTAGAAGGCTACCGCTTCTTCCTCAATACCACAAGCCGTACCGCCTAACAGCATTAACACACAGACAGCAAAGACAACGGAGAATTCATTTCCTTTCGTTTTTTTGGTGAGAGACATTAATCCGGCATTGAATGCTCCTGTTTTGTTTATCACACCAATCATTCCACCGAGTATGAAGATAAAAATCATAATATCCGCGACTTCAATGGTGCCATCCACCATTGCGTGAATCATATCGGTAATGCCTTTTTCGTGTTGTTCAATGCGTTGATAGGTATTGGGGATAGCAATCGGCTTTTTGATAATGCCGTTGGTGAAATTAGAAAGTTGAATTTTGATATTGAGTTGATTAAGGGTTTGTTCTGTTGCTGGATAGCTTTGATCGGGAATTCCGTGAGTTTTGACAATAAAATGATTTTCGGTGGTGTCGTAGGAAAGCTTTGAGTAGGACCCTGAGGGAATAAGCCAAGTAAGACCAATAGCAATAAGAAGAATAATAAAGAGAATGCTAAATGCGGAAGGGAATTTCATCTTTTTCTTTGATGCTTCCATTATGGAGAACTCCTTGTGTTCGGATTAGTTAATAAGCCGAGCGCGTATTCTACACAAAACGAGCAAAAAAGCAAAGAGTGATTTTTGAATGAATGCAATAATATCAGGGAGGGCAATCGTTTACTTAAGCCAGGTTTTATTGTGAGTAAGCCTAGCTTAAGTCTATTTTATTTAGGAAAATTGAGTAATTTTTTCACTCAAATCATCCAACATTTCATAACGTTTTCGGTACATAGAACGTTTTTTACTGGCGATTTCTTCCAATGGTTTGCGGGCGCTTTCAAGCGGTAATTGCCAATATTGACCATTTAATTGCCCTTGGTTTTCTTGCCAAAATTCATCATAGTTGAATAGAATTTTACTGCGAGCAGATAAACGGTATTTACCTTGTGAAGTGTGAGGGATACCGATTAATTCACATTGCCATTTTTCAGCTAATAAGCGGAAAACATTCATCAACATAAACATTGGACGAACACCGTGTAATTCTTTTGTGGCTTGTTTCACAGCTTCTTGCGCCTCTTCATAAGAAGGGCCTTGAATTGAGGCGATAAGTAATTTATTTGGCTTTAAGAAGGTGAAAGAAGCATCATAAATGCTACGCCCATCATTGTCTTTTAAGTTAATGGAAAAATAACCTTCGAAAGGGTCAATCTGATTGATATTGAAATAAATACCAAGTTGATCTGTTAATTGCGCTAATAAAAGGGATTTTTCTTGTAGCAATTTTTTACAAAATTCAACGCCCATTTTTTCTTCAAGCATTAGCAGATTATTGGTAATGGCATTGAGTCGCTCTGTTGCAGAAAAACGTTTGTCACAATAGGTGGAGAGCAATGCATTAAAACGATATGGATTTTGTTGAAAAAGTGGAATCCAGGTTTGATTAGTATTTAAGAAATCAACCAGTGCATCACATTGTTTTTTAAATAAAAATTTTCGTCCATAATAACGGGCTTTATCCCTTAATTGTTTTTTTAATGGATGATTACAAGAATCGGGTAGTAATTCTTGAAAGGTCGCGAAAGTAATAGTTTGTTTTGTTGTCATAATGGATAAAGTGCGGTTATTTTTTCAAACGTTTTTTATTGGAAAAATCATGGTGATTTTTGACCGCACTTATTGTACCTGTATTCCATGGTTTTTCCAATTAACCATCAATAAAGGTGGTTCTTTACTTGCCTATTTTTCGATTTCTCCTTAATATGCCAAATCCTACCTTGAATTTATGCAACTCATCCCCATATTCAATGAAATTATAGAATTGATGTAAGAGAGATAACTATGAACGCCAAAAGAACTCAACAACGTACACTTCCTGTATTGCCATTACGGGATGTCGTCGTTTTCCCTTATATGGTGATGCCACTTTTTGTTGGGCGCGCAAAATCCATTAGCGCTCTTGATGAAGCCATGAATGAGGGCAAACAATTATTATTGGTGTCACAAAAACAAGCTGATTTAGAAGAACCTACCGTTGATGATGTATTCGATGTCGGGACGATTGCCAATATTATTCAATTATTAAAATTGCCAGACGGCACAGTGAAAGTGTTGGTGGAAGGTCAACAACGCGCAAAAATCAATCAATTAAATGATGGTGAAGATCATTTTTCTGCGGAAGTCACGCCGATTGAAACTACGTTTGGTGATGAAAAAGAATTAGATGTAGTGAAGGCAGCCGTTTTAAATGAATTTGAAAGCTATCTGCAACTTAATAAAAAAATCCCTGCAGATGTTTTAGGTGCGCTTCAACGCATTGATGATGCTGATCGTTTAGCAGATACCATGGCTGCGCATATTCCAGTGACCGTTCGTCATAAACAAAGCGTGTTAGAACTGGCAGATGTGCAAGAGCGTTTGGAATACTTGCTCGGCATGATGGAATCAGAAGCGGATATTCTTCAAGTTGAAAAACGCATCCGTGGCCGTGTGAAAAAACAAATGGAGAAAAGCCAGCGTAACTATTATCTTAGCGAACAAATTAAAGCGATTCGCAAAGAAATGGACGAAGGCGAAAGCGAAGATACCATCGATGAAGTTGAGCAACTTCGTCAAAAAGTTGAAGCGGCAGGTATGCCAGCAGATGTGCGTGATAAAGTAGAAAGCGAGTTACAAAAACTCAAAATGATGTCAGCTATGTCGGCTGAAGCGACAGTGGTGCGTAGCTATATTGAATGGATGCTTCAAGTGCCATGGCATAAACGTACTAAAGTGAAGAAAGATATCGCAAAAGCACAACAAGTCTTGGATGCGGATCACTACGGTTTAGAAAGAGTGAAAGAACGCATTTTAGAATACCTTGCGGTGCAAGCGCGTTTAAACAAAATCAAAGGCCCAATCCTTTGCTTAGTAGGACCGCCAGGGGTAGGTAAAACCTCATTGGGTCAATCTATTGCAAATGCAACAGGTCGTAAATATGTACGCATGGCATTAGGTGGGGTACGTGATGAGGCGGAAATCCGTGGCCACCGTAAAACCTATATTGGTGCATTACCGGGTAAATTGATTCAAAAAATGGCAAAAGTTGGCGTGAAAAACCCACTCTTCTTGCTTGATGAAATTGATAAAATGTCTTCAGATATGCGTGGTGATCCAGCATCAGCCTTGTTAGAAGTGCTTGATCCAGAACAAAATACCACCTTCAATGATCACTATCTTGAAGTGGACTACGATTTGTCTGATGTGATGTTTGTGGCAACCTCAAATTCCATGAATATTCCAGGTCCATTGCTAGATCGTATGGAAGTCATTCGTCTTTCTGGTTATACCGAAGATGAAAAACTCAATATTGCGATGCAACATTTGTTACAAAAACAAATTGAACGTAATGGATTGAAAAAAGGCGAATTAACCATCGAAGAAAACGCGATTTTAGATATTATCCGTTATTACACCCGTGAAGCCGGAGTGCGTGGATTAGAGCGTGAGATTTCTAAAATCTGTCGTAAAGCGGTGAAGAATTTATTGGTCAATCCAAAAGTGAAATCCATTACCGTTAATTCAGACAACTTGCATGACTATCTTGGTGTGAAACGTTTTGAATTTGGTAAAGCGGATACCCAAAACCGTGTGGGTGAAGTAACAGGCCTTGCGTGGACTGAAGTGGGCGGTGACTTACTAACCATTGAAACTGCTTCAGTAGTAGGTAAAGGCAAATTAACCTTCACGGGTTCATTAGGCGATGTGATGAAAGAATCTATCCAAGCAGCCATGACTGTGGTCCGTGCACGTGCTGAAAAATTGGGTATCAATTCTGAATTCCATGAAAAACGTGATATTCACATTCACGTGCCAGATGGTGCGACACCGAAAGATGGTCCTAGTGCAGGTATCGCAATGTGTACCGCATTAGTTTCTTGCTTAACGGGTAATCCTGTGCGTGCCGATGTCGCGATGACAGGTGAAATCAGCCTACGTGGTAAAGTATTACCAATCGGTGGATTGAAAGAAAAATTACTTGCGGCACATCGTGGTGGCATTAAAACCGTATTAATTCCAAAAGATAACGTGAAAGATTTGGAAGAAATTCCAGATAACGTAAAAGAAAATCTTGCGATTCATGCGGTAGAAACCATTGATGAAGTGTTAGGCTTAGCGTTAGAAAATCCACCAGAAGGCATTGAATTTGTGAAAGTGGAAACGAAAGCGAAAACACCACGCCGTAAAGCTGCGACTAAAACAGCAAGAGCGGTCAATTAATGACTCATTTTTAGGGCTTGTGAAAACAAGCCCTTTTGACTTTTAATTATGCAAAAATTTCCCCCTCTTTCCCTTTATGTGCATATTCCCTGGTGTGTGCAGAAATGCCCTTATTGTGATTTCAATTCGCATGCACAGAAAGGCATAATTCCTGAACAAGAATATGTGCAACATCTGATAGCCGATCTTGAGGCAGACTTAGAGAAATATCAGGCTAGTATTCAAAATCGTCCACTCCATTCAATTTTTATTGGTGGTGGCACGCCGAGTTTATTTTCAGCGGAAAGTATCAAGTTGTTATTGGCAGAAATTCAACGTCGCATTCCTTTTTCCGAGAATATTGAAATAACTATGGAAGCTAATCCTGGCACTGTGGAAGCAGAGCGTTTTAAAGGCTATGTGGATGCTGGTGTAACACGTATTTCCATGGGCATCCAAAGTTTTAATGACGATAAATTACAACGTTTAGGGCGCATTCATAATGCGGCGGAAGCTAAAAGTGCGGTCAGTTTGGCGAAATTTTCGGGCTTGAAAAGTTTCAATCTAGATTTAATGCACGGCTTGCCAAATCAAACGCTTGAGGAAGCTCTAGATGATTTGCGACAAGCCATTGAGCTTGCTCCGCCACACCTTTCTTGGTATCAACTCACGATTGAACCCAATACCATGTTTGCTTATCGTCCACCTACGTTGCCGGATGATGATGAGCTTTGGGATATTTTTGAACAAGGCCACCAGCTTTTAACCGAAGCGGGTTATCAACAATATGAAACATCCGCTTATGCGAAACCGGGCTTTCAGTGTCAGCATAATTTGAATTATTGGCGATTTGGCGATTATCTGGCGATAGGCTGTGGCGCACATGGGAAACTCACTTTTCCTGATAGTGATATTTTACGTTTCTCTAAAACGAAACATCCAAAAGGCTATTTGCGTGGTGAATATCTTTATGAAGAAAAAAACGTGGAAAAAAATGACCGCGCTTTTGAGTTCTTTATGAATCGTTTTCGTTTATTGGAAGAGGTGCCTAAACAAGAGTTTGAGTATTACACGGGGCTTTCGCAAAGTGCGGTCAAAAATCAAATTGATTTTGCGATCCAGCAGAATTATATTGTGGAAACATCTGATTTTTGGCAAATCACCGAACATGGGAAATTGTTTTTAAACGAGTTGTTAGCGCTTTTCTTAGATGAATAAAATTTTTTCATCATCACGAATAAATTTTTACACTTGTTTATTTAATAGGGTCGTATTAAAGTAAAGCAAACGTTTACGTTATTATTCAAAATTTAAAAGGGACAGAGAAATGGATCAGTTAGAAATGAAAAAATTAGCGGCACGTGCGGCGTTAAAATATGTTAAGCCCGATACCATTGTTGGCGTGGGAAGTGGTTCAACAGTGAATTGTTTTATTGAAGCCTTAGGAGAATTAAAAGATCAAATTCAAGGCGCGGTAGCAGCATCTAAAGCTTCAGAAGAGTTATTACGTAAACAGGGTATTGAAGTATTTAGTGCTAACGATGTATCAAGTTTAGATATTTATGTGGATGGTGCAGATGAAATCAATCCACAAAAAATGATGATCAAAGGTGGTGGTGCGGCACTGACTCGCGAAAAAATTGTGGCTGCTTTAGCGAAAAAATTTATTTGTATTGTAGACACTAGTAAACAAGTGGATGTTTTAGGTACGACTTTCCCATTACCAGTAGAAGTCATTCCAATGGCGCGCTCACAAGTTGGCCGTAAATTAGTTTCCCTTGGTGGTGCGCCAGAATATCGTGAAGGCGTGGTAACGGATAACGGTAACGTGATTTTAGATGTACATAACTTCGCCATTTTAAATCCAGTAGAAATGGAAAAAGAATTGAATAACGTAGCCGGTGTGGTAACAAATGGTATTTTTGCCTTACGTGGGGCGGATATTGTAATTGTTGGTACACCAGAAGGCGCAAAAGTCATCGATTAATAAAAATAAGGAAGCAAACATGACAAACAAAGTGTCACTCGACAAATCAAAAATTAAATTTGTGCTATTAGAGGGCGTGCATCAAAGTGCATTAGATACCTTGCATGCTGCAGGCTACACCAATATCGACTTTTACAAAAAAGCCTTAGATGGTGATGAGCTAAAAGAAGCCATTAAAGATGCGCATTTTGTCGGCTTACGTTCTCGTACTAATTTGACTAAGGAAATGATTGAAGCTGCGCCGAAACTTATTGCCATTGGCTGTTTCTGTATCGGTACCAACCAAGTGGATCTTGATGCGGCAAAAATGCGTGGGATTCCAGTATTTAATGCCCCGTTCTCCAATACACGTTCTGTAGCTGAATTAGTGTTGGGTGAAATTTTGCTTTTAATGCGTAATATCCCTCAAGCAAATGCTGATGTGCATCGTGGTTTATGGAATAAATCGGCAGTGGGCTCTCATGAAGTGCGTGGTAAAAAACTCGGTATTGTGGGTTACGGCCATATCGGTTCGCAATTAAGTATTATTGCGGAATCTTTAGGGATGGAGGTGTATTTCTACGATATCGAAAATAAATTGCCATTGGGTAATGCTAAACAATTGCACACACTTGAAGAGTTATTGGGTTCTTGTGATGTGATTTCGCTTCATGTACCAGATTTACCTTCAACCCGTAATTTAATGAGTGCTGAACGTATTGCACAGTTAAAACAAGATTCTATTTTGATCAATGCGGCACGTGGTACTGTGGTGGATATTGATGCTTTAACAGCAGCGCTTGAAGAAGGCAAAGTCCGTGGCGCGGCGGTTGATGTATTCCCTGTTGAACCCGCTTCAATCAATGAAGAGTTTGTTTCACCATTACGTAAATTTGATAATGTGATTTTAACCCCTCATATCGGTGGTTCTACAGCGGAAGCGCAAGAAAACATTGGTTTTGAAGTGGCGGGTAAATTTGTGAAATATTCAGATAACGGTTCAACCCTTTCTTCCGTGAATTTCCCAGAAGTATCTTTACCAGAACACGTTGGCACAAAACGTTTACTTCATATTCACGAAAACCGTCCAGGTGTATTAAACAAATTGAACCAAATTTTCGTTGAAGCTAATCTCAATATTGCGGCGCAATTTTTACAAACCGATCCAAAAATTGGTTATGTCGTCGTTGATATCGAAACAGATGATGCGTCTCCGTTATTAGCTAAACTTCGTGAGATTGAAGGCACAATCAAAGCACGTGTGCTGTATTAATTTGATAAATTAAGCAAAAACTGACCGCACTTTATGTGGGATAGAACGTAAAATGGGCAAAGTAGGTTATCTTACTTTGCCCATTTTTATTAACAACGGTTTGTAGCGTACATTTATTTCATCATCGCCTTAAATAGATTACGGCGATCAGAATTAAATGTCGGTTGTGCGGTTGGTATGGATAAAACCATACGCAAACAATCTTGCGTCAGTTGAACCGCTTGCTCGTTAGTTAGATTCGGGTCGAGTGGTGAATGTAAGGAACAACTTAAATATTGCGGTACATTTTCAAGACTACTAACGGTGAAGGTTAGCGCTTTGTACGGCAGTTGAACGGTGAGTTTATCACCTAATTCACGCGGTTCCCATTGTTGTTGAGGACCTGGCAGAATCACCACACTCATCATCCACGGGGTTAATACTGTGCCGATCCATTGGTCTTCGAATAAAACAAATTTAGGGCAGAAACACTCGATGCCTTTATGAAAGAAAGGGAGATCTTGCATTTCTGGCACAATGTTTTGCATTTCGGTAAGGAAAATCTCCGTTGGATTTTCTTCAAAGCCAGTGACAGAGGTTAAAAGTGCGGTAGGGTTTTTACTCGTAAATCCTGAAGATTTACTCGCTCCTTCAGAGCCGTTGGCAAAGCCAACGTTCAAAAAGCTTTGCTTTTTGTCAGGTGTTTTTTCGTGTCGATACATGGTTTATTTTTCAATATTAATAAGATTAAAGCATAGCAGGTGAAATCTTAAAGAAAGTTCCCCCCTTTCGTAAAGAGGGGGTAGGGGAGATTTAACACTTGTCTCTATTAATTAAGTCAAATCTCCCCCAGCCCCTCTTTTCTAAAGAGGGGAGTCTAGATTCAAACCATATTCACCAATCACTTGATTTAACGTTTCAAAAACCTTTGGCAACACGTTTTTTATCGTTTCCGTTAAACCAATTCCAGACTCTAGCGACTCTGGTTGGATGCCGATGAGACAAAGGTGTTTTGGAAATTCGTCCGTTAATTTCATTGCAGAAAGTACATCACAAATGCCGAGTTGGTGTGGCGAAATTTTGCGAGAGAAAAAGGTGGGCACTTGCTCGTCATGTAACACGACAATCTCACCTGGCTGTTTATTAGCAAGCACGGCATCGACAATAATCAAATGCTTGCGATTTGCCATTGCATCCAGTAATTCCATGCCACAAGTACCACCATCGATGATGTCAAAGTGCGGTTGAATTTCAGGGCGTTTTTCAAGCTCCTGCACAACACGCACACCGACACCTTCATCGCTTAACAAAATATTGCCAACGCCAAGAATTAACGGCTTCATTACAACACCTTCACTTCAGTCACTTCGCCGTTTTCTGTATTAACTACATGCACGGCACAGGACATACAAGGGTCGAAAGAGTGAATGGTTCTGACCACTTCTAACGGTTTAGTTGGATCTGCCACCGGTGTACCAATAATGGAAAGCTCATAAGGGCCCATTTGGTCTTGTTCGTTACGTGGACCTGCATTCCATGTAGATGGTACAACGGCTTGATAGTTTTCAATGCGGCCATCTTTGATGACAACCCAATGAGAAAGCATACCACGTGGTACTTCACCAAAGCCAACACCACGGAACTCACCGCTTGCAGGGATATCTGTTTTGATATACGCCGTCATATCACCTTTAGCGATATTATCAATGAGCATTTGCCATTGAGCGCTTAGAATGTCGTTGATCGCACAGCAATGCACGGTACGGCCGATAATACGTCCAAGGGTAGAATGTAATTGATCGGTGGTTAACGTGTTACCAGTCAATTTTTCATAAATGCCTTTTAATTCATTGAAGTGGTTGACAGTTGGCGTGTCATTCGCAGCCAAACCACACATTAAATAGGCGAGAGGACCCACTTCGACAACTTTACCGTAGAAGGTTGGTGCTTTTACCCAAGAATATTTACCATCATCTTGCCAGCCGGTATATTTCGGACGAGTTAAGCCAGCCCAAGGTTCTAATGGTTCATCATCTTCGTACCAAGCGTGTTTACCACTTTCTTTAATGCCTTTTACAACGAACTCATCTTTTTGTTGATCAATTGGGCGGAAAGTCGATAAATCGCCGTTTTCGATATAACCACCTTTTAACATGAATTTAGAGTTATCTGCATCAATTGGGTATTCAGGTACAGATAAGTAGTTGCCAGATGTTTTGCCTAAGCTTAACCATTCAGGATAGTAAGCCGCAAATACTGCTGCATCTACTTTATACACTTGGTTAATGAAGTCAGTTAAGCGATCGATACAAGCTTTCACGAACATGAGACGTTCTTGGTTTAGTACTGCTTGGGAATCTAAGTTAATTGGGTTTGCTACACCACCAATCGCCAAGTTTTGAATATGTGGTGTTTTACTACCGAGTAATGCGACTACACGGTTAGCATCACGTTGACATTCAAGCGCTTGCAAATAGTGCGCGACGGCAATGAGGTTGACTTCTGGTGGAAGTTTCATTGCAGCGTGACCGAAGTAACCGTTAGCGAAAATACCAAGTTGTCCACTATCCACTAATGCTTGAATTTTTTTCTGTACATTGCGGAATTCGTTAGCACTGTTTAATGACCATGTAGAGACACCTTTTAGCATATCTGCTGCTTTTTCAGGATCAGCTTGTAGCGCAGCGGTGATATCCACCCAGTCCATCGCGGAGAGTTGATAGAAGTGCACGATATGGTCGTGAATGCTGTGTGCAGCAAGAATCATGTTACGAATGTACTGTGCATTGACGGGAACTTTAGCACCAATAGCATCTTCTACGGCTCGTACGCTGATAATCGCGTGTACTGTGGTACATACGCCACAGATACGTTGCATAATCATCCATGCATCGCGTGGGTCGGCACCTTTTACGATATTTTCCATACCGCGCCACATGGTACCGGATGACCAAGCATTGGTGACAACACCGTTTTCAATTTCGCAATCAATACGTAAATGACCCTCAATACGGGTAATTGGGTCAATTGAGATACGTTTTTTTTCTGACATTATTCTGCTCCGCTAACTTTTTTGCTGAATGCCGCTTTTTCGGCAATAATTTTTTCTGAGTCTTCGGTATGTTTTTCTTTAAATACCGGTAATACAGGGAATAAACGAATGATTAAAATATAGGCACATACTTCAATAGAAACGAAGCCAATTGAAATAAGCAATTCTTCCGCTGATGGGAAATATTGATAGCCATTGCCCGGGTTATACATGATAAGCGAGTAGTTCATACGCCATAATGCCGCACCGAGTAACATGCTTAATGCCGAAATAAATAACCAACGGGAATCAGATTTTTTCTCCCCGAGGAAGAGGGTCAGTAATGGTAATACCATCAACCAAACTTCCATCCAGAACATCCATGCTTCAAATCTTGTTAATTTATCGAAACCCACAACCATTTGCAGTTTATCGTTATAAATCAACTCACCAAAACGCACTGCTAAGAAACAGAAAATTAAGCCTGCAGTAACGCGTGCAAGTTGAGTGAATAAATGACGTTCATCTGGCGTTTTTCCTGCAAGACCCGCTTTAACTAAGGAGCCTTCAAAGATCACGATAGAGAAGCCCATAATGAACGCAGTCAGCAAGGAGAGTATCGGTAAAACTTCATAGCTTTGCCATACCGGATGGACTTTATGACCAGCCACAATCATCAAAGAACCCATAGATGATTGGTGCATCATTGGTAACAAGGCACCCAAGGCAATAATGAAAAACATGATTTTATTCAGTTTATTAAACCATTTTTTCAAGCCGAAGAAACCAAGCCATACAGGAGCAAACTCTAGGGTCACCACGATGATATACACCGTCATACAAAATGCCGTTTCAAATAGAACGGAATTTGTGTTGAACTGACCTGGAATGTAGAAATATGGCAAATGCCAATAACGTCCCATATCAATGGTGATAGATAAACCACCAAGGGAATAGCCGAATAAACTTGCAAGCAATGCTGGGCGAACAAGAGCGTGATATTTCCCTTTATTGAAAATATACACGGTCCAAGCGAGTGCCCAACCGCCACAGGCAAATCCTGTACCAACAAGTAAGTCAAATGCAATCCATAAACCCCAAGGATAACCGCCATTAAGTGCGGTCACGGAACCAATACCAAACACTAAACGTTTTAAAATTAATAAAACGCAAAGCACGGCAAGTGGTGCAAAAAAGAGAATTGCGGCAGAAACAAGGCGACCGCCTACCGGACGTGGATTACTCATGATGCTCATCCTCCGCTTCTTCGATTTCCTTGCGTGCCTGACGCATGGCTTCTTTTTGTGCTGCAATACGCTCAGCGATTTTATCGCCATGCATATTTTTGTAAGTCATAAAGGTTAAACCGGCAAGTGCCACTAACGGTAAGGCTAAACCGCGATACAAGAAGTGTTGTAAATGCGCCGCACGAGAACCTGTCGCGACTTCATCTAAGTCTGGTAAACCAAGATTAGCAAAAGGTACACCACTTAAGGCGAGCACCTGTGTACCACCACCTTCTTTTTCACCGTAGATGTGATATTGATATGCCGGTACGGTAGCACGGTATTTATCTGTACTATTGACGTGTTGACGCGGGTAATCATATTCAGTACCACGTAATAAGCTTAAACGACGTTTAGCTTCAGCCAATAATTCTTCACGTGTACCAAAAATAATGGCACCAGTTGGACAAACATGACAGCAACCAGGTAATTCACCTTTATCTAAGCGTTCAACACCTTTTTGGTTACAGAGTTCACATTTGCTGATTTCACCGAAAGGATTGTCGTAGTCGTATTTTGGCACATCAAACGGACAGCCAACCATGCAATAACGGCAACCAGTACAAATATCTGGGTCATATTTTACGATACCAGTTTTTGGATCTTTGGTAAGGGCTTGAACTGGGCAAACCGCAACACAGTTAGGGTCAACGCAATGCATACATTGTTTTTTTACGTAAGCATAGCCGTTTTCTGTTTTGTCTTTATTTGTGCCGTCGCCATCACTCCATACTTGAATCACGTTACGAGTAAACGGTGTGAGTTTGTCGTTATTTGACCAAGTTTGATCGCCTTTTGGGTTCACAGGTGTGTGGTTTACGTTTTGACATTCAGCCACGCATGCTTGACAACCTACGCAAAGGGTAGAGTCGTAAAGCATTCCTAGTGCGCCAGGAATGGGCTCAACCGTTTCCGTTGCCTGCGCACTCGACACAGGCAAGGAGGAAGCGATTCCGCCAAGCATACCTGCTTTTAGAAATTTTCGTCTATCCATCTTATTTACCTGTATGTTGTTCTTTCTCTGCGGCTTTAGCTTCGGAACGGGCTTTATGTTGAGCACTTAATTCGCGTAAGGTCACAACACTCACACCGGCTAGGATTGCAGCTGCACCACCTAATAAACCAATGGCGGTCATGGTTGCGCCTGAACCTTCGGTATTATTAACATCTGGTTTTTCAACACGTGGCGTTGGGTTTTCTACGCCTGCTAATTGGAAAATACCTTTGGTAAAGCCGACGCCTTTTTCGTTACAACCATAACAAGGGTGCCCGATACCGACTGGCCAGTTATTACCGCCGACATCACAGAATTCTAAAGTAGAGCAGTTACCGTAAGTTTCTGGTCCTTTACAACCGAGATGATACAAACACCAACCGTTGCGGTGACCATAATCGCCGTATTCTTTAGCGAAGCGACCTGCATCAAAGTGTGGACGACGATAGCAGTTTTCGTGAATTAAGCGATCGTAAGCGAATAATGGACGATTTAATTTGTCCATTGCGGGTAGTTTCTTATAAGTAAGAATATAAGCGACAGTTGCAAGGAAGTTGTGTGGATTTGGTGGACAACCTGGAATATTAATCACTGGAGTGCCTTTTGGTAATACTTCAGACAAGCTGCTTGCACCAGTTGGGTTGCCGCCACTAGAAGGTACGCCACCCCATGCCGCACAAGAACCAATCGCAATAATTGCGGCAGCCCCTTTAGCGGCTTCTTGGATGTGTTCTACAATCGGTTTACCTGCTACCATACAATAGACGCCGCCGTCTTTCACCGGAATAGATCCATCTACAACTAAAACATATTTTCCATAATACTGTTTAATTGCATTGTGTTTATTATCTTCAGCTTGTTCCCCAAAGGCGGCAGAAAGGGTTTCGTGGTATTCTAAGGAAATCATTTCCAATACCAAGTTTTCTACTGTTGGGTGGGTCGCACGTAGCAAGGATTCAGTACAACCCGTACATTCTTGCGCACCAATCCATAATACTGGTGGACGTTTAGGTTCGGTTAAAGCAGCGGTCATTTCTGCACCCGCTTTTGAACTTAATCCCATAGTCGCCGCAAGTGCGGTACATAACTTCATAAAATCCCGACGGGAAACTTCTGCTAAAGCAGAAAATAATCCATCACTTCGTTGCATATAATCACTCCAATTGGCACGTTACTTGTATGGTTAATTTACCTATGATATGCCTTGATGAGGGAAGTTTATTTGATCGTAATCAAAAATACCCTTATTTTCCTTATAAAATAAGTGGGTAAGTGATTGTTTTTACTTAATTATTGAGAATGATTGTTATTTATTAAGGTTATCTTCACTTAGAGTATCTTTTTTGTACATAAAATCACAATAATAAAGAAGGATTTGGTCTCGAAAAATCCTCGTAAAATTTGACCGCACTTTGCGTTGATATGAATAGGAAGTGAATAAGTTAAATTCTTGGTTTTGTTTATTTTTATTGATTTTTATCAACAAAAAATTGTCTAAGAGAATGGATTTTATTACGCTTTTCCCTATACTAAGCAGGGATAATTTTTTATGGAGAAAATAATAATGAGTGTAGTCGCAGGTATTGTTGTTGTAACTTTAGCTTTCACCATTTCAATGTATAACAAATTGGTTATGAGACGTAATCAAGTGAGCAGTGTTGAGGCAAGCGTGGATGTTCAGTTAAAACGTCGTTATGATTTGTTACCAAACCTTGTTGCCACAGTAAAGGAATATATGTCGCATGAGCGTAGCTTGCTTGAGCGTATCGTGACGTTACGTGAAAGTGCTAAATTAGCTCATACCACAAGTGAAAAATTCCAACTCAATAATGAGATTTCGGGGGTATTACGTCATTTACAGGTTCGTCTAGAAAATTACCCTGATCTCAAATCTAATCAAAATCTTATGCAAATTCAGACCGTACTTAGCGATGTAGAAGAGCAAATTTCTGCAGCAAGACGTACTTATAACTCAGCAGTTGAAGAGTATAACAATGCGGTGGAAATGTTCCCATCAAATTTAATTGCAAACTTGTTTAATTTCCAGAAAGGAACATTTTTCGATATTCCTCAGAATGAAGCGGAAGTCCCTAATGTGGGTAATTTATTTAAACAATAAGTGGACAAACCATGAATACACCAAAAGAGATTGAAGGGATTCGTTTCCTGGGGTTGGAAAAATTAGATGAGGAACGCTTAGCCGTCAAATCACTTATCAACAAATCGATAATTGGGTTGTGTTTTGGGTTATTTTTGCTTCTCGGTGCGATAGGGAGTGAGAATCTATTAAGTACAGCATTGATTCTTGGTGTGCTCATTTATTCTTTCCGTCGCTTATTTTTTAGATATAAACGCTTTATTGCAGAATTTAAAACTCGGGTAATTAACACGATTGTCCAGGAGTTTGGCTTCCACTTTAGACCAGACCGGGGGCTTCATCTTAATGATTTTTTCTCAGTTTACGATAGTTATCCAGCGAGTTATCGTAGTGAGGATTTAATTTTGGGTGAGCTTGACCAGACTGAAGTTGAAATCTGTGATTTTGCAGCGTTTAATATGGAACCGAGCGGAAAAATGATGAAAGGATTAAGGACCACGACCTTTCAAGGCATTTTATTTAAAGCAACTTTCCCTAAAGAACTGGCCCATTGGGTTTATGTTTGCGATAAGAAGGAGGGGTGTTTAAGAAAAGAAGGTGAAATTGCTTTGATGGATAGTCCATCTTTTAATCGTTATTTTGATGTGTTTACTGAAGATCAAATCTTAGCCAGATATGCCTTATCGCCTAAGTTAATGGAACGCTTTTGCAGCTTGAAAGAGAAATTTAATTGTCCTATTTCGATGGTACTTCGTAACCGAGAAGTGATTGTTGCGGCTAATTTAGGAAAGAATAGTTTTGAACCATCTTTTGAAAAGTCCTTTCTGGAAGACAGTACGATTCGTGATTATATTTCGAGTATCAAAGGTTTCACAGATATGGTGAAAGAACTCGGGTTAAATAACCATATTTGGAAATAAGTGTTAATACAATAAAAAAGACGAGTTTAGATAAAACTCGTCTTTTTGTTTTAATATGCTATGTACTTGTTTATTGATTTTTAAACAGCGAAAATTTTGACCGCACTTTTATTTCGCAAAATAGTCAGTTTTTTGCTATAATTCCGCACAATTTTCATTACAAAATAGAGAAAAACTATGTCAGAAACACCGGTTACAGAAAATGCTTATGGTGCATCAAGTATTAAAGTCTTAAAAGGGCTTGATGCGGTTCGGAAACGTCCGGGCATGTATATTGGGGATACCGATGATGGAACAGGCCTACACCATATGGTGTTTGAGGTGGTGGATAACGCGATCGATGAAGCGCTTGCTGGTTATTGTTCCGATATTATCGTCACTATTCATGATGACAATTCTGTTTCCGTACAAGATGACGGCCGTGGTATTCCAGTAGATATTCACCCAGAAGAAGGGGTTTCTGCGGCAGAAGTAATCATGACAGTGCTTCATGCGGGCGGTAAATTCGATGATAACTCTTATAAAGTATCAGGTGGTTTGCACGGCGTGGGTGTTTCGGTAGTAAATGCACTTTCTGATAAATTGCAATTAACCATTCGTCGCCAAGGTCATGTGTACGAGCAATTCTATCACTTAGGTGAGCCTCAAGGGCCTTTAACTATTATCGGTGAAACTCAAGCAACGGGTACAACGGTGCGTTTTTGGCCAAGTCCAGAAATCTTTGCAATTACAACTTTCGATTACAAAATTTTAGCAAAACGCTTACGTGAGCTTTCATTCTTAAATTCAGGAGTATCCATTCGTTTAATCGATAAACGTGATGGCACAGAAGATCACTTCCATTACGAAGGTGGTATTCAAGCGTTTGTTGAGTATTTAAATAAAAACAAAAATCCAATTCACCCAAAACCATTCTATTTTTCAGCTGAAAAAGACGGTATTGGCGTGGAAGTTGCATTGCAATGGAATGATGGCGTAAACGAAAATGTTTATTGCTTTACCAATAACATTCCACAGCGTGATGGTGGTACTCACTTAGCCGGTTTCCGTGGCGCATTAACCCGTAGCTTAAATAACTACATGGAAAGCGAAGGGTTACTGAAAAAAGAGAAAGTGAGCACTTCAGGTGACGATGCGCGTGAAGGTTTGGTGGCGATTATTTCGGTGAAAGTGCCCGATCCTAAATTCTCTTCACAAACAAAAGACAAATTAGTGTCTTCTGAAGTGAAAAGTGCGGTTGAATCTGCCATGAATGAGCGCATGCAGGAATATCTATTAGAAAATCCAGCCGATGCAAAAATTATTGTAAATCAAATTATTACTGCCGCACGTGCACGTGAAGCTGCACGTAAAGCACGTGAAATGACCCGTCGTAAAGGCGCATTAGATATTGCTGGTCTTCCGGGTAAATTAGCTGACTGCCAAGAAAAAGATCCAGCACTTTCAGAACTTTACCTCGTGGAGGGGGATTCTGCGGGCGGTTCTGCAAAATCTGGTCGTGATCGTAAAACCCAAGCGATTTTACCGTTAAAAGGGAAAATTCTTAACGTTGAAAAAGCACGTTTTGACAAAATGCTTTCTTCTCAAGAAGTGGGCACATTAATTACGGCGCTAGGCTGTGGTATTGGCCGCGATGAATATAATCTGGATAAATTACGTTATCATCACATCATTATCATGACCGATGCGGACGTGGACGGTTCACACATTCGTACTTTATTGTTGACCTTCTTCTATCGTCAAATGCCGGAATTAATTGAGCGTGGTTACGTGTATATCGCTCAGCCGCCACTTTATAAAGTGAAAAAAGGTAAACAAGAGCGTTATATCAAAGATAACGACGAAATGGTGCAATATGAGTTAATGCTTGCGTTAGATGGTGCAGCGTTACATATTAGTGCTAATGCGCCAGCAATGAATGATTTAGTGTTTGAGAAATTAGTAGGCGAATATAATAATGTTCAGAAATTAATTACTCGTTTAAGTCGTTACTATCCAGAGCCATTGTTACAAGGCTTGGTTTACCAACCACAATTAACCGTTGAGTTAATGCGTAATGAAAGTGCGGTCGAAAATTGGGCGAATGCTTTTGTTGCGTACTTAACCGAAAAAGAAACGGAAGCCCATTTATATTCAGCAAGAACCCAATTTAACAGCGAACGCCAAGTATATGAAGCCGTCATTACCGTTCGTAAACATGGTATTGATACAGATTACTTCATTAACTTTGATTTTGTGACAGGCAATGAATTTGCGAAGATTTCTACATTCGGCCAGCAAGTCAATGGCTTGCTCGAAGAGGGGGCGTATGTCACTCGTGGTGAAAAAACTCAACCCGTTCAATCATTTGAACAAGCTGTTGAATGGTTGATGAAAGAATCTCGCCGAGGTTTAGAAATCCAACGTTATAAAGGATTAGGTGAAATGAACGCTGAGCAACTTTGGGAAACCACCATGGATCCAAATGCTCGTCGTATGTTAAAAGTATCAATTAAAGATGCTGTTGCTGCAGACCAACTCTTTACCACATTAATGGGTGATGAAGTTGAGCCGCGTCGTGAATTCATCGAAATGAATGCGTTGCGAGCAAACTTAGACGTTTAGTCTAATATTCAAAAATATCACTGAGAATGACCGCACTTAGGAAAACCGAGTGCGGTATTTTTTTATTTTATTTAGAAATAGAAATAATTTTCAATTAGATCTATTATTTGTGTGTATTCTTTACTATAATTTTCACGATTTTTATCGTTTAAGGACAATGATACGAAATAGACTCGTTTTTTGTTGTTAGATTGGTAGCAAAGTACGCATAGTAATGTGCGTACTTCTTTTTTGTTTTTAGGAGCAATCATTATGATGATAGATAAACGCCTAATTAACACGGTGGCCGACAGTAAAAAATGGATTGGTATCACGGTGTTATGGAACTGGGTGGCGTTAATTGGTGGGATTATTAGTGCCGTCGTGTTTTCTTATATTTTACAGGCGGCTTATTTTAATGAATTGGGTCCACTAAGTGCGGTCATTTTGGGCATCGTTTTAATTGCTGCTTTGGCGTTGCGTGCCTTTGCGGGTAAAAAATCGGTGCAGTCTTCTTATTTTGCGAGTACGAAAGTAAAACATGAACTGCGTAGCCTCATCTATCGCAAATTAGCCTCAATGCCACTTAACCAAGTGAATCAACAATCTACGTCAAATATTATCCAAGTGGCTTCAGAAGGTGTGGAGCAGCTTGAAATCTACTTTGGGCGTTATTTGCCTCAGCTTTTTTATAGCTTGCTTGCTCCGCTCACACTCTTTGCTTTCCTGATCTTTTTCAGTTTTAAAACAGCGGTAATTTTGTTGATTTGCGTGCCGTTGATCCCGATGTCGATTATTGCGGTGAATAAAATTGCGAAAAAACTCCTGGCAAAATATTGGTCCATTTATGTGGGATTAGGCAGCAGTTTCTTGGATAACCTACAAGGTTTAATCACGCTGAAAATCTACCAAGATGATGCTTATAAAGCGAAAGCAATGGATGAGGAAGCAGAACATTTCCGCAAAATTACCATGAAAGTGCTTACCATGCAGCTTAACTCGGTATCGCTGATGGATTTACTTGCTTACGGTGGGGCAGCAATCGGGATTTTAACGGCGTTGTTGCAATTCCAAGCCGATCAATTAACCGTATTAGGCGTCATTTTATTTATTCTACTTTCTTCTGAATTCTTTATTCCGCTTCGTTTATTGGGTTCTTTCTTCCATGTAGCGATGAATGGTAAAGCGGCATCAGATAAGATATTCACATTGTTAGATACGCCAGTTGAAACTCAAACACAAGCGGTCGATTTTGCAGCGAAAAATGCTATTCAAGTGGATATTCAAAATCTATATTTTGCTTATAGCGAAGAGAAGCCTGCGATTGTTGGCTTAGATTTAAGCATCTTACCAAATCAGCTTACGGTATTTGTGGGTAAAAGTGGTTGTGGTAAATCCACTTTGGTTTCATTGCTAATGGGCTTTAATAAGGCGCAACAAGGCAAAATTCTATTCAACGGCCAAGAAATTCAAGAGATTGATCGTCATTCGTTTTACGAAAAAGTCTCTTTGGTGAGCCATAGCAGTTATGTGTTTAAAGGTACGCTACGTGAAAACATGAAGATGGCGAAAATTGATGCCACAGATGAGCAAATTTATGCGTGTTTAGAGCAAGTCAATCTGGCGCAATTCGTTCGAGATAATGGTGGATTAGATATGCAACTATTAAGCCGTGGCGCGAATTTATCCGGCGGTCAAATTCAACGTTTAGCCTTAGCACGCGCGTTATTACACAATGCGGCGCTTTATATTTTTGATGAAGCGACCAGTAACATTGACGTGGAAAGCGAAGAAATTATTTTGCAGTTCATTCAGCAATTTAAACAACAAAAAACCATTGTGATGATTTCCCATCGCTTGGCGAATGCCGTGAATGCCGACTGTATTAATGTGCTTGAGCAAGGCAAATTGATTGAGCAAGGCACACATAAAGACCTCATGGAAAAACAAGGTGCGTATGCTGAAATGTTCCAACAACAAAAAGATTTAGAACAAATTAGAGAGGTGGCAAATGCGTAAAAATGGTTTTGTTGTGATGGGGCATTTGTTGAAATTAGTGACCCCACTGGCGCACATTATGGCGTTTACCATCACCATGGGAACGCTCGGTTTCCTGGCTGCCATCTTTATTATGGTGCTTGGGGCGATGGGTTTAGTAAATTTATTAAACTTTGACACCCATTTAAGTTTTTCTGGCATTTTGACCGCACTTATTGTATTGGCGGTGGCTCGTGGCGCATTGCGTTATTTAGAGCAAATGTCTGGGCATTATATCGCCTTTAAATTATTGGCATTATTGCGTGACAAAGTGTTTTATTCTTTGCGCCGCTTAGCTTTTGTGAAGTTGCAAGACAAACAAGCGGGGCAATTAGTGTCATTAGTCACCAATGATATTGAATTGCTCGAAGTGTTCTATGCGCACACTATTGCACCGATTATGATTGCATTCTTTACTTCTGCGATTTTATTGTTGGTCTTTGCTCATCTTTCAGGCTGGTTTGTGGTTGTGGCATTAGCTGCTTATTTAACGGTAGGTGTGATTCTACCCATTATTACCACCAAATTGGCGCGTGAAGATGGCAGACGCTATCGTGAATTAGTAGGCGAAATGAATGATTTCTTCCTCGACAGTGTGCGAGGTATGAAAGAAATTCAGCTGTTCGGTTATGCGAAACAACGGTTAGATGAAATTCAACAACGCAGTCAAAAAATTGATACAGCTTTCGAACGCATTAAAGACCAAGAAGCCAAAGTGCGCGTTTACACTGAAGTGGCAGTATCAGCGTTTAACATCATTATGTTATTCACCGGCTTAATTTTGTTTAGTCTAGATAAGATTGATTTTTCTGCCTTTTTAATCGGCGTGATTTTATTGATGTCGAGCTATGGCCCGGTTATTACGTTAAGTAACCTTTCAAGCAACTTGTTACAAACCTTAGCTTCAGGTGAGCGTGTATTGAGCTTGCTAGCAGAAGAACCAGAATTAAAAGACGTAGAAAGTGCGGTCGATCTGAGTAATGTTTCTCGCATTGATGTAGAGAACGTCAACTTTGCTTACGGTGAAGAACAAATTTTATCGGATGTCAGCTTGTCTGTGAAAAAAGGTGAAATCTTAGGGATTCACGGCAGAAGTGGCAGTGGTAAAAGTACCCTGTTAAAACTACTAATGCGTTTTTACGATCCTAAATCAGGTAGCATTAAAATTAACGGTGAAACCTTACCGAACATCAACACCCGTAGTTTACGTGACAATATGGCGTATATTACTCAGCAAACCTATATTTTCAATGAAACCATTGAAGAAAATATTCGCCTTGCTCGCCGTGATGCAACGTTAGAAGAAATTATGGAAGCCGCGAAGAAAGCGTCAATTCATGATTTCATTTTAAGCTTGCCAGAAGGTTATCAAACGAAAATGACGGAATTGGGCGGCAACCTCTCTGATGGTGAAAAACAACGTATTGGAATTGCTCGTGCATTCTTGCACAATGCACCGATTATTTTACTTGATGAACCGACCAGCAATTTGGACAGCTTAAACGAAGCGATGATTTTGAAATCATTGTTGAATGTGAAGGCAGAAAAATTGATTATTCTCGTGAGTCATCGCCAATCTACCATGGCTATTTGTGATCAGGTGATTGGCATTGAGAATGGAAGAATGTCGTAAGGCAGTGAGAAAAAGAGCGGTCAAATTGACCGCTCTTTTTTATTTTCTTAATTTCACTAACTCAACTTCGTGATTTTCACCTTTTCTAAGAATCAGATTAGCACGTTCACGAGTCGGCAGAATGTTTTGTTTTAAATTCAATCCGTTAATGTTATCCCAAATGTTACTGGCTGTTTCAATGGCTTCTTGCTCAGAGAGATTGGCGTAATGTTTAAAATAGGAATCCGGATTAGTGAAAGCACTTTGACGGAATTTTAAGAATCGTTTGATGTACCATTCTTTGAGTAAGTTCTCGTCAGCATCAACATAAATAGAAAAGTCCACAAAATCAGACACGAAGGTTTGATTGGCTTTGTTTGAACCTGTTTGAAGAACATTTAGTCCTTCTAAAATTAAAATATCCGGTTGGTCGACAATATCAAATTTATCAGGAACAATATCGTAAGTCAGATGAGAATAAATAGGTGATTTTACAGAAGGCTTGCCTGATTTGATATCAGCCAAAAAACGAATTAATTTGGCCGTATCATAAGAAATAGGAAAGCCTTTTTTCTGTAGCAAATCATCTTTTTTAAGTTTCTCTAATGGATAAAGAAAACCATCAGTAGTAATTAGATCAACTTTTCGTTCGGTAGGCCAGTGGGTCAGCAAAGATTGCAAAATACGTGCCGATGTACTTTTCCCAACAGCAACGCTACCTGCGATACTAATGATGTAAGGGACTTTAGGGCTTTGTCCACCAAGAAAACGATTTAAAACCGTTTGGCGACGAAGGTTTTCATCAATATAGTAGTTGATGAGACGTGCAAGTGGCAGGTAAATGGTGCTCACTTCATCGAGAGAAAGCTCTTCATTAAAACCTAAAAGCGGTTTGAGATCTTGCTCCGTTAATTTTAGCGGAACAGATTTTCTTAATTCGGCCCATTGCTGACGGCTAAAGTTCAGAAAGGGCGTTAGTTGTTCGGTAATTTCCACGGTGCTTTATATCTAGAGTGAAAAAATTGGACAAAATATACCCTATAAATGAGTTGTGATCATCGTTTTTTATTAAAAGTGATGAGTTTTAAAGCAAGAATGTGGCTTTTTGCTTGTAAATTAGACGAATAGTTAAAAAAAACGCATTTTTCATAAAAAAAACTTGTCAGGCATAAAATTTTCCATATAATACGCCTCACTTGCTTACAACACGCCGACTTAGCTCAGTAGGTAGAGCAACTGACTTGTAATCAGTAGGTCACCAGTTCGATTCCGGTAGTCGGCACCATCCTTTAGTAAACAAGTATTCATTTAGCGTGGAGGGGTTCCCGAGCGGCCAAAGGGGGCAGACTGTAAATCTGTTGGCTCAGCCTTCGAAGGTTCGAATCCTTCTCCCTCCACCATTTTCTAAATGAATTCTGATGGGACAGATGAATTTAGGACTGCGGGCATCGTATAATGGCTATTACCTTAGCCTTCCAAGCTAATGATGCGGGTTCGATTCCCGCTGCCCGCTCCAAACGCTGATATAGCTCAGTTGGTAGAGCGCACCCTTGGTAAGGGTGAGGTCGGCGGTTCAAATCCGCCTATCAGCACCAGCCTTCCAAATTCCTCTTTCCTTTATTAAATAGTAATGATTTTATTGGTTAATGTGGTTTAATTTACCCATCGATAACCGTGTCTATTTAGAGGGACTCTTTAAATGTCTAAAGAAAAATTTGAACGTACAAAACCGCACGTAAACGTGGGTACAATCGGCCACGTTGACCACGGTAAAACAACTTTAACAGCAGCAATCACAACCGTATTAGCAAAACACTACGGTGGTGCAGCTCGTGCATTCGACCAAATCGATAACGCGCCAGAAGAAAAAGCGCGTGGTATCACCATCAACACCTCACACGTTGAATACGATACTCCAACTCGTCACTACGCACACGTTGACTGCCCAGGACACGCGGACTATGTTAAAAACATGATTACCGGTGCGGCGCAAATGGACGGTGCTATTTTAGTAGTAGCAGCGACAGATGGTCCTATGCCACAAACTCGTGAGCACATCTTATTAGGTCGCCAAGTAGGTGTACCTTACATCATCGTATTCTTAAACAAATGCGACATGGTAGATGACGAAGAGTTATTAGAATTAGTAGAAATGGAAGTTCGTGAACTTCTTTCTCAATATGACTTCCCGGGTGACGATACTCCAATCGTACGTGGTTCTGCATTACAAGCATTAAACGGCGTTGCAGAATGGGAAGAAAAAATCCTTGAGTTAGCAAACCACTTAGATACTTACATTCCTGAGCCAGAGCGTGCAATTGACCAACCGTTCCTTCTTCCAATCGAAGACGTGTTCTCAATTTCAGGTCGTGGTACAGTAGTAACAGGTCGTGTTGAGCGTGGTATCATCCGTACTGGTGATGAAGTTGAAATCGTTGGTATCAAACCAACTACAAAAACAACAGTAACTGGTGTTGAAATGTTCCGTAAATTACTTGACGAAGGTCGTGCAGGTGAAAACATCGGTGCATTATTACGTGGTACCAAACGTGAAGAAATCGAACGTGGTCAAGTATTAGCGAAACCAGGTTCAATCACTCCACACACTGATTTCGAATCAGAAGTTTACGTATTATCAAAAGATGAAGGTGGTCGTCACACTCCATTCTTCAAAGGTTACCGTCCACAGTTCTATTTCCGTACAACTGACGTAACTGGTACAATCGAGTTACCAGAAGGCGTGGAAATGGTAATGCCTGGTGATAACATCAAAATGACAGTAAGCTTAATCCACCCAATCGCGATGGACCAAGGTTTACGTTTCGCAATCCGTGAAGGTGGCCGTACAGTAGGTGCTGGTGTTGTTGCGAAAATCATCAAATAATTGATGTATTAACTGTAACAAGTTAGATAAAGAAGGCGTATCGAAAGATGCGCCTTTTTGTTTTTTATCAATGAATGTTGTTTTTATGATAGAAAGTGCAGTCAAAAATTGTGTTGTTTTGGTATGATACAGACTCATTTTTTATACAGGTGGTTTTATGCAGCAACTTCCATTTAAAGCCGTTGTTTCTGATCTTGACGGTACATTACTCAATGCTAATCATGTAATTGGTGATTTTACAATTGAGATATTAAATAAATTAGAACAAAAAGGTGTTGATATTATTTTAGCGACAGGCCGTAATCACACGGATGTTTCTTCTATTTTAGGGAAGATTGGAGCGGAGCATGCTGTAATGATCACTTCCAATGGCGCGAGAGTACGCGACCTAAAAGGTAATCTTATTTATAGTAATAGTCTTCCAGAAGAAATCGTGCTTGAGTTGTATAAAATCCCTTTTGATAGTACCAAGATTTGTATCAATACTTATCAAGATGATGGTTGGTTTATCAATATAGATGTGCCTGAATTAGCAAAATATCACAAGGATTCAGGTTTCATGTATGAGGTGGTTGATTTCACAAAACATCACGGAAGAGGAACTGAAAAAGTATTTTTTATTGCTCGTGACCCGGAAGATCTTGTAGAACTGGAAGATTATCTTAGAGCACATTTTGGTGATAAAGCTACGATTGTTTATTCCGCTGTGACTTGCTTAGAGGTCATGAACAAAAATGTATCTAAAGGTGATGCACTAGCTCATCTATTAGAAAATAGAAATTATGGATTAAAAGATTGTATTGCTTTTGGTGATGGTCAGAATGATGTTGAAATGCTTTCTTTGGCTGGTAAAGGTTATGTAATGGCAAATGCTGATCCTCGTCTAAAAGAAGCTTGCCCTGAATTGGAAGAGATTGGGTTCAATAAAGATGAAGCAGTAGCTAAGCATTTGGCGGAGCTTTTTGGTATCAAATAAATGTTTCAGTCAATCATTCTTGTGAGCACAGGTGCAGCTATCGGTGCATCCCTACGATGGGGATTGGGTCTTTGGTTGAATTCACTATTTAGCACACTTGCATTTGGTACACTTGTGGCGAACTTTATTGGCTGTTTTTTGATGGGTATTTTAGTGGCAGCTTTTTGGTTATTTCCTCAATTTAGCCCTGAATGGCGATTATTCTTAGTAACTGGATTTCTTGGTGCTCTCACCACCTTTTCTTCTTTTTCAGGCGAAGTAATAGAACTCTTTTTTAAAGAAGAGTGGGTAAATGGATTGTTCGTTTTAGTGAGCCATTTAGTTGGTTGTTTAATTTTTACAGTATTAGGGATTTATTTCTTTAGGCTCATCAGTCTTCTATTCCATTTCCGATAAAATTGCTAAATTCTTCAGAATAAAATCCATGAGAGAGCATATACTGCCAAATTTTTTGTTTGCTTTTGATTGGTTGAGGTTCTGCATAATTAGGAAACTTTTTGTGTAGAACCTTTTCTGCTATTTCAATCCAATTAATTTCACTGTCTGCAAGAACTTCATTGATTACGTCTGAAGATACACCTTTTAGTTGACGTAATTCTTGTTTGATACGATTTGCACCATACCCACGTTGCGAACGTGCGTGTAAATAATTTTCAGCAAATCGCTTATCATTTTGCCAGTTTTTTTTCTGACAGTAAGCAATCGTTTCATCGATCTCATCTTCTGTAAATGCTTTTTCCTGCATTTTATTGCGTAGTTCAAATTCGCTATATTCACGTCGAGCAAGTAAATTAACGACATAGCTCAAAGCAAGAGAAGACATAGAAATTCCTTTTAGGTGAAATATGGTTGAAATGAAAAGTGCGGTCAATTTTGACCGCACTTTTAGTGATTAGAAATCGCTTTCTGCGTCATCATTAGATTGTTCAATATCAGCCATTAATGCTTGTTCTGGGTTAGCGACTAATTCAGCACGAAGCTTCGCTTCAAGTTCATCTGATTTCGCAGGATTTTCATGTAACCATTTCATCGCATTGGCTTTACCTTGACCAATTTTTTCACCGTTATACGCATACCACGCACCGGATTTTTCAACAAGTTTGTGTTTAACACCAAGTTCAATTAATTCGCCTGCTTTAGAGATACCTTCTCCGTAAAGAATTTGGAAATCAACTTGGCGGAAAGGTGCGGCTAATTTGTTTTTGACTACTTTAACACGAGTTTCATTACCAATGACTTCATCTCCATCTTTAACTGAACCAGTACGACGGATATCTAAACGCACCGAAGAATAGAATTTTAGTGCGTTACCACCAGTTGTGGTTTCTGGGTTACCAAACATGACACCAATTTTCATACGAATTTGGTTAATGAAGATAACGAGACAGTTTGCATTTTTGATTTGACCAGTTAATTTACGTAGTGCTTGAGACATTAAACGCGCTTGTAAACCCATGTGTGAATCACCCATTTCGCCTTCAATTTCAGCTTTCGGGGTAAGTGCAGCAACCGAGTCCACGATGACGACATCTACAGCACCAGAACGTACTAATGCATCACAAATTTCAAGTGCTTGTTCACCGTTGTCTGGCTGGGAGACTAAGAGCTCTTTAACATCAACGCCAAGTTTTGCTGCATAAATAGGATCAAGTGCATGTTCCGCATCGATAAACGCACAGGTTTTACCTACTTTTTGTGCTTGAGCGATAACAGATAAAGTTAAAGTTGTTTTACCAGAAGATTCAGGTCCAAAAATTTCAACAATACGACCCATTGGTAAACCACCAATACCAAGGGCAACATCAAGACCTAAAGAACCCGTTGAAACAGATTCTACATCAAGGGCTTGAGTATCGCCCAATTTCATAATTGAGCCTTTACCGAATTGCTTTTCAATTTGACCAAGTGCTGCTGCGAGTGCTTTTTGCTTTTCTTCTTGAGTTGCCATATAAAACCTTCTTGAATAGAGTTATCTAAATTTGGCTAAATTATATCTGTATTGATGTACAGTATCAAGAGAAAATTTTTTCCTCGATGAAAAAATGTGAACCAGATTCCAAACTTGAGAAATAGTTTATTTAAAATCAACTTCTTAAGTATTTTTTTAGATCTTGAATTTGTGCTGAGAGAATTTTTTCACCCAGTTCATATACAGTTCTTATTTTGGTTTCATCTCGTTCTAATCGACCTATATTGAGCGGTACATTTGGACGGATTACAAAGATTTTATTTTGTTTTTCTAAACGAATGATTTCTTCTACTTGTTCATTATAAGTGCGGTAGCGATTTTCTAAGGTTTTAACTAAGTGTGGATATTTGCGATAAAAAAGTTTGAATAAAAAAGAAGAAGATTTTGTTTTACGGTAGTCGATAGGTTGGGTTAAAACAACGATGATTTTATCACAACCGAGCTCTTGTGCTTTTTCAAATGGAATACTATCAGCAATTCCACCGTCTAGATATTTTTGCCCATTGATTTCCACAAATTGCGAGACAAAAGGCATGGCCGAGGTTGCTCTGAAGTATTCCATTTCTTTGAAAACATTTTCGATTTTGAAATATTCAGCTTCACCATTCTCGATGTTTGTGGCGGCTAAATAGAAATCAATGTGAGATTTTTCAAATTCATTTTGATCAAAAGGGTCGAGATTAAAGGGGAGATCATAGAAAGCGAAGTCTTTATTGACAATGTTGCCTGTTGTAAAAAGGCTATGAAATCCCATGTACCGTTTATCTTTAAGATATTTTAGGTTATATCTCAACGCTCTTTCTTTTTGATTGGATGCATAATTTATGCCAAATAATGCCCCCGCAGAAACGCCAATAATTTTATCTATTTGAATGTTTTGTTCCATGAGTGCATCAAGAACGCCTGCTGTAAACATTCCTCTCATGCCGCCGCCTTCAAGAACGAGTCCTACTGTCATTTTTACTCCTGAATTCTAAAAAATTCTAATGGTTAAATATTAAACTATAAGCTAGTTTTTTCTTATCTAGTTGTTTATCAATAAATAAATTTTGCATTTGCGATCTTTCTCACAAATTTGAAATTTTATATTCGTCACCTTTAACTGGTTATGATATAACCATTTTTGAGAAGTACTTCTTGGTATAGTCGTATGTGATTAACCTTAAGTAAGGAGGAGTTTTAAAATGAAAACTCTCATAATCCCAAATGATCATATCAGTAAAGTATGTGATTTGTTAAATCAACTTATCGGAGATGTAACAAGTAAAAATCTATTTACGGGATATGGCTTGTTTCATAAAGAAAAAGATATGTTTGCTGTTTGGGCTAACAATAAGGTTTACTTGCGCGCTAAGGATGAGCTTTCGATAAAACTAAAAGGACTTGGATGTAAACCCTTTACAACAAATGAACTCAATAAGCGCTTTGTATTATCTGATTATTATGCTTTAACTGAAAGCATCTTGAAAGATAATGTCTTAATGAGAACCTTGATCATTCTTTCAATTACTCAAATAAGGAAGGAAAAACTCAATTCTGCACTCTCTAAGATTGGACGGATTCGTGATTTACCGAATTTATCGGTTAAGTATGAACGAGCATTAAAGAAAGTTGGTATTGATAATGTCGATATTTTACGACAAATAGGTGCTGAAAATGCAATTGTTCGTTTGAAGAAAGCGGACATTGGTGCAACAGAAGCTTTTTATTGGCGACTTCGTGGCGCTTTAGAAAATCGTAATTGTGAGTTTTATACTGAGAAAGAAAAGGAGAGAGGGCTTATTAAACTTAATGAAATACTTTCTGCAAATGGATTTAGGCGCTGTAAACGAACTTTAAAAAAGGCTGAATAGCATAACTTAAAGGTGGCTGCGTCTAAAAAATCATCTATCGATAAATTTTTTTTAAAAAGTGCTTGCGTGGATTTCAAAAATCCCTATAATGCACCCCACACAACGACGCGCTGTTGTGAATCTTAAGAAAAACCGGTGCGTCGTTATTTTTTGCTCTTTAACAATATATCAGACAATCTGTGTGGGCACTTGTTGATTGACTTGTTTTAAAAATATTTTTTAATTTTGAAGTCTTAATAGGTGCTAACTAGAAATTCATAATACTTTTTAAGTAGTGACATTTTATGTCAGCAGTATTGAGCGATTGAACTTGAATTGAAGAGTTTGATCATGGCTCAGATTGAACGCTGGCGGCAGGCTTAACACATGCAAGTCGAACGGTAACATAAAGAAGCTTGCTTCTTTGATGACGAGTGGCGGACGGGTGAGTAATGCTTGGGAATCTAGCTTATGGAGGGGGATAACTACGGGAAACTGTAGCTAATACC